>JBEQBK010000138.1:0-6044 GCA_041639855.1 Halobacteriaceae archaeon | reverse complement strand
CCGGACGCTCGCGGGGACCCTCGGGCGAACCGCTGTGGATGCGGTCGCGCGAAACGGCACCCGGACGGTCGGTCGCTTCCGCGTCGGGCCAACCCCGCCCGCGGGAGCGAGCGTCGAGTCCTCTTCCTTCGCCGTTCCAGCGCCGGAGAGCGGGCGGGCTGGCGAGGTCCACATCGTCGTTCGAGGGTGGTCGGCGTGAAGCTCGCCGGCGACGAGCGGGGTCGGGTTCCGTTCGCGCTCGTCGGTGTACTCCTACTCGTCACCAGCGGCGCGTACGTCACCGCGCTCGGTGCTACGGCGGACGCGGACACGGACGTCCCGGCCGCACGGACGGCAGAAGACGCCCGCTCCGTCGCCCGGAGTGCGCTGGTCCGCGCGACCCGCGGCGCCGCCCGAGACGCGGCGCGCCGCCCGCTCGTCGCGCCGGCGAACACGACAGTCGGGCACGCCGTTGAGCGGGCGAACGGGTCGGCCTTCCGTTCGGGGCTCGAACTTCGGACCGCGCTCGCGGCGCGTGACGCGCTGAACGGCAGCGAAGCCAGCGCCGGCGGCGTGACGGCGAACGTCTCGCTCGACGCGACGGGGGCCGCCGCACTCGTCGGCTCCGTCACAACCGAGGTCCGAGCGGACGGCGACCGGATAGCCGTCTCCTTTCAGAACCTCTCGGTGACGCTCTCCCGCGACGGCCGGCGAATAAGCGAGCGCGCTTACTCACCGACAGTGGTCGTCCACACGCCGGCGTTCGCGCTCCACGAGCGCACCGAGAACTTCACTGAGGGCCTGCGAGGGGGCTATCTCGACGACGGGCTCCCGCGCTCGCTGACGACCCGGCTCCACGGGATGGCGTGGGCGAGGGGGTACGCACAGTACGGCGGCGCACCGGTCGTGAACGTCCTCGCCAACCGGCACGTCGCACTCGCCGCGAACGGCGCGCTCCTCGACGCCCAACGCGAGGCGTTCGGTGCCGCCGATGCGGATTCGCGGCGCGCGCTCGGCGACGCGGCGGCCAGAACGGGGGTCCGGGACCTCGTCTCGGGTGTCGGGTCCGCCGCCGGAAACGCCTCGCAACTCGGTCCCCGGGCGGGCGGAGTCGCCACGGAGGCGGTCGCGGAGGCGGGTTCGGCGTTCGAATCCAGTCCTCCGACCCCAGTCGTTGCGGGCGTGAACCGCTCGGCGGACGAGGCTTACCTCGGGACGCTCGACGGCCGGGCTGGCACCGTCCTCGATTCGGTGTTCGGCGCTGACGCGCGTCGGACGGTGCGGGTCTCCGCCCCGACGACCCGCACAGTCACGAACCCCGCGGCGCCCGCGAACGCGACCCTCATCCGGACGACAGCGTCCCGTTCGACCCGCGTCGAGCGCGGGAACGCGACGCTCCCCGACGCACCTGCCGGCTTCGAGTCCGTCGGAACGCGCGAGCGTCGGGTCGTCGTCACCGAAACCACCACCCGATTCTGGGCACACGGGGACACCACCGAGACGACCGAAGCGGTCCGGGAGACGACGTACCGCGTCGGACTCCGTGCGACGGTCCGGTACGGACACACGGTTTCGGCGCCGAGCCGCGGGTTCGCCGACCCCGAGGGCTCGGTGTATGCCGCCGTCCCCGAGCGGGCCCGCCAACGTCTGCTCGCCGCGCCCGCGGACACCGCCCGCCGCGCCGTCACGAACGGAACCGCCGCGGCGGCGCGAAGCGAACGTCTCGCCGTCGGGCGGCCGGCTGGCATCCGGGGTCGGGTCGTGGCGAACGTGACCGACCTCCACCAGCACGCCCGGAACGTCTCGGTTAACCTACCGCCGTCAGCCGTGGCGGAGGACAACCCCGCCGCCCGCCTCGCCACGCGCTTCGACCGCTTCGCGGAGCACGCCGGCGCGGCGCCCACGACCTACCCCGATGCGGCGACGAAGGCGGAGATCGCGGTCCGCCGGGCGTATCTGAATGCCGTCGCGCAGCGACTCCGCATCCGGAGCGAGAGCGCGGCGGACATCAGCTCGGGGGTCACGGACGCCCTGGGCGGAGCGCTCCCCCTCGGCGAGACGCCGGTTTCGTCGCTGCTGACACCGGACCCGCTCCCGGGGAACCGTAGCGACCTCTCGGTCCGGGCGCGCCCGGCGTACCTCTCGCTCTCGAAGAACGAGCGTACCGGCACCTACCCGCTCGCGGCGCGGAACACCAATATCTTCTCGGTGCCCTACGGCGACGCCGCGGACTCGCTGGTCGACGCGGTGCTCGGCGGCGGCGAGCGCGAGTACAGCGTCGGGACGGCGGCGCGCGCGCTGGCCGCGGCCAACGACACGTCGACCGAATCGTCGAGCGACGAACTGGCCGGCCACCGGGAAACTCTCCGCCGGGAACTCGCCGCCGCGACGGCGGCGACCCGGCTAACGCTCGTCGACCGGCTCGCCGACGCCGGGATGGCCCGAGGGACCGCCCGCGGTGCCGTCGAATCGGGGCTCACGCGCTGGGAGACAGTTCACACCCGGGCGCTGGCGCTGGCGAACGGCTCCGCGGCCGGGCCGGTCGCCGCAGCGGTGTGGGACAGCGGGCACGAACGTAACACGCCGGCCGCGATGCGGGACGGCGGGAGCGGACGCGACACGCCGGCCGCCACCGTCTCTCGCGCCGAAATCGCCGCGGAGGTCCGGCTCGTTCTCGCGGAGCGCCGCACCGTGTCTCTGCCGGAGGCGGCCGTAAGCGACACCGTCGGCGCGACCCGCTCGGAAGCCGACGCCCTCTTGCGGGAAGCTGCCCGGAGCGGGATGGAAGAGGCCCGTGGACGGGTGATGGAACGACTCCCGAAGGACGTCCGCTCGTCGCTGGCGGAGGTCCCCTCCGGGCTGCCGGTCGCGCCCGTTCCGGGGCACTGGTACGCGACGGTTAACGTCTGGGACGTGGCAATCGAGGGCGGCTACCGGAACGTCTCGGTGCGCGCACCGACCGGTAATTCGTTGCACGGCTCGCTCGCGTACACCCGTGAGGACGCGCCCGTGCGACTCGACACCGACGGGGACGGCACCCGGGAGTTGGTCGGTCGGAACCTCGCCCCAACCTTCGACGTGCGGACCGGCGTCGCCGTCGTCGTCCCGCCCGGCAGCCGCGGCGTCGGCGACGGGGTGAACGCCGACGAACGCTCCGCGGGGTGGGACTAACCGGACAGGCCCTTATGCCCCCGGTCCCATCCACCGGTATGCTCACGGAGGACGTCGCGGACGCCGAGTCGATAGTCGGTGCCGACCTGCTGGAACGCTACGAGGTTCACCTCGCGGAACTAGTTGCGGACGTCGGCGCCGAGCGGGTCGCCGAGGAAACCGGCCTCCCCGAGGAGACGGTTGAAGCGGTCGAAGCCGGCGACGGAGACGCTTACACCGTCGAGGACGCCGCAGCCGTGCTTGCGCTCTCCGAGGACTACCCCGATGTCGAGGGGATGATGCTCGAACTCCGGGACCACCTGATGCTCCAGATGAGCTCCGCCGTGCTCGACGTGGACGCTATTGAGGGCGGGCTGAACAACGAGCTGACGGCCCGGGAGATCCAGCAGAAAATAGAGGGCCGTCAGGACATGACGCTCGCCGAGTACGCCGAAATCCACCGATTCATCGCGGCGGAGAACCCCTACTGATGCACGTCACCGTGCTTGGCTGTGGCTACGTAGGACTGGCGCTCGCCGACCGACTGACCGACGACGGCCACGACGTGTTGGGGGTGCGCCGCTCGGAGTTGGATTCCGTCCGCGAGACGGGCGCGGACGCGGCTGCCGCGGACGTCACCCACGTCGAGGAGCTCGAAGCGCTCCCCGACACCGACGCCGTGGTCTTCGCCGCGAGCTCCGGCGGCCGGGGTGCCGACGCCGCCCGCGAGGTGTACGTCGGCGGGCTCGAAGCGGTGAACGAGGCGTACGCCGGCCGCGCGGAGAAGCTGGTCTACACGTCGAGCACCGGTGTCTACGGCGACCACGACGGCGACTGGGTCGACGAGGACACCGAAATCGACCCGACGACCGAGAAGACGGCGGTGCTCGCGGAGGCGGAACGGGTCGCCCTCGAAGGCGGCGCCGACGCGGGCTTCGATGCCTCTGTCGTCCGATTCGCGGGGCTCTACGGGCCCGACAGGTATCGTCTGGACCGTTACGTCGAGGGACCCGTTACGGAGGGGTATCTGAACATGCTCCACCGGGCGGACGCCGCGGGCACCGTCGCCTTCGCGCTCGAACGCGACGAGGATTTGTGGCTCGCCGTGGACGACGAGCCCGTCTCGAAGTGGCAGTTCGCCGACTGGCTCGCCGATGCGTGCGGGGTCGAGCACCCCGAGAAGCGGACCGTCGAGGAGCGACTGGCGGCGGGCGACCTCTCCGAGCCCGCCGAACGACGCCTGAAGACGAGCAAGCGCTGTTCGAACGCCAAGCTCCGGGCCGCGGGCTACGAGTTCGAGTACCCCACGTTCCAGGAGGGATACCGCCCGGCAGTCGAGGCCTACGGGCAGGGATAGCGGCGCTTTTCCGCGGGCCGCTTCTACGTTTTTCATGGCGAGCGCAGAGGACACCTTCGCGTACCGCGGCCGCTTCGGGGACGCGTTCGCGCGCACCTTCTTCCGGCGCGCGGGCAACGGCGTCGTTTCCAGCATCGGCCTCGGCCCGGCCTGCGAGGGCGGCGACCGGGAGGACGCCGTCGTGACTGGATTGGAGAACGGCGTCAACCTCGTCGACACCGCACTTCACGCCCGTGGCCAGCGCGACGAGCGCGCGGTCGGCAGGGCCATCCAGCGCGCCGATGTCGAACGCGGCGAACTCTCCCTCACCGGCAAGGCCGGGACGGTGCCGTTCGACGGCGAGCGGCCCGACGACCCGGGCGCGTTCGTGCGGCGGGAGTACATCGACACCGGAATCGTCGACCCCGAGGACCTCGCGGGCAACCACTGTATCGCACCGGGCTTCCTGACCGACCAAGTCGGGCGCTCGCTGTCGAACCTGGGCGTCGAGACGATTGACTGCTACTTCCTCCACACGCCCGAAGTCCAGTTCGACGACCGGACTCGTGGGGAGGTGTACGGCGCCATCGAACGCGCCTTCGCGGCCTTCGAGCGCCGCGTCGCGGCCGGCGACATCGCACACTACGGCGTGACGACGTGGGAGGGGTTGCGGGTCCCCCGAAACCACCCCCGACACCTCTCCCTGCCGGAACTCGTTTCGCGGGCGCGCTCGGCCGCCGAGCGCGTCGGCAACGAAACGACAGCCTTCCGAGCCGTGCAACTACCCTTCAACGCCGGCATGGCCGGCGGCTTCACCGTCGAGGCCCAGGAGGGTCCCGAGGGGGCACAGAGCGCGCTCGCCTTCGCCCACGAGGCAGGGCTGGACGCCTACGCCACCCATCCTCTCGGGGGCGGCGCGCTGGCCGACGGGCTCCCGCCCGAGGTCGCGGACGAACTGGCCGGCGACACCCCCGCACAGCGAGCGCTGAACTTCGCCCGTTCGGCGCCCGGCGTGGTGGCCGCGCTCGTCGGCGCTAGCAGCGAAGGGCACGTCCGCGAGAACGTCGCCGCGGGAACGTTCGCGCCGCTGGGGGCCGACGCGTTCGACGCCGTCTTCGAATGAAAGCCCTCGGCGCGAGCGGCACGGGACCGCTCGCGCCTCGCCCTTTGTCTTCTGAAAATCGGGGATTTTCAGCGACTTGAAAGCCGCGACGCGGCTTTCAGCGTCCGGCCAGGCCTCGCGCTGACGCGCTCGGCGTGGATTGTATCCGCGGCGCTTCCACAGCACGGCGCAGTCGGGTAGACGGGCGTCGGACAGACCGTCTACCGAATCCCTTCCAGCGAGCGGAGGCGCTGTTCGACCTCGGGCGGCGCGCCGCTGGGGCCGTCGCGCACGCGGTGGTCCGGAATGACGAGCGGCACCGGATTCCCCGCGAGTGCGGCCCGAACCGTCTCCACGTCTTCGGGCTCGTCCGAGTCGAGACCCGGTGCGGCCGCTGCCAGCGAGTCGACGCTGACCTGCTCGCCGTACGGTATCTCGCGGACCGCCTCCAACACCTCCCGGTGGGCGGTCGGGACG
>JBEQBK010000137.1:0-6257 GCA_041639855.1 Halobacteriaceae archaeon | reverse complement strand
TGCTCGCGAGCGCCTTCGCCGCGGCGGCCGCGTTCGCCGCCCTCCTCGCGCTGGGCCGTTCGAGCGCCCCGCTGTCGACGCTCGTTAGCATCGCACTCATCGCGGGCTTCCTCTCGGGCGTCGCGCTCACCGTCGCCGTCGTGGTCGTGGTCGTCGTCGGCTACCGCCGCGGGCGCAACCCCGACACGCTGGTGGGCCCCATCGTGACGACGACCGGCGACGTGTTCGGGCTCGCCTTCCTCGTGCTCGCGGTCAGAACCGTCCTCGCGGCGGGTGGGGGCGGATGAGGTGGCGACGATGAGCGAGTGGACCGTCCGGGGAATCATGCGCTCGACGCTCCCCGTGTTGGCCGTCCTGACGCTCGTCGAGACCGGAAGCGGACTGGTGTTGGGGGCCTTCGAGGCGCGCCTGCTCGCCTCGCCGTCGTTGCTCGTCCTCGTGCCGGTCACCATCGGCACCGCCGGCAACCTGGGCTCCGTGCTGGCGAGTCGCCTCTCGACGGCGTTCCACTTGGGCACGCTCTCCTTTGCGCCCCGCGACGAGCGGCTGGTCGGGAACGCCGCCGCGACGCTGGCGCTCGCGGTGACCTTCTTCCCGGCCGTGGGCGTTGCCGCGTGGTCGCTCGCGGCGCTCACCGGCGGGACCAACCTCCCGCTGCTGACGGTGGTCGGCATCGCGGGGCTCAGCGGCGTCGTTCTCGCCGCGCTCGCGGTCGCCGTCACCCTGGTCGCGACGTACGGCGCCTACCGATTCGGCGCCGACCCCGACGACGTGGTGATTCCCGTCGTGACGAACGTCTGTGACGTGCTCGGGGTGCTCGTGCTGTTCGGCGCCGTCCTCCTCCTCAGCTGAGGGGGTCCTCGACGGGCTTCCCGTTCTCGTCGGTCGGCGGCGCGAGCGCGTGGATGAACTCCTCCGGGGTCGGCTCGCGGACGACCATCCGGACCTCGATGTCCCCGAGTTCGGCATCGCCGCCCACGCCGAAGTTGACGACGCCCTCGAAGGCGGCCTGCTTCTTCAGCCGGAAGCGTATCTCCGAGCCCTCCCGCCCCGAGAGCAGGGCTCCCCGGGCGGTGTCGAGGATGCGCTGTTCGCGGAGCTTCCCCGCGAACCCCTCGACGGCGTGGGTCTCGGCGACGAGTTCGCCGTCGCGGCGCTCGAAGTCGGCGTCGGGGAACACCTCCGAGACGGCACGGCGCACCCGGTCCTCGACCTCGGTGGGTTGGAGGGGGACCCGAACCGTCACGTCGACGCTGTACATCACTGCGTCTCACCCTGGATGATTTCCCGCACCCGCTCGCGGAACGCGTCGAGCGACGCGGTGTTCTCGACGACTAGGTCGGCGTCTTCCATCACCTCGCCCATCCCGAAGTCGAGCTCGCGCTCTTCGCGGGCCTTCAGGTCCGCCCGGTCGCTGTCCGTCGCGTCCCGGCCGCGTTCGAGGAGGCGCTCCGCCCGCGCCTCGAAGGGGGCCTCCACGGAGAGGACGGTGAAATCCCCGCCGAAGGCCTCCACGAAGCGCTCGACCTCGACGGGCGAGCGCAGACCGTCCACGAGGACCGTTTCGGCGCCCGCGTCGAAGGCCTCCCGGACCGCCGGGACGCAGCGCTCGGCGATGGCGGTCTCCCCGCCCTCCTCGCGGAGCGCCTTCGCTACCTCGCCGTGGTGTTCGGCGGGGTCGAGCCCCCGTTCGCGGCACGCCTCGCGGATCACGTCCCCCATCGTCACGACGGGCACGCCCTCCTCGCGGGCGACCGCGGCCGCCTCGCCTTTGCCGCTGCCGGGGAGCCCGACAGTGCCGATGACTCGCATCGCTACCCGGTAGTGTGGACCAAAGGAAAACTCCGTCGGAGCGTTAGCTCGACTCGTTCAGGCTGACCGTCCAGGGACCGAAGTCGGAGTCCGGGTGTTCGACGGTGAGCTCGCCCGGCACGCTCTCGTTCATGTTGATCGTCGTGTTGTAGCCCCACGTCGCTGTGCTGTCGTCCTCGTTACAGTCCTCCGTCTCGACGGGCTGGAGGTTGATAGTCATCGTCAGCGGGTCCTCGGAGGTGAGCTCCGCGAAGGGCGCCACACACTCACGGAGTCCGGGCGCGCGGAACTCGCCGGAAACGTTGATCTGTGACCCGCTCACCGTCGCGGTCGGCGCCGCCGGTGCGTCCTTCTCTAATGGTTCGTCGGTGAACTCGATCGCCTCCACGCTCCCCGCCGTGACTTCGTCGCCGCCTCCCCCGCCACAGCCCGCGAGCAGGAGCGCTGCGGCGAGCGCGACGACCGCGAAGTGCTTTCTACGTGCCATACCACGGTAGGTAGTCGCAAACGTGAATTATCTTTCGGTGTGTTTGTGCCGACGTCGTCCGAAAAGAGGTAAGTCGCCGGGGTGGTTTTCCCGATGTGGGGCGCATAGCTCAGTTGGACAGAGCGTCGGACTTCTAATCCGATGGTCGTGGGTTCGAATCCCACTGTGCCCGCTCACTTCGTTCGTGGCCACAGTGTACCTCGCGAACACTTCGGGTTTGCCCTCTCCCCTCGCGCGCTCGTTTCACCTACGGCTACGGACGATAAAAAACGGGGAGCGGGTCCGAACCCCAGACTACGCCATCATGGTCGCGACGTCGTCGAAGTCGCTGTGACAGAACGGACAGCGGTACGTCGTCTTGAAACCGCTCGTCTGGGCCACGGTCCGGGTTTCGAGTTCGTGCATGGCGATGTCCTCGCTACAGTCCGGACATTCGAGTTGTGGCACAAGCCCGCATATATCACGGTTTTACTTAAACGTTCAGGCCGAAGGCAAGTACTCAAGCCGGTTCCGCGGAATCCGCCCGCGTGCCACCTCGCGGTTTCGTCGGGCTGCTTCGCCCCTTCGGCCTATTCGTCCGTCTCGAACCCCTCTTCAAACCGGAACGTTCCGTTGCGCTGGACGACGTCCCCGTCAACCTCGATGCGGGAGTCCTCGGCCATGTCGACGATCATGTCGACGTGGACGGCGGACTCGTTCTGTTCGTTGCCGTCCCCGACGGTGTCCTCGTAGGCACGCCCGACCGCCATGTGGACCGTGTCGCCCATCTTCTCGTCGAAGAGCATGTTGTAGGTAAAGCGGTCGATGTCCCGGTTCATCCCGATACCCAGTTCCCCGAGGCGGTTCGCGCCCTCGTCGGTCGTGAGGATGTCGTCCAGAACCTCGGCGTTCTTCTCGGCGTCCCACTCGACGGCCTCGCCGTCCTCGAAGACGAGGCGGGCGCCCGTTATCTCGTGGCCGCGCTGGTAGACCGGCTTGTCGAAGAGGACCTCGCCCTCCACCGAATCGGGAACGGGCGCGGTGAACACCTCCCCACCCGGAAGGTTGTTCTCGCCGTAGTCGTTCTGCGTGACGTTGCCCGCGACGCGCATCGTCACGTCCGTCGTCTCGCCGGAGACGATGCGGACCTCCTCGGCGCCGTCGAGGATTTCCTTCATCTGTGCCTGGTGCTCGCGGACGGCGTCCCAGTCCTTGTCCACGGCGCCGTAGACGAACTCTTGGTAGGCCTCGCTGGACATCCCCGCGAGTTGGGCGTTCGCGTCGGCGGGGTACTGGGTGAGACACCACGTCTTCGAGAGCCGCTCGTTCAGCAGTTCGCGGGTCGCCCGGGAGTAGGCCGACTGGGTCTCCCCGTCCACGTCGGACGTTTCGGTGACGTTGGCGTCGCCCCGGATGGCGATGTAGGCGTCCATCTCCTCGTAGAGCGCGCGCTGGTGGGCCGGTTCCTCGAAGTCGCCGTCGTGGTTCCGCAGGTAGGCGCGGGTGAAGCGCTTGCCCGTCCGGTCGGTGATGGCGAGCGGGTTCGCGCCGACCTTGGCGATCTCCTCGTGGAGTGCGGTCACGAGGTCCTCGGCGACGGGGTGGGCGTCGATGACGACGTCCTCGCCCGCGGAGAGGTCGATAGAATGGTCGACGATGATTCGGGCGTGGTCGCGAACGCGCGGGTCCATACGGGCCTTCGGGCCACCGGCGTGAAGCCGTTTTCGCCCGCTATCGCTGCTGTCCTTCCTTGAACGCCACCAGCGTCCGGCGAATCATCAAGTAGACGAAGAAGAAGAAGGCCAACACCAGGAACAGAATGCCGAAGAAAAACGGGTCGAACTCCATACGGGTCCCTTCGCTTCGGGCTCCAAAGTCGTTTCGACGGTATCGAACGTGCGACAGCCGGTCGGGGACGACGGTATCGAGCGTGCGACAGCCGGTCGGGGACGACGGTGGTGAGCGCACCGGCCGCGTGCGGACGGATAAGACTGATAGTCCGTCGTGCGAATCCTCCGGTATGGCCGACCTGCTGCCCTCCGACCCCGAAATCGAGTCCTCCGAGGGTGAACCCCGCGTGCTCGGCGTCGACAGCGACGACGCCGACGACGTGCTGGGTGCCCTCTCCTCGGCCACGGCCCGCGAGCTGCTCGCGGCCCTCCACGAGGAGCCCGCGCCGCCCTCCCGACTCGCCGAACAGGTCGATACGTCCCTCCAGAACGTCCAGTATCACATCGAGAAACTCAGCGACGCGGACCTCATCGAGCAACGCGGCACCCAGTACTCCGAGAAGGGCCGCGAGATGGCCGTCTACGGGCCCACCGACGCGCCCCTCGTCCTCTTCGCCGGCAACGAGAGCGAGGCCGGCGGTCTCCGGAGCGCGCTCTCGCGCTTTCTGGGCGCCGTCGGCGTGCTCGGGCTCGCGAGCCTCGCGGTCCAACAGACCGTCGGCGACGGTATCGTTCCGGAGATGTCCGGTTCGGGCGATTCGAGCGCCGCCGGCGGGAGCGGCGGCCCGGGAACGTTCTCGACGGCCAGCACCGAGAGCGCGCAGGCCGCGAGCGAGAGTGCCGCCTCGCTCCCGCCGGGCCTGGCCTTCTTCCTCGGCGGACTGTTGATGGTCTGTCTCGTCGCCGGCTGGCTGTACTGGCGGCGGTGAGCCGCGTCAACGGCCCGCTCGTCCGCGCGACCGGGACTTTCGGTTCACCCCGGCTGTCGCACGTCCCATCGCTAAAACGGCTGTTTGTGCTTACGCCGCCTACTTGATATCCCGGCGTCTACGGAGTAACGTGGCCGCGCCCGACCGGTTTCGGCCCTCTCCCACCCCACCATCACTCCCGCTGTTCGGTCGGCGTGGCCATCGCGAACTCACGCAGGACGGTGCCGTTCCGTCGGCGGAGTTCCCCCCATACCTCCCCTTCCTCGACGCGTAGCTCCGCGTGCGCCGCCGGCCCACCCCGCGGGTCGGCGTGACTCCCCGGATTCAACAGCCCCACCTCGCCGGCGTCGGTGAACGTCGGCCGGTGTGTGTGCCCGAACACCACGAGGTCGGCGCCGCGCTCGCGGCCGAGCATCGCCATCCCCGTCTCTCCGCCCTCGGGTTTGTGCGTGACGGCGATGCGGACGCCCTCGTAGGCGACGGTCCGCCGTGTGGGGAGCCGCTCCCGGACCGCCCCGTCGTCGGCGTTGCCGTGAACGGCGTGCAGCCGGTCGGTTGCATCGTGGAAGGCATCGAGCGCGGCTTCGCTCGTGAAATCGCCCGCGTGGACGACGGCGTCGGCCGCCGCGACCGCCTCGGCGGCGCGCCCTGCGAGTTCGTGGCCGGCCCGGCTGTGGGTGTCCGAGAGAACGACGAGCATGGCGGACGGCGAACGCCGGCGAACAAACGCTTTGTGCCCGCCGCCGGGCGCATCTCTCCTCGGGGGGCCGTCGAACGGTGAGAGACAGCTATTTGTCATCCGGCGACCAGTCGCACTCATGAGCGGACAGCGGACGACGCGACGCGCGGTGCTGGCCGCCGTGGGGGCGGCCGCGCTGGCGGGGTGTAACACTGACGGGGGGAACAGAAGCGGGAACGCGGACGGGACGGCCGGAAACGCGGAGACGGACGGGACGGCCGGAGGCGGGAACACGACGGAAGGGTCCGAAAGCGCGAACGCGGGCGCCGAGAACGGCGGCCCGGACGTGACCGGGGGCTCCAGACTCGCGTCCCTGCGCGTGGCGAACAACGACGACACCGCCCACCGGGTCGCGCTACAGATCGAGCGCAACAGCGAGGTCGTCCACTGGACGGACCACGACCTCGACGCCCGTAGCGCCGGCGAGTCGAGCGTTTTCACCGTCGAACCCGATTGGCCCGAAGACCGGGCCACCTTCGTCGTCGAAGTGCAGGTCGACGGCGAGCGCCACCGGCAGTTCGACATCGGGGGTGGGGAGTGTCGCAACGTCTTCGTCGAAATCGACGGCGACGGTCGGCTCA
>JBEQBK010000136.1:0-6468 GCA_041639855.1 Halobacteriaceae archaeon | reverse complement strand
CTCCGCACACGAGACTCGCGGGCTTCGGCCGCGACAACACAGGAGACCCCCGGCGCGGACGAGCGCCGGGGTCCTCTAGTAACCGACAAGGTTTCGGGCCTACAGCCACTCTCAATCCCTGAATGCCGAAAGAGTTCATCGAGGTCCGAGGGGCGGAAGAGCACAACCTCAAGGACCTCGACGTCTCCATCCCGCGGGAGCAGTTCAACGTCGTCACCGGCCTCTCGGGGTCGGGGAAGTCCTCGCTCGCCTTCCAGACCGTCTACGCGGAGGGCCAGCGCCGCTACATCGAGTCGCTCTCCGCCTACGCCCGGAACTTCCTCGGGCAGATGGACAAGCCGCAGGTCGAGTCGGTGGAGGGGCTCTCGCCCGCCATCAGCATCGACCAGAAGAACGCCGCGAACAACCCCCGCTCGACGGTCGGGACCGTCACGGAACTCCACGACTACCTGCGCCTCCTCTACGCCCGCGTCGGAACGCCACACTGTCCGGAGTGCGGCCGCGAGGTCGGCGAACAGTCCGCCCAGCAGATGGTCCGCCGGGTGCTCGAACTGCCCGAGGGCACGCGGGCCAAAATCTGTGCGCCCGTCGTCCGCGACCAGAAGGGCGCCTTCGAGGACCTGTTCGACGAGCTCCTCGCGGACGGCTACGCCCGCGTGGAAATCGACGGCGAGCCCCACGACCTCGCGGACGGAACGCCCGAGTTGGACGAGAACTACGACCACACCATCGACGTCGTGGTCGACCGGGTGAAGGTGAGCGAGGACGCCCGCTCCCGGATTGCGGACTCCGTGGAAACCGCGCTGGCGGAGGCCGACGGCGTGATGAAAGTCGTCCTCCCGAGCCCGGACGCGGAGGCCGTCGCGGCGCTCGGCGGTACGACGGCGCGCTCGACGGGCGCGCTCGGCGACGAGGAGGAAGAACGGGAGCGCCTCGCAGTGGAGTTCTCGGAGGAGCTAGCGTGTACGCACTGCGGCGTGGACATCTCCGAAATCGAGACGCGTTCCTTCTCCTTCAACTCGCCCCACGGGGCCTGTCCGGAGTGTGAGGGCATCGGCGAGACGAAGGAGGTCGCGGAGGATTTAGTGATTCAGGACCCCACCAAATCCCTCAAGGACGTCTTCGAGCCGTGGAGCTACAATAGAAGTTACTACAAAACCCGCCTCGACTCCGTCGCCGCGCACTTCGGGGTCTCGTTGGATACGCCCTTCGAGGAACTCGACGAGGAAGTACGAGAACAGTTCCTCTACGGCACCGACGAGGAAGTGGTGTTCAAGCGCCGGACGAAGAACGGCGTGCGGCGAAAGGAGCAGAAGTTCGAGGGCGTCATCCCCAACCTCGACCGGCGCTACGTCGAGACGGACTCCGACTCCACGAGGGACCACATCGAGGAGTACATGTCCGTCACGGAGTGCCCGGCCTGCGAGGGCACCCGGCTGATGCCCGCCTCCCGCGCGGTGCTCGTGGAGGGGACCAGTATAACCGAGGTCAACGAGATGCGTATCGGCCAAGCCCTCGAACACTTCGAGGGGCTCGAATCCGAGTTGGGCGAGCGCGACCGCAAAATAGCCGAGGAGATACTCAAGGAAATCCGCGCGCGGCTGGGCTTCATGACCGAGGTCGGGTTGGAGT
Organism: Halobacteriaceae archaeon; assembly: GCA_041639855.1. GTDB lineage: Archaea > Halobacteriota > Halobacteria > Halobacteriales > Halobacteriaceae > JBEQBK01. Next base: position 4,836 of record JBEQBK010000136.1, on the reverse strand, counting down.
ATCTCACCCTCGACCGCGAGGCCGCGACGCTTTCAGGGGGTGAGTCCCAGCGCATCAGACTCGCAACGCAAGTGGGCTCCGGGCTCGTCGGGGTGCTCTACGTGCTCGACGAACCGTCTATCGGCTTGCACCAGCGGGACAACGACAAGCTGTTGGACACCCTGGAGGGCCTCCGCGACCTCGGGAATACCCTCCTCGTCGTCGAGCACGACGAGGAGACGATGCGCCGCGCGGACAGCGTCATCGACATGGGGCCCGGTCCCGGTAAGCACGGCGGCGAGGTCGTCGCACAAGGCCCGGTCGAGGAAATCGAGGCGAACGAGGACTCCATCACGGGCGACTATCTCGCCGGACGGAAGGCGATTCCCGTCCCCGAGGAGCGCCGCGAGCCCGACGGGAAGCTCACCGTCGAGGGCGCGCGCCAGCACAACCTCAAAGATTTGGACGTGAACGTTCCCCTGGGTTGCTTTACGGCCATCACCGGCGTTTCGGGCTCCGGCAAATCGACGCTGATGCACGAGGTCCTCTACAAGGGGCTGGGTCGGGAGATGAACGACAACTCCGTCGAGCCGGGAGAGCACGACACCATTTCGGGCACCGAGCACGTCGAGACGGTGAGATTAATCGACCAGTCCCCCATCGGCCGCACGCCTCGGAGCAATCCGGCGACGTACACCAACGTCTTCGACTACATCCGGGAGCTGTTCGCGGACACCGAACTCGCCAAGCGCCGCGGCTACGAGAAAGGGCGGTTCAGCTTCAACGTGAAGGGCGGGCGCTGCGAGGAGTGTGGCGGACAGGGAACGGTCAAGATAGAGATGAACTTCCTCTCGGACGTCCACGTCCCCTGCGAGGAGTGTGGCGGAGCGCGCTACAACGACGAAACCCTCGACGTGGAGTACAAGGGCAAGACCATCGCGGAGGTGCTCGACATGACCGTCGAGGAAGCCTACGACTTCTTCGAGCACGACGGCCGTATCGGGCGGCGCCTCCAGTTGCTGATGGACGTCGGTCTCGATTACATGACGCTCGGTCAGCCCTCCACGACGCTCTCGGGCGGGGAGGCCCAGCGCGTGAAGCTCGCCGAGGAGTTAGGAAAACGGGACACGGGCGAGACGCTCTACTTGTTGGACGAGCCCACCACAGGGCTCCACAAGGCCGACGAACGGAAACTCGTCGACGTGCTCCACCGGCTGACCGACGGCGGCAACTCCGTGGTAGTCATCGAACACGAACTCGACCTCGTGAAGAACGCCGACCGGGTCATCGACCTCGGCCCCGAGGGGGGCGAGGCCGGCGGCGAACTCGTCGCCGAGGGGACGCCCGAGGCGGTCGCGCGGGAAGAGGCGAGCTACACGGGCCGCTACCTCCGGGATAAGCTTCCCGGGGTGGATTTGGAGGGCCCGCGCGACGGCGACGGGCTGGAAGCGCCCGCGACCGACGACTGAGGTCGAACGGACGGGCGAAAGGTTTTGATCGCCCGGTCACGTTTCCGGGGGTATGTCCGGATGGCGGGAGTTGGTCCGCCGCGAACTCGCTCGCTTCGAGGCCCAGACCGGGAGCGACGTGGTCGAACTCGATGAGTTCCTCGCCCAGTCCCGCCCCGTGTTCGCGGAGGCGTACCCCGAGAACGAAAACATCGACCCGAAGGTCCGACAGGTGCTCCAACAGCTCCGGGAGCGCGACGAGGTGGCGTTCGTGGACCACCAAGGCACGTATCGCATCGGGGACCTCGACCGCGACGCAGACACCGATGCGGATTCGGAGGGGCCGGCGTACACCGCCGCCGAGTACGAGACGACCGTGAACGCCCGCTCGATGCCGGCCGCGTTCCGGCGCGGGGTGTTGAACCGCTACGGGCGGCGCTGTCCCGTCTCCGGCGTGGACCAGCCGCGGTTGCTCGACGTCGCACACGTCTCGTCGTGGAGCGAGTACCCCGAGCACCGAACCGACCCGACGAACGTGGTGGCGCTTGACAAGACACACCATGCGGCCTTCGACGCCGGGCTGTTCACGTTCGACCCGGACCACCGGTTGAGGCTCGCGCCCGACTTCGAGACCGACAGCGACGTACTCCGGCGAACGCTGGTCGAACGGGCGGGCGAGCGCATCGACGGCCTCCAGGTCGCTGGGGCGCATCTGGAACGCCGGAACCGCTCGGTGGCGTGGTGGTGACTCACAGTACGCTTTTCTTCGGGGGCGTGTGAGCTAGGCCCATGATATACGCCGCCAGCGACGTGGGGCTGCTCGTCCACGGGAACGGCGAGTCCCGGGTCCGCCTGGAGGAGTACGACCTGGACTGTCTCGCGGCCCATCCCGAGAAGCCGAACAGAGCGTTCGTCGGGACCTACGGGAACGGCCTCCTGCGGACGACCGACGGCGGGGACACCTTCGAGCGCGCCGGCGAGGGAGGCATCGACCCCGAAGAGGACCCGGAGACCGCCGAGCGCCGCGGAGCCGGCGGCGTCTCCGTGATGAGCGTCGCTATCGACCCGCAGGACCCGGCCGAGGTGTGGGCCGGCACCGAACCCAGCGCGCTCTTTCACTCCGCGGACGGCGGCGAGAGCTGGGAGCGGGTCGGAGGGGTCCGTGAGCTCCCATCCGAACCGGAGTGGGCGTTCCCGCCGCGGCCGTACACGCATCACGTCCGCTGGATAGAGGTGGACCCACACAACCCCGACCGCCTGCACGTCTCTATCGAGGCGGGCGCCCTTCTCAGAACGGAGGACGGCGGCGCAACGTGGACCGAGCGCGCACCCGGAAGCCGGCGGGACGTCCACACCATCGCGACCCACCCCGACGCGCCGGGCTACGTCCGGACCGCCGCGGGCGACGGCTACGCCGAGAGCGACGACGCCGGCGATTCGTGGAGCCACCCACAGGAGGGCTTAGAGCACCGCTACTGCTGGAGCGTCGCGGTCGACCCCGGAAACCCGGAAGCGGTGCTGGTCTCGTCGGCCGCCGGTGCCGGCCGAGCCCACGGCGGTCACGGCGGCACCACGCCCGAGAGCTATCTCTACCGGAAACGGGGGAGCGAGCCGTGGGAACGGGTTTCGGGGGTCCCGGACGGCGAAGGCACCCTTCGGGCCGTCCTCGAAGCGGGCGACGAGGCAGGGGAACTGTACGCGCTGCACAACGGGGGCCTTTACCGAACCGGCGACGCCGGCGATTCGTGGGCGACCGTCGAAACGGAGTGGCCCGAAGCTCTCGGAAGCGCGAGCGGACTCAGGGTGCTGTGAACGACTGAAAGGTACTTGAGAGAGAAGGTACGAAAAGGAAGTAATGTACGACTTCGCCGTCGTCGGCGTGGGGCCGGCCGGCGCGCGCTTCGCCCGGCGCGCCGCCGAGGCGGGCCACGACGTGGTCGCCTTCGAGGCGGGTGAAATCGGGAAACCACTGGCGTGTTCGGGACACGTCAGCCTCGACATCTGGGACTACCTGCCGGAGGGCGCCCGCGACGAGCTCTTCCAGAACGCCATCCGCGGCGCGCGCTTCCACCTGGGCGGGGCGGGCTCGACGGGCCACCCTTTCCACCAGTCCGAGCCCATCTCGAACGCCATCGACCGGGTCGGGATGGACAAGCTGCTCGCGCGCGAGGCCGAGCGGGCGGGCGCCGACGTGCGCGACGGCCACACCGTGACGGGGGTCGAGGAGAAAACGGACCGGGTCGTCCTCTCGGTGACCCCCGACTCGGGCGACCCCTTCGAGGTCGAGGCGCGGATGGTCGCCGGCTGTGACGGCCCGCGCTCGCGGGTTCGCTCGGCGCTTGGCCTGCCGGACCCCGGGGAACTCCTCCACGGCGTGCTCGCCTTCGACCCCGAACCCGACCACGACGACTTCGTTGACGTCCACCTCACCATCCCTGACTCCGCCTTCTTCGCGTGGCGCATCCCCCGGGGGGAGGGTGGCGTCGAGTACGGCCTCGCCGCCCACCCTGGGAAGGACGTGAAGGGGATGTTCGACGAACTCGTCGCCGACTACGGCGCCACGGTGGAACACCGCTGTTCGGGCGCCATTCCGGTCTCGCCGCCCGAGCGAACCGTCTCCGAGCGGGGCTTTCTCATCGGGGACGCCGCCGCTCAGACCAAGCCGTTCACCGGCGGCGGCATCCTCTACGGCATGACCGCCGCCGACATCGCGGCCCGGGAAATCGACCCCCGCGACACGGACTCGCTGGCGGCCTACGAGGCCGGGTGGCGCGACGAACTCGAACGCGAAATCGGCCTCGGGAAATGGGTCCGGAAGGGGTACGCCGCGCCGCCGCGGCTGCAGCGCTTCGGCCTGGAGCTGTTCGAGGGGGAGATCGGCGTCCACATGGACCGACCGAGTTCGGTGTTCTCGACCGACCAGCTCAGGGCGCTGTTCGGGTAGCAAGAACCTACAAGGCGCTGGCGCGAACGAGGGGAGACATGAGCCCGGACCCGGACACCGACGCCGTCGAGGCCGTCGCCGACGACGGCCGGGACCTATACGACATCGCAACGTGGGAGGAGCGGACGCTGCTCGACACGGTCTCGGTCCTCCTCTACCGCGGTATCCTCGTCGGCGCCCGCGCGGTGACGATACTCGCGTCGGTCGGCATCCTGATTGCCCTCGTCGCGCTCGGCGGGTTGGGCACGGTGTACCAGTCACCGCTCGTCGGCGCCCTCACGCTGCTGTCGGCGGCGCCCGCGCTCGGCCTCGCGGCGTACGTCTGGTACGCCGATTCAACGACGAGCGAGCCGCTCTGGACGCTCCTCGCGACCTTTCTGCTGGGCGTGCTGTTCGCCAACTTCGCCGCGCTCGTCAACACCGTCGCCCAGCCGTTCTTCCTCGCGCTCCCCTTCGGGACGGCGC
>JBEQBK010000135.1:0-6519 GCA_041639855.1 Halobacteriaceae archaeon | reverse complement strand
GGGTTCGGAAGACTTCCGAACCCGCTGTCCGCATGAAGTAGGCCAGCGTCATCGCGGCGTACGCCCGGGACGAGGCGATAGCCCTATCGGAGAAGTACGGACACCGGTGTTTCACCGAGCAGTCGTAGCCGCTCTCGCGGGCGCAGGGCGCTTGATCGACCGGCGTGTGCTCCTCCTCAGGGAGGATACAGCTGTAGTTTCCCTTCCCGCGGATGATTTGTAAATCGTCCAAGAGTTCGTCGCCCGCCACGTCGTCCAGTTGGGAGACCTGTGGCGTGGTGTAGTACGCGCCCGTCGGGTCGGTCGGGTCGGCCTCCTCGACGGTTCGAGCGCAACCCATGACGGCCCGCGCGAGGAGAGACTTCCCCGACCCCGTCGGCGCGCGGACCAACACCGCGCGGTTGCCCGCCGCGAACGCGTCGCGGATGCGGGCGAGCGCGTCGCGTTGGTTCCCCCGATAGCTAGGCGCGGGGAACGCGTCGAAGACGCGGGCGGGGTTCACGACACAGGTGAGTCCGGCACGGGCCTAAAGTACGTCGCTCCTTGCGGGTCGCGCTACAGTTCCGTCACGTCCTCCGCCGTCGGTTCCTCGGGAAGGCGTTCGATGCACTCGAAACAGAGGAAGTGCTCGGTGTCGTCGGACTCGAACTCCAGCACCATTCCCCCGGTCTCGGTGCTGTCCATCGTCCAGAAGTTGGCGATGCCGCCGGCTATCCGGACCTCCTCGCCACAGCCCTCGCAGACATCGCCGCTCATGGGTACGATACGCGGGCCGGCGACAAAACTCCCGACGTTTTTGTTGTGTGCTATTATTTAGCACGCTATGAAGGTCGATTGCGAAGGCTGCGCCGGTTGCTGTGTCGACTGGCGGCCGGTCGCGGACGAGGATATCGACCACGAGCGCCGTGGTCGGTTCCGGGCGCTTGACGGCGTACACAATTTCGTCTTTCTCACTCGGGAGGAGGTGCGGGGGTTTCTGGACGCCGGGTTGGCGGACGCGATGGTCCCGCGCCTGTTCGAGGCGAACGACGGCATCGAGGTGGGTGGGAAGACGATCGCCGCCGTTAGAGGAAAACCGGCGTTCGTGATGGGGCTCCGCAAACCCCCGAAGCCCGTCGCACCCTTCGGTTCGGAACCGCGCTGGCTCGACACATGTGTCTTTCTGGACCCCGAGACGCTCCAGTGTCGGGTCCACGACACGGGCCTGTATCCGGGGGACTGTGCTTCCTATCCGGGGCACAACCTCGCGTTGGACCGGCAAACGGAATGCGAGCGGGTCGAAGACGCCTTCGGCCGGGAGCGGCTGCTGGACGCCGAACTCGAACACGACGACGGCCTGCTGTTGGGGCCGAGCGCGCTCGGCGAGAAGGTGTTCGGCTACCCCGGGACGGGCGAACCGGTGGTCGACGCTGTCGGCGGGGCGCCTTCGAGGGAGACGCGCGCCGCCTTCACGGCCGTCGCGGCCGCGAGCGCGCCGGGGACGCTCTCGGTGAACGGCGAACGGCGCACCGAGGCCCGTGAACGGGCCCTCGAAGCCGACGGGTGGCCGACCGGCGCCATCGGGGAGTGGGTAGAACGCAAGGGGGAGGAGCCGAAGCCGTCGCTGGGGAGGAGAGTCGAGGGAGCGCGCGGGGCGCCCTCGACGCCGGGATGGGAGTAGCAGGCGACCGAAAGCCGGCCCGACCTGGACGGGGCAGTCGTGTCCGATACCGCGGGGAGGGGTCGCGCTCTTTTTCCGGCTCGCGCCGGGCCAGGCGTTCACACGCCATCGCCGTCGAAACACCCGCGGGCGGTGTCTCAGAGCACGCGGGGGGGTCGTCCCGGCCTCGGGTTTGAACCCGCGGTTGGCGCGGCGAGGGGAGTTAAGCGGCTGCCTGCCCATGTGTCGGTATGCGTGTGCTCGTCACCGGCGCGACCGGGTTCATCGGGGGGCGACTCGTCCCGGCGCTGGTGAGCGCCGGCCACGACGTGGCCGTGTTGGTTCGTGACGCGGGGCGATACGACGCCCCCGAGGGCGTCGATGTCTTCGAGGGGGACCTCCTGAAACCGGGGACGTACGAGGGCGCCTTCGACGGTGTCGGGGCCGCCTACTACCTCGTCCACTCGATGCGCTCGGGCCCCGACTTCGAGGAGCGCGACCGGCTCGCGGCCCGAGGGTTCGTCCGCGCGGCCGAGGCGGCCGGGGTCGAGCGGGTCGTCTACCTGGGCGGATTGGGTGAGGACCGCGACGAACTCTCCGAACATCTGCGTTCGCGACGGGAGGTCGAAACCATTCTCCGGAACGGGGGTCCCGAACTCACCGTCCTCCGGGCCGCCATCGTCGTCGGCGCCGGGAGTGCGGGCTTCGAACTCGTGACACAGATCGTCTCGCGGCTCCCGGTCATCGTGACACCCACATGGGTCAGAACGCCCTGCCAGCCCATCGCCGTCTCCGACGCCGTCCGGTACTTGGCGGCGGTGGTCGACTTCCCCGAAACGGCGGGTGAGACGTACGAAATCGGCGGGCCCGAGGTACTGAGCTATCAGGAGATGATGGTCCGAACGGCCGCCATGATGGGCAGGTCGGTGACGGTCGTGCCCGTTCCCGTTCTTTCCCCGCGGCTCTCGGCCTACTGGGTCGACCTCGTGACCGACGTGGACCGGAGCGTCGCACACCCTCTCATCGCGGGACTGAAGAACGCCGTCGTAGTCAGCGACGACCGGATTCGGGATATCGTCCGCTTCGAGCGAACGACGTTCGACGAGGCCGTCCGGCGGGCGTTCGCCGAGCGCGAGCGCGGCCATGAGCCAGAGGGGGAAGCGTGAGCCGGCGGTTCGGCGAGACGTGGACCTACGAGAGCATCGTCGGCGCGATTCCGGGCCTCTCGCTCCCGCCGGCGGTGGCCGTGGGCGTCCAGTTCGTGCTCTTCGAAGCCCTTCTCCTGGTCCTCGCCGCGGTGTACGGCCTCTGGGAGGCCGTGTTACCGGGAACGGTCGCGGTCGGCGTCGCCGCCGTTGGGAGCGCCTTCATGCTCGATTTGGGGCGGCGCACGCGACAGTTGGACCTCGCGGGCGTCTACGACCGCCTCCTCTTCGGGTCGCGCATCGAGGTCGTGCTCACTCTGCTGGCGTTCTCGGCGCTGTTGACATACCTCTTCGTCGCGGACCCGCGGTCGTCGCCGGGTCTGTTGACCGACTTGCTGGGCGAGCGCCCGCCGCTGCCGGCGGTCTACCTCCTCTTGCTCGTGCTCTGGGACGTGTGTTATCGCATCGGGACCGGCTGGTGGACCGCCGTCGTGGCGTTCTGGCGGGCGCTAGAGGGGGATTTCACCGAAACGACGGCGCGCGAACTGCGGCGCATCGACCGGCGGACCCTCGGCTTCGCGGTCGTGCAACTGGCGCTCGCGCCCTTCGTCCGAGGGCACCCCGTACTGTTCTGGGCGCTTGTCGGGCACGTCGTCGCCGTCGGGACAGTTACGGGCGCCTCGACGCTGCTGTTGCGGAGGAGCGGCCGCTAGTCGCGCTGGAGTTCGTGGAACGTTTCGAGTAAGTCCTCCGCGCTGTCCCCGGAGTCGTACTCCACCGTTCCCTCATACTCGACCCGTTCGTCCCCGCTGAGGTCGACCGTGTTGTTCTTCCGCTCGCGGCGTTCGTGTTCGGCTTCGTCATAGGCACCCATCGACATGGCTTGACACACCAACCCTTTGCTTGTTGGTGTTTATCAATGTGTCGGTGAGTGTCACGGAACGCCCTTCACCGGCCCGAGCGCACGTTTCGTATGGTGTACGCGGACCTCCACGTCCATACGACCCGTTCCGACGGGACCCTCGACCCCGACGCGGTCGAGACGGTCGCCCGCGAGGCCGGGTTGGGCGCCGTCGCCGTGACGGACCACGAGCGGCCGCCGCTCGGCCCGCCGGTGGACGTTCGGGACGGGCTGGCGGTGATAGGCGGGGTCGAACTCCGCGTCAAGGCCGATTTCGGGCGCGTCGACCTGCTGGGGTACGGGGTCGACCCCACCAAGGAGCTACTGGCCGAACTCGACCGCCTCCAGCGCGACCGGGTGGAACGCGGCCGCGAAATCGTCCGGCGCGTAGAGGCCGAACTGGGCGTCGAGTTGGACCTCGCTATCGAGGCGGGGCTCGGCCGACCGGACATCGCGCGGGCCGTCGCCTCCCACCCGGACACCGAGTACACGGTGGGTGGCGTCTTCGACGACCTCATCGGCGAGGACGGGCCCTGCTACGTCGCCCGCGATGTCCCCACCTTCGCGGAGGGGGCTCGCCTCCTCTCCGAGTCCGCTCCGGTGGTGTCGCTGGCCCACCCGCTCCGGTATCCGGAGCCGGAGGCCGCGCTGGAGCTCATCGCGGAGCTCGACGCGGTGGAGTACCGGTACAACTACGACGACGAGCCCTCCCTCGCAGCGGTCGAACGTGCGATGGAGGCGTACGGCGCGCTGGCGACCGGTGGCACCGACGCCCACGGGAGCGAGGTAGGCCTCGCGGGGCTCTCCCGGGAGACGTTCTCCCCCTTGGCGTCGCGTCTGGGGCTGCCGGTGCCGTAGCCTTCAGGTTGCTCGGGTTCCAAAGGGGCGTATGCAGTGTCACTACTGCGACCGCCCTGCCGACGTGACCGTTGAGAAGGACGGAGTGCAGGTCGGCCTCTGTGAGGAGCACTTCCGCGACCGCCTGGAGGACCTCGCCGAGTCGGACACGCTGGAAGGGCTCCGCGAGCAACTCGATATCAACCGGCGATAGCGCCGGTCACAAAGGCTCCGGGTCCAGTCCGCCCCCGCCGTCAGCCCTCCGTCGTACGACCGTCTTTCTACGCGCGACTCGCGTCCACATCGATGGCGTCCACGGGACACACGTCCACACAGAGCATACAGTCGATACACTGCGCCTCGTTGGCGGGGTCCGCCTTCTTTTCGGATTCGGGGTGGCCCGGCGTCTCGACCCACTCGAAGACATCCACGGGGCAGTCCTCGACGCAGGCGCCGTCGGCGTCGCAGATGTCGAAGTCCACGGCGACGTGCGTGCCGTGAATCCCGAGGACGTCGGGCTCGTCGACGGGCCCCCACACGTCGTGGCCCTCGTGTTCGTCCACGCGCTCGCGGTCCGCGGGGAAATCCGGGTTGATCGGCATACACGGGGATGGCCGCGCGCGTCCTTAAAGGAGTCCCCTCCGGGCGGCCTACCCATGCTGGGGACTCTCCCGGACGCCGCGCTCGCGGCCCTGAGCGACAGCGCTTTTCCCCCTGCCGCGCCTCCTTCCTGTATGCGACAATCCACGCCCGCCGAGGGCGACTCCCGGATGGGACCCGCCGACGTACAGGTCCCCCTCACCGACGCGCTCGGCCTCGCGGACGCGGCGCTGAACTACTACGAGCTCGGCCCCGGCGACTCTTTCGCCTTCGGCCTCCACGCCCACGAGCACCAAGAGGAAATCTTCTACATCATCGAGGGCGTCGCGACGTTCCACACGGCCGATGGTGAGCGGGAGGTCCCCGCGGGCGACGTGGTCCGCTTCGGCCCCGGCGAGTACCAGCGCGGCGTCAACGAAACCGAGGGGCGGGTCCGCGCGCTGGCCTTCGGCGCACCCAAGGAGCCCGGAAACACGGACCTCCGCCGCTACTGCGAGGCGTGTGGGGACACCACCCAACACACCGTCGAGCTGGCGGACGACAAGAGCGAGCTCCGAACGCGCTGTCTCGAATGCGACTCGGTGACCGGGGTGTTCGAGTAGATGGCCCGCCCCCGGCTCGTGTACGACGACGACTGTGGCTTCTGTACGTGGTGTGCGGCGGTCGCCAAGCGCCACGCCGACGTGGAGCCCGTCGGCTTCGAGGAGCTCTCCCCGGACCAACTCGCCCGTCTTCCGGCGGCGTACGAAGACTGCGCACACCTCCTGACCGACGACGCCGTCTACTCCTGTGGCGCGGCCATCGAGCACACGCTGGGCGAAATCCACCCGGCAGTTCGGGCCGTCTTCCGCCTCCTGCGCAAGGTCCCGGGCTACGAAGACGCCAGAGAGGACCTCTACCGCTGGGGCGCCGACCGGCGCGACTGGTGGGGCAAAATCGTCCGGCTCACCCCGCCCGCTCGGGGCGGCGCGCGGCCGTAGCCCGCTCAGTCGAGGTAGGTCCGCTCGATGTCGGCGCTGACCGGTATCAGCCCGTTCACCCACCGGGTTATCCAGTCGAAGAGAGAGACTACCGGCGAGAGCGCGCGCTCGACGAGGCGTATCGGGCGGGCGACGGTCAGCGACCAGCGCGCCGCGTTGGCGAGCCCGTAGGACTTGGGCACGATTTCCCCGAACACGAGGACGAGCACGCTCGTGAGCAGCGTCGTGACGACGACCGCCGACCCCGCGGGCAGGGCCGAGGAAGCCAGAACCGCGACGATGCTGGAGATGGCGATGTTGACCACGTTGTTGCCGACGAGCAGCGTGACCAGCAGGCGGTGGGGGTCGTCGTAGAGCTCCGCGAGCGTGCCGGCGCGGGCGTCGTCCCCCGCGAGCGCGTTGATTCCCTCGGTGCCA
>JBEQBK010000134.1:0-6527 GCA_041639855.1 Halobacteriaceae archaeon | reverse complement strand
CCCCGCGACCGGCGGCGCGGCCTGGTCGAGCGAGGCGACGCGCCCGGTCGACGACGCCGAGGCGCTGGTCCCGGCGCTCGCGGTCGGCGCGGTCGCGGGCGGCGCGGCGGTGTCGTACCTGACGACCGGGAGCGTCAACCCGTTCACCGGGAACCAGCAGGACTATTCGGACTACACAGGCGCTGACGCGCTCCATTCGAGCATCTCCGAGGGCGGGAAAGAGATGCAGTCCGCTGACGAGCGCGTCATGACAAGTCTCAAAAACAACGTCGAGTTCTCGCGGAACGCGGCGCTCGCGAAGGGGAAGGCAGCTATCATTGAGGTGATGAATAACGGTGGCTCGAAGCAGGAGGCGAACGACGCGCTCCGGGAGGAGATCGACGCCTACTACGTGAAAATCCAGAAGAACATCCTGACGCATTGGAATTCGCAGGTAGAGCAGCTAACGAGCATGATCGCAGACGTGGAGAATCACGACTCGCTCTCGACGAGCGACGTGTTCTTCTTCTCTGGCAGGTCACTAAGCGTTGCTGGGGTCCCGGACTCCCCGACCGCCAGTCGAGACATCCCCCTAGTGGATGGATCGACTGGATCGGTCAAATCTGCAATAATCGATGATTCGGGGGGCTCAGAGGTCGAAATGCCGCTTTTCGACACGATTGGGACCTTCAGCAACTTCGTGGACATCGGCATCGACCCGTTCGACGCCGTTGAGGACTATCGTCCTGTGAACCCGTACAACTACTGCGATCCGACTCGCCAGCCCGATGAGTACGCGAGCGACGACACGGACCCGTGGGCGGAGATTCTCCGCAAGCGGGATTCGGTGATAGACAACCTCTCCGGGTTCGTCTCGGACGTTTACAGCTACTACGAGCCGGGAGAGATCCCCACCGAGAAGCTAGTCGACCCCATCACGGCGGCGACCGAGCTTCGCCAGGACTACGACCACCAGGCGGCCCGCGGCGCTCACGCGGCGATGCTCGGCATCCCGACGGATGCGGACAAAACCGTCTACATGAGGCTTCACGACGACGATGTGAAGATTTGGGCCGACATCTACACGTCGCACGTTCCCACCGACAGCAACGGGAACGAAATCGGGTTCAAGAGCGGCGCTACCTACACGCCGTCGGACTGGAGCGAACCGCTCTACGTCGCCTACGAGGTGGGCGCGGTCCCCGGCACCGGGACCGCGACCGACTCGGGGACGGCCACGCCGAGCCCGACCCCGACGCCGACGCCCACGCCGACGCCGTCCGGCTCGACGGCGACCGCGACGCCGACGCCGACGCCGACGGACTCGACCGAGTGGGTGAGCAGCGGGGACAAGGTCGGAACGACCGGGTTCACGCAGATCGAGCAGAAGTTCACAATCGAGTACGTCGAGAACGAGGACGGCGAGGAGATCGAGACGTTCGAGACGGAGTCGCGGAACCAGCAGACGGCCGACGTGTCGAAGGTCGAGGAGGAGCTAGCGCAAATCCGCGAGGCTCAGCGGGAGATGCAGCAGGCGGCCCAGACGGGCGGCGGCGGCATCGACCTGTCGGGCCTCAGCATCGCGGGCATCCCCGGCGCGGGGGTGGTCGCTGGCGGGGTCGCGGGGTTCCTGACGCTGCTGGCGCTCATCACGTCGGGGTAGCCCATGCGAGGGAGCCTTTTCGTCGGTGTAGCGGTGTTCTGCGTGCTGGTTTCGACGGGCTCAGCGGTCGCGCTACCTGGGGGTAACACGACCGCGACGCCGAACGGGACCGCCGCGGGGACCGCCGCACCGACCACGACCGCGACGCCGACGGCCGCGCCGACGACCTCGGACGGCGGGGGCGACGGCGCGATCATCAACGTCAACGTCGGCGCGGGGACCGACGCGCCGCCGGGGCCGGGCTCGGGCTCGGGCTCGACCTCGACGCCGTCGACGGCGACCGACGCGCGGCCGGCGCTCGACGGCGGCGGCGACTGCTCGGAGTACATCGACAACCACACGGCGCTCTGCTCGACCGGCTACGACTCCCGGACGGGACAGGCGACCGTCACGCTCTACTCGGACCGACCGGCGCGAGTGACGCTCACCGACGCGGGCGGGGTGTTCGCTGGCGGGGAGATCAACCGCAAGCGGGCCACGCTCACCGAGGGGAGCAAGACCACGGTGCGGCTCCGAGTGACCGAGCATCGCGGGTTCGTCGGGCTCACCGTCGACACGGGCCGGACGCTCTACGGCGTCCCCATCGAGCAGGGCGGCGGCGGCTCGACGCTGCCGGAGTTCCCCCGGTGGGCGACGCTGCTGCTCGGCGTCTCGCTCACCGCGGTCGGGACCGTCGGGTACGACAAGTATCAGTCCCGGAAAGAGAGCGAGGGGGTGACGCGCATTGAGGGGTGAGAGCCCCGACCCGCCCGCGGGCAACGGCCGGGACGTTCTCCGCGAGGACACCCGTAGGAACCGCGGACGCGGCGCTCGACGGATTCACACCTCCTACTCGAACCGGGAGATGCTGGTCGACCTGCTGACGGCCTACGCGCTCCCGCTGAGCATCGGCGGGTTCCTGCTCGCGTGCATCCTGGTCGGACTCGCGGCGACCGGGAACCTGCCGAGCATCACCGTCCCGCCGTGGGTGTGGGCGGCGCTGTTCTGGGTTCTCGTCGGGGCGCTCGCATCGGCGTTCCCCGCGTTCCTGCTGTATCGGTACTTCCACGACCCCGACGGCGTCGAGATACTCGACCTCGACCCCGTCACGCAGGACCACCGACACCTGCGGGTCGGACACGAGAAATGGGACGAGATGCGGGTGTTCAGCCCGTGGGGCTCGGAGGTAGGCACCGAGTCGCTGCAAGAGGCGACGGTGAACGGGCTCACCGGCTTCGAGGTGATGGACTTGCGGGTCCACAAGGACGGCACACCGACCTGCGTGGCGACGTGGATGGGCGAGGCCGACGCGGCCACCCTCCGCACCTACAAATCCGCTGTGACGGTCGCGAGGCGGCGTCTCGCGAAACAGGCGGAGAAGGCGACGGTGATGGAAGCGAACCAGCAGACAATCGTGCGCGAGGCGGCCGAGAAGGTCGTGGTCGAGTTGATCCGGACCTCCGAGCGGAGCGGGATGCCGAACGGCGACGAGATAGAGGGCGTGGTCGAGGGCGTGATGCGGGACTACGGACTTGAGGACCCGCTGACCGACGACGACCTCGACCACGACGCCGACGGTGTCTCGCTCTCGACCGACGACCCCGACGACGGAGATCCCCGCGACGCTCGCGACGGCGAGCGCCAGCTGGGCGAGGCCCAGCGCCGGAGCAACGGCTACGCCAAGAGCAACGGCCACGCGGCACCGGAGGGGTCGCAGTGATCCCGCCCGAGGCGGTCCCGCCCGTGACGCTGCTCATCTGCTGTCTGCTCATCCAGGCGTGGGCGGCGGCGCTCGACTGGTGGACCGCTAGACGCCGTCGAGCGCACCGGAGGGCCGGCCGATGAGCGAGGGCGGCCCCCAGTCCCGGCGCGACCGGCAGCGGTCCGCGGCGGGGGAGCTTCGACAGTACGCGCTCGGGGACCTCGCGGAAGTCGACCACGCGGACCTGTCGCGAGCGGCGGTGTTGGCCCGCGAGGACGACGTTCGCGAGATGCTGGTGTTCGCCTCGCAGGCGTGGGCGAAACACCGCGACCCCGCCGCCCACGAGGAGACGGACCGCGTCGAGTTCTGGGATACCGAGTGGGCGACTCGGCGGGTCGAGCAGCAGGCGACCGACATGGCGACCGACGCCGTCGAGGCCGGGAACGTCTCTCAGATGGAATTCCTCACCGGGATGCCCGAGTACGAAAGCGACGTTTCAGGGCTTCACGCGCTCCAAGACATGGAGCATTGGCTTCTCGACTCGGAGGAAATCAAGGTGACGTACCTCGCGGACTACATGGGGACCGGGAAAACGGAATTCGTGCATCTGTGCGCTGAGGTGGTCGAATTCCGGAGTTCTCGACGCGACGACCTCGCGGAAGCGGAGTTCGTCGCGAACATCCCGACCTCCGACTTCCCGACGATCACCGGATGGGACGAATTCAAGGAATGGGTCGAGAAGGGCCACATCGACTCAAATCGGTGGGCTATCATCGACGAGGGTTCACAGATGCTCACCGGGTACTCCGACGACCGCGAGGCCGTCGAACGGCTCATGTCGCGGCTCGTGAAACTCGCCCGGAAACACGGTGTGAATCTGATAATTATCGGACACACCGGGATGGACCTGCACGCGGACCTGCGACGGCTCTGCGATTACGTCGAAAAGCCGTCGCAGAAGACCGCTCGCGTCTATCTCTCGGTCAAGCGGGGCGAGGGCGCGGGGCATCTGTTCGACCTCGACGGGCTCCCGCCGGCTCGGGATTACGGCTTCGAGAGCGACGACGAGGCCGTGTGGTCGTGGGACGGCGCGCTGGATGAGGAGAGCGCCCACGAGCTAGATGAACAGACTGTCAAGCACCTGATAGCGAAGCGAGCGGCGACGCTCGCGTCACAGTCGGAATTATCGCAATCTGACGCGGCTCAGGTACTCAGCGGCCCGGAAATGACCATCAATCAGTCGATGGTGTCGCGGGCCGGCGCTGGCGAATACGATTCCGAATTGAGGGAAATAGCATGAATTCGCAAGACGGCGAAACCGCACGACGGCGTAGGGATTCAGACAATTCATTCACTCGGGGTCGGCCCGAGGCGGACGGGCGCGCCCGCGCGAAGGCCGGGCCGCTTGACAGGTACGTGACCATTCGGGAGGGCGACAGATGAGCGGTCCCGCCCACCCGGTCGACGGGCTGGCCGACCGCTACGGCGACCAGGGCGCGGCGCTGCTGCTCGCGACGGTCGCGGTGGTCCCGGTGTTCCTGCTCCCCGACCCGGCGGTCCCGGTGTGGCTCGGCATCGCGGTGGTGGCCTACGCGACCTCCGACGGGCTCGACCTGAGCGACGACGGCCGCACCGAGTTGGAGGAGGCGAAGGCGCTGTATCGGCACGGGGACCTGACCCTGGAGGAGTTCGAGGCGCGGGCGGACCTGCTGCTGGATGAGCGGAAACAGCAGGTTCGGACGCTCTCCGAGACGGTGAACGGCGTCGGGCCGGCGACCTCCGCGGACCTCGCGCGGGAGTTCGACAGCCCCGACGACCTCCGCCGCGCGACGCCGTCCGACATCGAGGAGATCCACGGCATCGGGACCGAGACGGCCGAGCGCATCGCGTCGCGGGTCGGCGAGGCGTCGGAGGTGAGTGCGACCGAGTCCGGGCCGCTCACGGCCGAACGCGACACCGACCCGCTGGCCGAACCGGGAGGGTCGCGATGAGTGCTCTAGATCCTCGACACCGTAACGCTTATCACGTCCGTAACGGACGTAACGGGTGTGGCAAGCATGACCGAAACCGACGACGGAAGCGAGACGACGCAAATCCGCGTCAGCAAGGCCCAGCGAGACGAATTGCACGACATGAAGGCACCGGGCGAGAGCTACAAGGACGTGGTGGCTCGACTGCTCGACTCGGGCGAGAACGGACAGCACAACAGCTAACGGGCGGTATCTCAAAGGATGAAGGATTCGACCCCGACGACGGTGGCCGCCGTCGTCACTCACGGCTTGGAGTCTCGCGCGGAAAACAATTTCGACAGCCCCGAGACCGTCGAAGCGACGTGTCTCTGCTGCTCTGCCGACCAATTCCGGTTCGTGACCCATCTCGACCGCGAGGGAGAGACCTGGGCGCGCTACGAGTGCGTCGGCTGCGGAGCGACCCGCGACCGCCGCGTTCCGTCCCCGCGAGGTGAGACGGCGTGACGCTCTCCGAGAGCGACCGCGAGGACCTGAACCGCTCGATAGGTCGTCTCACCGCGGCTCTCGAACGGCTCGAAGGCGTCGAGAGCCCGGATTACGACGAATTAGAGGCTGAGGCGGAGGCTGAGTATCCCGACGACCACCGGGGGCAACTCGCGTTCGAGTGCGGGGCGCTCCGGGCCGAGACGGAGTCTCACGAGCGGCAGGCGGAGGGGGCCGCCCGTCTCGTCTCCGACACGCTCGACACGCTCCGCGACGCTCTCCGCGAGGACGGAGGTGACGGCCGATGAGCGACGAGCGTTTCGGTCGGCTCGACCGGCCGGAGGTGCGGGACGCGCTCGACGCGCTCGACGCCGAGGGACAGCGGCAACTCTACGCGGCGCTGGCGGTCGAGCGAGGGCGGCCGACGGAGCCGTGTGAGTGCGGAGCGTGCGACTGTGAGCTACACACCTACCCCGGCGAGATGGGCTGCATCTGGTGTTCTCGCGGGGTTCACTCGGAGTCCGACGAGCGCGACGACGGCGGCGTTGTCGACGCTCTCCGTTCGGTCCTGAGCGGAGGTGACGGCCGGTGACGGACCGGACTCTCTCGCTCAAGGTGTCGAAAGAGCTACACCGGGCGCTGTCGGACCTCGCGCACGAGAACCGGACGGACATGAGCAAAATCGCCCGTCCGTGGCTTCGCGCGGTGGTTCTCGCGGAGGACCCGGCCGACGCTCTCCCCGACGACCCGG
>JBEQBK010000133.1:0-6534 GCA_041639855.1 Halobacteriaceae archaeon | reverse complement strand
CAGGGGTCTACCTCCCCCTACTCCTCGCTGTAGCGCTCCACGATGCGGTCCATGATGGTCCGCGTCGAAAGGACCTCCTCGTCGTATTTCTTCTCGCGGCCCGACCCCCGACGGACCTCGCAGTCGATACCGCGCTCCGCGAGCGCCCGGCGGATGGCGTCGGCGTCGTGGTGTTGGTCGAAGCCGAGCGCGATGACGTCCGGGTCGATGTTCTCGATAGGCGCGAAGATGTCCTCGTCGTCGCCGACGAGAGCCCGGTTCACCGGGTCGAGGGCCGCCACCACGTCGCGGCGCTGGCGGTTCGGCAAAACCGGTGCGTCCTTGTGGGTGACGTTGTCCCGGCGCGCGACGATGACGTGGAGTTCCTCGCCCATCGCAGCCGCTTCGCGAAGGTAGTGGATGTGTCCGGGATGGATGAGGTCGAAAGTTCCCTGCGCGACGACCCGGGTCGGCTCCCCGTCTTCGCGTGGCGCGTCCGCATCGTCCGCATCCCCCGTCACAGGTCGGCCTCCGTGAAGTCGAAGAAGTCCGCCGGGTCGTCTAAGTCCACATCCAGCACCTCCAGTTCCGTGGGCTCGCCCTCGCGGTCGAAGGCCCGCCAGTCGCCGCGCTCGTAGGGCGCACCCATGATGAGGTGGACGACGCCGTTCCCGAACGTCTGGAGGTCCTCGTCGGAGGGGCGCAGGACGCCGTTGGGATGGGAGTGAATGCTGCCTAAGTTGCGGTTGTCGTTTGGTATCAAGTTCGATCTGACCGTCGCACTCGTCGGCGAACTCTCGGTTGCGGGAATCACCAGCACGTCCGTAATCACGTAGCCGCCGCCGTCGATGCCGAAGTTCGAAGCCGGTTCCCCGCGGAGCATCCCCATGTACTCGTTGGGGTGTGTGTCCGCGGCCGCTTCGAGGGCGAACTCAATAGTGTCGGCCGCGATGCCCCGGACCCGTCGGGGACCGAACAGGCGGCGGAGCAAGCCCATAGATACGGGTGAAGCCGTCCGCATACAAGCGTTCCGGACCGGACCGACACCATTAACCGCCGCGCAACGAACTTTCGGCCAAGATGGACGACACGTCTTCTGTTTCCGATTCCTCGGGTGAGACGGTGTATCGCCTCGCCCCCGACTGCGTGCGGGCGGACCTGGCGGTCGGCGAGCGATACCACGCCACGGTGAACGGCGTCGTCGACTACGGCGTTTTCGTCGACGTCTCCGAGAACGTCTCGGGGCTGGTCCACGGCTCCGAGCTACAGGGGGAGTACGGCGTCGGCGACGAACTCGTCGTCGAACTCCTCGAAATCCGCGAGAGCGGCGACCTCTCCTTCGCCGAGGCCGACCCGGGCGAGTACGAGACTGTCGAGCGCGAACACGAGTACGAGCGCGTCGCCGCCGGAACGCTCGCGAACTCGGTCGGCGAGGAGGTCGACTTGGAAGGTGAGGTCGTCCAAATCAAACAGACCGGAGGGCCGACCCTCTTCCACGTCCGCGACGAGACGAGCGTGGTCCCCTGTGCCGCCTTCGAAGGGGCGGGCGTCCGTGCGTTCCCGGCCATCGAGCGTGGCGACATCGTCCACGTTCGCGGTACCGTCGAGAAGCGCGAGGGTGCGATCCAGGTCGAATCGGACGACCTCGAACGCATCGAGGGGAGCGCAGAAGAGGACATCCGCGCCCGTCTGGACGCAGCCCTCGCGGAGCGCGCCGCCCCCGCCGACATCGAACCCCTCGTCGAGTGGGACGCGCTCGAAAAGCTCTGGGACGGCCTCGAACGCATCGCTCGCCGGCTGCGGCGCACGGTGCTCGACGGCCGGCCCATCCGCATCCGTCACCACGCCGACGGCGACGGGATGTGCGCGAGCGTCCCCGTGCAGGTGGCCCTCGAACGCTTCATCGACGAAGTCCACGAGGACCCCGAAGCCTCCCGGCATCTCCTGCGGCGCTCCCCGAGCAAGGCCCCCTTCTACGAGATGGAGGACGCCACCCGGGACCTGAACTACGCGCTAGAGGACCGCGCGCGCCACGGGCAGGGGCTCCCGCTTCTCCTCATGCTGGACAACGGCTCCACCGAGGAGGACGTGCCGGCCTACGAGACGCTGGACCACTACGACGTGCCGGTGATGGTCGTCGACCACCACCACCCCAACCCGGACGCGGTGGGCGACCTCCTCGAAGAGCACGTCAACCCCTACCTCGTCGGCGAGGACTACCGCATCACGACGGGGATGCTCTGCACCGAGCTCGCGCGGCTCATCGACCCCGACATGACCGACGAACTGCGCCACGTCCCCGCCGTGGCGGGGCTCTCGGACCGCTCCGCCGCGGAGACGATGGAAGACTACCTCGAACTCGCCGGCGAGGCCGGCTACGACGAGGCGTTCCTGCAGGACGTGAGCGAAGCCCTCGACTACGAGGCGTTCTGGCTCCGCTACAGCCCCGGGAAGAACATCATCGCCGACGTGCTCGACGTCGACGGCGACGAGGAGCGCCACCGGGAACTCGTCCCCTTCCTCGCCGAGCGGGCGGGCGAAGACACCGAGAAACAGTTGGACGCCATCGGCCCCCACGTCGAAGAGGAACGGGTCGCCAACGGCGCCCTTCTCAGCACGGTCGATCTGGAGAACTACGCCCATCGCTTCACGTACCCCGCACCGGGCAAGACGACCGGCGCGCTCCACGACCGGCAGGTCGAGGAGGAAGGGACACCCGTCATCACGGTGGGCTACGGCCCGGACTTCGCGGTGCTCCGCTCCGACGGCGTGCGTCTGGACATCCCCGAGATGGTTGCCGAGCTCCAAGCGGAGTTCGAGGGTGCCGGCGTCCACGGCGGGGGCCATCTCGTGGTGGGCTCTATCAAGTTCGTCCCCGGGATGCGCGAGGAGGTCCTCGACGCGCTCGTTTCGAAGATGGCCGACGCGGAGCTCGACGCGGACCTGCAGGCCGGCCCGAAACGCTGATTACTCGAAGGTCGCCTTCCGTCTGAGGTACACTCCGGCGAGCGTCGCGCAGAGCCCGACGACTAGGGCCGCCCCGAAGGGCGCGCGCCACGCGCCGCCGCGCCAGTCCGCGCGGAACGCCCGCCGGTAGGGACGCACGGCCGCTTCCCCCGAAACGACGAGCGACGCCTCCCGGTTCTCGCGGGCCGAAACGTTGTTCCAGTTCAGCGACCCGACGAGCGCCCGCTCGCCGTCCGCGATGACGCCCTTCACGTGGACCGCCGAGAAGCGCGAGCGGGGCTCGACGAGTTTGGCTTCCAGAGGGAGCGAGCGGTTCGCCGCGCGGGTGTTCAGGCGCTCGGCCACCCGGCCGTTCTCCTCGCGGCTGTACCACGCGCCGTTGAGCGCGACCCGTACGTCGACGCCGCGCTCGGCCGCGGCGAGCAGCCCGTCATAGAGGGGGCTCGTCGGGGAGAGGGAGGCGAGCTCGACGCGGAGGGTACGGTTCGCGCCGGAGAGCAGCGCCAGTATCTCGGATTCGGCGTTGTCGGGCGCGAGCAGCAGGCGCACGTCCGCCGTCGTTCGCGCGGGAGCGAATCGAGTCGGGTAGGACGCCCGGCTGTGGTTCTGGCTGACGAAGGACTCGTTCGCTCGGTAGGTGTCCCACGCGACGCTGTTCCGGTCGTCGCTGTCGGCGTCGAACGTCGCGGCGAGACGGTCGGCGACGCTCCCCGATTCGACGACGGCGCCCCAACCACGGGTGCCGCCCCCGCCGACGCCGCTTCGCTTCCAGTTCTCGGAGGTGACGAACGCCCGGTCGTCCGCGACGGCGTACTTCGCGTGATGGAAGCGCATGCGCGTGCCCGGCCCGGAAACCGCCCGCACCTGCACACCCGCCGCGGCGAGCGCGTCCAACCGACCGGCCTGTCGTTGCGTGACGCCGCCGACCGGCCCGCCCTCGACGAGGACGCGCACATCCACGCCCCGGTCCGCCGCGTCGGCGAGCGCCCGCGTCACGCGCCCGGACGTGAGCGTGTAAGCGCCCACGAACAGCCGTCGCTCGGCGTCCCGGAGGACCGCCAACGGCGGGCCGGGGCTGTCGGGGAGGACGAACGTCCGGACGGACGCGTTCCGAACTGACAGCGGGTCGAAGGACGTCGCGCCGGGGGCGCGCCACGTTCCATTACGCAGGGTCTCGCCCTCGGGGGCGTCCTCGTAGGTGAGCGAGTCGAGCGTTCGGCCGTCGCGGGCGAGCCGGAGGGTTTCACCGCCGTTCGCGAGCGCGAACGACGCGTCGACGACGGGGCGGCGCTCGGTCAGGTTCCGCGCCGCCGCCGGGTCCGGAGAGAGAACAGCCGTCCCGGGAACGCGAACCCGCCCTTCCCCGTCCGAGAGCGTCGCGTTCGGGGGTGCGCGAACGACGACGTACTCGCCGGCGTCCTCGTCGGCGACGGGGTTGGGGTGGACGGCGACGATGTCGGCCTCCGCGGACGTGGCTCCCGCCGGGACCACCGGGAGGACGAGGAGGGCGAGCGCGAGGTAGGCGAAAGCGCGCGACACGGAACCGGGTGGGCCCGCCCCCGCACAAGAACCTCGGGGTCGGTGACTATTTGACGCCCCCAGCCCGGAAGACCGGTATGGAACTGCCTGTCCTCTTGCAGCTCGCGGGGAGCGGCATCGGGGCCGTCGGGGCGGTGTTGGTCTGCTTTGAGTTCTTCCGACAGCCGAGCTACGTCGAATACGACCCCGACTTGGGGATGTACAGCATCGATATCTCGCCCGCAGAAGTCGTCGAGCACGGATGGGCCGGTCGCGGCGGCGCCCTGCTCGTCGCGCTCGCGTTCGCGCTACACTTCTTCGCGACGTTCCTCGCCGCGTCGAGCGCGTAGCTCAGGCCGTCGGCGCTTCGGCGTCGTCCGCTTCGAGCGCGTCCGCCGCGACCTCCGCTTCCGCCTGCACGATGTAGGCCCGGTCGTCGGTGTACTCGGCCGCCGCTTCGAGCGCGTCCGCCGTTCCGACCTGGACGAGCGCCCACGCCGCGCTGGCGCGGACCGAATCGGAGGGGTCCTCCGCGAGCGCTTCCGTGAGGGGCTTCACCGCGCGGGTGTCGCCGATGAGTCCGAGCGCGCGCGCGGCGTGCGAGCGCACCGACTCGACTTCCTCGGCGTCGAGGCAGTTCGCGACGGGCTGGGTCGACTCCGTCGAGCCGATACGGCCCAAGGCCTGGAGCGTGACACGCTGGAGGCCTGGGTCGCCGTCCAAGAACTCGTGGAGGTCTTCGGCGGCCTCCTCGGCGCCGATGCGTCCGAGGATTCGGATGGCCGGCTTGTCGCGCTTCTGTGCGCGTTCGAGCATCGGCTCCACGGAGTCGGGATGGGCCATGCGTTCGAGCGATTCGAGCGCGTGGCGCTCCATGAACTCCGAGTCGAAGGTGTTCAGCGAGAGCAGGACCTTCTCGACTTCGCCTTCGTTTTCCCAGTTCTTCAATGCCGTCCACTCCGGCGGGTAGTCCTTGTGCTTCTCGTTTAGCGAGTCGTAGAAGCCCTGTGCGGTGAGCTGCTCGCGCACCGAGAGGTCGTCCCACTCCTCGGCGTCCTCGACGGCGCCGGCGAGCGTATCGGCGGCCTCGACGAGCGCGGCGATGGTGTCGGCGTCCTCGTCGGCATCCAGACCGGCCCCACGGACGGTTTCGGCCGCGGTTTCGAGGGCGTCGGCCAACTCCGCAGGCGCGTCGTCCTCCGCGACGACCGCACCCGCGGACGCGGAGAGAGTCCCTTCGATGTCGTCGAGAAAGTCGTCGACGGCGTCGTGAACCTCTCTTTCGCCGTCCTCGGTCCACTCGGCGTCGCGGACGGTTCCGGCGACCTCCTCGACATCGGCGGCGACGTCCTCCGCGTAGGGACCGCGCTTCGCCTCGATGTCCTCGCGGACCGTCGAGACGCGCTCGGCGAGGCGGTCGGCGGGCGCCTCCTCGTCTTCGTCGTCCGGTTCGGGGAGGTCGGCGGCCTCCAAGTCGGCTTCGATATCGTCGAGGACCGCCTCGGCGTCGTCAAGGTCGGCCTCCGTCTCCGCGTCCTCGACCGAGCCGGCGACCTCGTCGAGACGTTCGTCGAACGTCCCCTCGTCGAGGTCGTGGTCGGTTGCGGGGGTTGCGGGGGCTTCTTCGGGTTCCTCGGCGTCCTCGTCCCCGTTGCTCATGTAGGCGTTTTCCGCCAGCGACCGTATGAGCGTTTCCCTTCAATCCCGCCCCGCGTCCAAGGAGCCGCGCCAGTAGAACCGCGGCGCCAGCAGGAGGTACGCCAGCGCAAAGACCAGCAGAAGGGCGGGAAGCGCACCGCTCACGGCATCCGGGAGGAGCACGGCGAGCGCCTGCACGACGCCCATCGCCACAGCGTCCCGAGCGTAGAGGTCCGGGTAGGTGATTGGCGAGAGCATCAGCCCGGCGAAGACGAGCGCGGCGGCCAGCAGGACGAGCGGGGGCGCGCCCACGAGCAGCGCGGCGGCGAGTACGGTCGCCGCGAGCGTCGTCGGGACGCCCTCGGTGTGGCCGTTGCCATCGTCGTGTGCCGTGTAGAAGCCGAGCCGAAGAACCGCCGCCATCACGAACAG
>JBEQBK010000132.1:0-6593 GCA_041639855.1 Halobacteriaceae archaeon | reverse complement strand
AGGTAGAAGGCCCGCGCGGTGAGGTCCGCGCCGCTCCAGTAGGAGAAGCGGTCGTCGACGGTGTACGTCGCCGTGTCGCCCTCGACGCTGTAGTCCGCGATGAGCGCCGGCACGGTGACCTCCTCGCCGCCCATCGTTTGGGTGTGCCCGCTGGTGAGGAACTCCCCCGTGCCGCGGTCGACGGGCAACACGAGCGCGTGGAACTTCCGGAGCATCCCCAGCCCCCGATTCTGGAGCCGGTAGGGGTTCAACTGGGGCTGGATGGGTAGCGACGCCATCTGCGTGAGCACTTTCCCCTCGAATTCGGATTCGTCGACGCCCCCGGAGTTGTTTCCGCCACAGCCCGCGAGCCCCGAAAGGGCGCCCGCGCCAACGAGACCGATGAACTTCCGTCTCCCGATATTCATTATTGAATGACGGGGTCCGCGACTCTTAGTTCTTGCCCGTCATCTGATGAGTCCGGCCTGCACGAGGTAGTATATCGGCAGTTCCTCTGGGCGGAGAAACGTTCCGAGCGTCCGGATTCCAGCGCGTGTCGCCGTCCCCGCAGGGGTCGATTGTTTTCCCCGGCGTCGTGGACATCGCCGATACTGGCGGAGGCCGGGGCCCGAAAGCCGCGTGGTGAGTGGCCTACGATTTAGTGGCCACAATAAACGGCTCAGTCGTTCACCCGCTCGAGCGCCCGTTCCCAGCTCTCCGTCTCCTCTCCCTGCGCGCCGTGCTCGACCGTGATGCCGGCGTGTCCGCAGTCCGCGCAGGCCGTCGTGGACGAGCTCCCGAGTTCGTAGGTGTGGAGACGGCCGCCACAGCGCTCACACGTTTCCGGGTCGCTTCGGGCGACCCACTCCCGTTCCCCTTCGTCGAGCCCGCTGACGCGGTCGGCGCGCTCCCGGAGGTCCGAGCCCGGATACCAGCGGAACGCCCACACCAGCGAGTGGGCCCGCCGGAGGCGAGTCGCGACGGTGGCGGGCACGCCGGCGACGCGGAGCTCCCGGTAGGAGACGTCGCCCCGTTCGAGCGCGGCCGCGTCGATGTCCGTCCCGGCCAGCGCCCGCCGGTCCCGCTCGGCCGTGTCGCTCACGGGCGGTTTCCCCGGCGCACGACCTTGAGCGTTTTTACAGGGTAGCCAACCGGACGCCTTCCGCCGGCGAAACGCCGATAGTCGGGGCGCCCCTCTTGGAACTGTGCAACGCTCCACGCTCGTCACGGCGGGCGTCGCCTTCCTCTGTGTGCTCGCCGTGGCGTTCGCCGCGGCCGCCCTCCCGAACCCGCAGAGCGGCGGCGGCTCCATCGGCAACGGCACCGACTCCGGGGGTATCCTCGGCACGACCGAACCCCCGGCCGTCTCGCCGCTTCCGGACCTCCCGCCGTGGGCCCAGCGGCTCCTGCT
Source organism: Halobacteriaceae archaeon (assembly GCA_041639855.1). Classification (GTDB taxonomy): domain Archaea; phylum Halobacteriota; class Halobacteria; order Halobacteriales; family Halobacteriaceae; genus JBEQBK01. Next base: position 5,203 of record JBEQBK010000132.1, on the reverse strand, counting down.
GGCGTTCGTCGTTGCGGGCGCCGTCGCGGGCGCCGCCGTCACGGTCAAGCACCCGAAAGAGACGCTCAAACGCGTCCTCGGCGTCATCGCGCCGATGGCCATTCTATTGGCGCTGTTCTACCTGCTGGACCTCATCCTCGGCGCCGGCGGCAGCGGCGGCGGTTTCGGGCTGTTCGGCTCCGGCGACGGCTCCGGGCTCAGCGGCGACGCCGGGGGAACCCTCGGCCTCGACCCGGTCGCGTTGCTCGCCATCGCGGCCGTCGTCGTGCTCGTCGGGCTGGTCGTCGCGCGACAGGTCGGCGGCGACGAACCGGTGTTCGACGTGCTCGGCGGCGACGGGGAGACGGCGCCGGAGCGCGATGCCGCGCCCGAGGCGCTGGGGACCATCGCCGGCGAGACGGCCGACCGCATCGAGAGCCGGGCCGACCCGCCGGTCGAGAACGAAGTCTACCGGGCGTGGCGCGAGATGACCCGCCATCTGGAGGTGGCGTTCCCCGAAACCAGCACCCCCGCGGAGTTCGCCGACGCGGCGGTCGAGGCCGGGATGGACCGGGAGGACGTCGAGGAGCTCACCGCGCTCTTCCGGGACGTGCGCTACGGCGGCGCGGAGGCCACGGCCGACCGGGAGGAACGGGCCGTCGCCGTGCTCCGGCGCATCGAGGAAACCTACGCCGACGGGTAATCTCAAGGGCCTTGATACCCAACGGATGGGATACTGTGACTCGACACGGGTGGGGACGGTGAGCCGACTCCGCACCGCGCTGGTCGCGCTCGGCGTCGCCACGCTCGGGCTCGGGTTGGGCCTCGCGCTCGTCCCGTCGCTCGCGCCGTCGCTCCCGGCCGAACCCCTCGTGCTCGTGCCCGCCGCGGTGTTGGCGCTGCTCGCCCTCGGCGCCGTTCAGCGCCGCCGCAAGACGGAGCGCGAGCAGGCCGACCTGGGCGAGCCGGAGCGCCGGCGGACGTTCCCCCACCCCGGCGAGACGACGGACCGCGAGCTCGCGCTCGACCGAACGGGCAAGGAGACTCGGGCGGCGCCTCACGGGGTCAGCCTCCGCGAGCGGGTCCGCCCCGTCGCCATCGACGTGCTGACCCGGACTCGGAACTGTTCGGTCGAGGACGCCGAGGCGCTGCTGGAGTCGGGCGAGTGGACCGACGACCGCTACGCGGCCGCCTTCTTCTCCTCCTCGCGCGCCGCCGAGGTGTACGCACGGGAAGGACGGGTCATCGACGCGCTGATGGGCCGCCAACCCTCCCGTTCGGACCTGGCGCGGCAGGCGATTCTGGAGCTCTCCGAGCTGGACGAGACGGCCTCCTTTGAGTACGGACCCGAGGACAGCGTGGAAGGCGTCCCAGATGGAACTGAGGGGTCGGGGACTGGTTCGGAGGATACCGCCGACGGTCTCCGAGGGGTGTTCCGATGAGCGACTCCCTTCGCCGGACGGCCCGTTGGGTCGGCGTGAGCACGCTCTCCTTCGGCGCGGCGGCGCTGGGCGCGGGCACCCGGAGCCCGGGCGTGTTGATGGTCGCCATCGTGGGTGTCGCCTACGCCGCGGCCGCCCGGAACGCCGAGCCACCCGAGCCCGAGCTCGCCATCGAGCGCGCCGTCGAGCCGACGGAGCCGGAGCCCGGCGAGTCCGTCCGGGTGACGCTCTCAGTGACAAACGAGGGGGACGCGACGCTCCCGGACGTGCGAGTGGCCGACGGCGTCCCGGAGACGCTGGGTGTCGCGCGCGGCTCGCCCCGCCTGGGGACCGCGCTCCGGCCGGGCGAGACGGACGCGCTCGAATACGAGATGGACGCCAGACGCGGGGACCACCGTTTCACGCCCACGACGGTCGTCACGCGCGACTGGACCGGCGCCATCGAGCGCGAGGCCGAACACGAGGTGGGGAGCGAGCTCGTCTGTGCCCCCGAGCTCCCGCCGCTACCGGCGTTCCCCCTTCGGGCGCAGGCGACCGACTACGCCGGCCGGGTGCCCACCGAGACGGGCGGGAACGGCGTTGAGTTCCACAGCACCAGACAGTACCGTCCGGGCGACCCGCTCGCGCGCATCGACTGGGCGCGCCTGGCCCGGACGGGCGAGCTCACGACGGTCGACTTCCGCGAGGAGCGCGCCGCGGAGACGGTCCTCGTCTTCGACACCCGCGTCGAGGCGTACGTCGCGGACGCCGAGGACGAGTCCGCAGTCGAGCACGGCGCTGAAGCCGGCGGCGCCGTCGCGTCGGCCCTACTGGAGGCGAGCAACCGCGTCGGCGTCGCGGCCTTCGGCCCGCGCTGGGAGTGGGTCCCGCCCGGACTGGGCCGGACGCACCGCGCCCGGTTGCGCCGGGCGCTCGGCACCGCCGAAGCGTTCGACCCGCTCCCGCCGACCGAGGAGTTCCTGCCAGTCCTCGCCTTCCGGCGGCTCCGCGAGCGGCTTCCCTCTGACGCGCAGGTCGTGTTCGTCTCGCCCGCCGTCGACGACTACGCCCGGACCGTCGCGCGCCGTCTCGAAGCCCGCGGGTACGCCGTCACCCTGCTCTCGCCGGACGTAACCGACACCGAGACGCCGGGGCGCGCGCTCGCCCGCCTCGAACGCCGCCGCCGGCTGACCGGTGCGCGTGCCGCCGGGATTCGCGTGGTCGACTGGGACCCCGAGACGCCGCTTTCGGTGGCGCTGGAGCGGGCGAACCGGGGGTGGAGAGCGTGAGCGCCCCCGACCACGGGCCGACGACCCTTTCGAGTCGGCTCGCGCTCGCGGCGGCGGCGCTGGCCGTTCTCACGACGCTCACCAACACCACCGGCGCGGCGCTCGCGGCGGCGGGTGCCGTCGGCGTCGGCGCGGGTGTCACTCTCCCCTCACGGAAGGTGGCTGACGGCGGCGCGCTCGCGCTCGCCGGTGGCGTCGCACTCGCAGCGGTCTCCCACGACGCCGTCGCGATACCCCTGTTCGGTGCCGTCGCGACGGTGCTGGCGTGGGACCTCGCCGAGCAGGCCATCGGCGTCGGCGAACAGCTGGGCCGCGCGGCCGACACGCGACGCCTGGAGGCCGTCCACGCCGGGACGACGGCCGCGATAGGGCTGGTCGCCGCGGGCGTCGGCTTCGCGCTCTACCGGGTCGCCTTCCGTGGGATTTCGTTCGCGGCGCTCGCCCTGTTGCTCGTCGCGGCGCTGTTCTTGATGCTCTCGGTGCGTGAGTGAGCTACTCGACCGTCGGGACCGAGACGATGTCCAACACGTTCTCCACGATGTCCCGTTTCTCCACGTCCTCGATGGCGGCGTCGGGCGTGAGAACGAGGCGGTGGGCGAGCACGGGCACCGCGACGCGCTTGACGTCCTCGGGAACGACGTACTCGCGGCCTTCGAGGACAGCACGGGCGCGGACCGCCTCGAGCAGCCGCTGGGTACCCCGCGGCGAGACCCCCACGTCGACGCGGCGGTCCTCCCGGGTCGAGCGCGCGACCGTGGTGATGTAGTCGAGGACGTCCTCCTCGACACGGACCGACTCGGGAACCGAGCGGAGCTCGCGGACGCCCTCGACGTCGAGAACGGGGTCGACGGTGGGCGAGCGCGACTGTCGGGCGATGCGCCGGCGCAGGAGTTCTTTCTCACCCTCGTGTTCGGGGTAGCCGATAGAGGACTTGACGGCGAAGCGGTCGATCTGGGCCTCGGGCAGGGGGAAGGTACCCTCCTGCTCGACGGGGTTCTGGGTCGCGATGACGAAGAACGGCTGTGGGAGGACGTGGGTCTCGCCGTCCACGGTCACCTGTCCCTCCTCCATCGCCTCCAGCAGGGCGGATTGGGTCTTCGGCGGCGCACGGTTTATCTCGTCGGCGAGGACGACGTTCGAGAACACCGGGCCGGCCTGGAACTCGAACTCGCCGGCGTCCTCGTTGTAGACGTGTGTCCCGAGCACGTCCGTCGGCAGGAGGTCCGGTGTGAACTGTATCCGGTTGAAAGAGAGGCCGAGCGCGGTGGCGAACACCCGCGCTGTGAGCGTCTTCCCCGTCCCGGGGACGTCCTCCAGGAGGACGTGGCCCTCAGAGAGCATCCCGACGAGCACCGTCTCGAAAAAGGAGCGCTCCGCGATAACGGCCTCGGAGATGGCGTCCAGCACGGCCTCACACTCCGCGCTCGCCTCCGTGGTGTCCATACACAAGGCGGGGCGCGGCGCGGGCTTATAAATGGCGATGGCCCGACGGAACCGAAACCGATAAACGGCGTTCGGCGGGTATGGTGAGACGAGCCGAGGTAGCCTAGCCTGGCCAAGGCGGTTGATTCGAGATCAACTGTCCTCACGGACTCGGGAGTTCAAATCTCCCCCTCGGCGCTGTACCTGCGGTTTAGGTCTCAACGTAAAAAGGAGACGGGGGTCCGTCCGTCGCGCGCGGTTTCTCTCGTCGCCGGTACTCGGGGGTGGTGGCGGTGAGCCTCGATACGTGGAAGGCGGCCGCGCCCCACGAATTCGACGTTCACTTCCACACCGTCCCTGGCCGGCGCGATGAGGACGGCCTCGGTCCCTACTACGCGCTGGATTCCCTCTACAAGCGCCACGACTGGGCCGCTGAAGGGAAACCGACCGCGACGACGACCTTCGACGGCGACGAGTGGGCGCTCTGTATGGACTACACCGAGGGTGGCCTCGACCCCTGGGAGGAAAACGACGACTTCCAGCTCGAAACCGTCCGCGAGTTCCGCTTCTACTTCGTCGCGAAAGACGAACTCTACGACGGCGAGCGCGCGGACCAGAGCCAGCGCGTGCGCGGCGGCCACATCCACGTTACCCCGCGCTGGCCGGACATGACGAGCGGCGGGAGCCGCGTCGACGTCCCCGACCTCCACCCGAGCGGGTGGGTGAACGTCCACGTTCAGGGGTCGAACATCGACTTCGACCTCTACGACGACCTGGCTCGCGAGGTTCTCGGAGCGTTCGATTTCAACGCCCGGCGCTATCTTCGCGACGAGCGGATTAACCACACCAGTACGATCAACGACGCGGCGGTGTACGTTCGTCTGCAACGCGACGAGAGCGGACCGATTCACGCTGCGGACGGGCCGCTGGCGCGTATCAACGGCCTCCTTCGGACGGACCGGAGCGGCTACCGGGCGTTCAAGGAGGATAACCGGAAGCTTCCCGGCTACAACGTCAGTGCCACCTTCGACGCCGAGCGGGCCGCGGATCTCCTCTCCGGACATCGGTTCGGGAAGGAGTGCAAGCACTACT
>JBEQBK010000131.1:0-6662 GCA_041639855.1 Halobacteriaceae archaeon | reverse complement strand
GCCTCCTCGTCGGCGGTATCGGGGTGTACGCCGCCGCCGTCCTCGTGGCGGGCGGTAGGAGCTACGAACACGCCGTCTGGACGGCCGGCATCGCCGCCCTCGTCTGGACCGTTACCGGGGCGATATTCGGCGGGATTCCGGGGCTCGGTCCTATCATCGTCCTCCTCTCGTGGGTCGGGACCATCAAGTGGCGCTACGGCGTCGGCTGGGTGAGCGCCGGGGTTATGGGCCTCGTCGCGTGGGCCGCCGCGGGCGTCGTTCTCTGGCTGCTGGCAGGGGTGGGGGTCGTCGGCATCGAAGCCACCGGCATCCCGAACGTCTGATCAGAAGAGCGCCTCGGACGCGTCCAGAATCTCCGCGGGGCCCCCGACCTCCCAGACGCGGGTGTCGACGCCCGTCGCCGCGACTGCGTCCTCGACGGTGTCGACGTGTTCTGCCGTCGTGTTGACGTACACCGACGCGCCCGTGTCCACGGAGAAGTACACCGGAACTCCCGAGTCGCGAAGCTCGCGCACCGCGTTGAACACCGCGAGGCTCTCGGGCTGCCAGTAGACCCACCCCGCAGGACCGGTCATCGTCGTCGCGGCCAGCGAGAGCGAGTCGTGTTCGGCCGTCTCGAAGACGCGCTCGAAGTCCCCCTCCCCGAGCGCGTCCCGCGCCTCGGCGAGTTGGCCATGGATGTGCGAGAGGCGGGCGTCGAACATGTGGGAGTCCTCGGCCTCGTCGTGGGCCTGCTGGGTCTCCTTGTAGGAAGGGACCATCGCCGCCACGACCCTGATGTCCTCCTCGAAGCCGTCGGGTGTCTCGATGCGCTCGGAGCGACAGTCCTCGTCGTTGAGCCCCGCGTGGAGGTCGGAGAAGCCGCCCGTGACCGCGCGGGCCGCCGACGCCGAGCCCCGGCGGGCGATGGCCGATATTTCGGGGTGCGAGAGGTCGAGGCCGGCCGCCTCGGCGAGCGCGGTCGCCGCGGCCGCGAAGCCCGACGCCGAAGACCCGAATCCGATGTTCGTCCGGAAGGAGTTCTCCGACTCCAGGCGGACCGGGGGGAGCTCGGCGCCCGCGCGGGCGCGAACCTCGTTAGCGACGGTCCGAACGCGGTCGGCGGCGCTCCCCTCCAATCGTTCGCCGTCGACGACGTAGGTGTCCCCGTCGAGCTCGTCGTCGAACTCGACGGTCGTCTTGGTGTGACTCGGCGCCGTACAGACCGAGATGGAGTCGTGGTAGGGGAAGCGCAGGTCGTGGTCGCGCATCCCGTGGTACTTGACGACACCCTGAATCGGGTGGGCCTTCGCGGTCGCTTTCATGCGCATAGCGGGAGGGCAAACGGTGATAAACGTCCCGGAACCCGAGAAGTGAAAGCCGGCGCCCGCGAGCGTACGGTATGGGCGAGCCCCTACAGCGGGAGGCACAGGCCGCCGAGGTCATCGACCGGTTGGCCGAGCGCTACCCCGACCCGGAAATATCGCTGGACTTCGACTCGCGTTTCCAGTTGTTGGTGGCGGTCATCCTCTCCGCGCAGTGTACCGACGAGCGGGTGAACAAAGTCACGAAGGGCCTCTTCGAGAGCTACCCCGACGCCGAGGCGATGGCCGCGGCCGACGAGGAGGACATCGCGGAGGCCATCTCTTCGGTGACGTACTACAACCAGAAGGCGGGCTATCTGAAGGACTCCGCCGAAGCCATCGTGGCCGAGCACGGCGGCGACGTGCCCGACACGATGTCGGAGCTGACCGACCTCTCGGGTGTCGGGCGCAAGACCGCGAACGTCGTTCTCCAGCACGCCCACGACCTCACCGAGGGCATCGTCGTCGACACCCACGTCCAGCGCATCTCGCGGCGGCTGGGGCTCACCGAGGAGGAGCGCCCGGAGAAGATCGAACGGGACCTGATGGAAATCATCCCCGAGACCGAGTGGCAGGAGCTCACCCACTGGTTCATCAACCACGGGCGGGACACCTGCACCGCGCGGAACCCGGACTGCTCCGAGTGTATTCTGGAGGACGTCTGTCCGTCCTCGAAAGTCGATTCGGACGTGGATTTGGCGAGCGGCGAGGCGTGGTAGCGGCCCCAAGAACTACACCGAGAGGCGTGCCACCCTTCCGATGTCATGTCCGAGGAACCCGACCCACACGCCGAGCTGGGCGAACAGGGCGAGGAAGCCGTCCCCAACGATGAGGTCAAGGAACTCGACGAGGAACACGACGAGGCCGTCGCGGAACAACAGGAGGCGCGCGCCGAGTCGATGGACGACGAACGCCGCCACGAGGACGCCCGCGCGGAGACCGCGGAGGCGAACGCCCCCGACGAAATGCCCAACGACGACCGGTAGTCAGAGGTAGCCGTACTTGATGAGGAAGCGCGCCATCCCGACGACCCACGCGAGAATCCAGAAGAGCACGTAGCCCGCGACCCCGATGCGCAGGCGCTTGCGCCAGTGGTCCATGTCGGGGTGGAGTTCGCTCAACGACACGTCGGGGTCCGGGTCGCGGTACATCTCCTCGCGGCGTTTGATGCGGAAGATGCGGACGATACCCGTGAGCGCGAACGCCAGCATCGCGTAGGCCTGCAATCCCAGAACCGCGTGCAGAGCGGCCGCACCGCCGAGCTGCGAGGCCAGTCGGGGAACCATCCAGACGAGGACGACCCCGGTGTTCAACAGGAGGCCCGTGACGATGTACTTCAGGTGGTGAGTGAGGACGCCCCAGGTGACGGTCTCGGCGTCGATGATGATCCACGCGCCTTTCAAGTAGAGCGGGAAGCTCGCCGTCACGAGCAGCGCGGCGAGTCCCGCGAGCGCGGCATCCTCGACCATGCCACACCTGGGGTCGCCGCCGCGTTAAACGCATCCGTTCGCGGCGATGGGGGAAGGGTTTAGCGTCCGGGGAGCCAAACGCCGGGTAATGGCAGACGGTGGGGCGGACGGCGGGGCCGAGGAAGACGACGCCGACGCCACGACCGAGGAACTCCGCAAGCGGGTCGAGGAGGAGTACGACTTCGAGGACTTCGGCCCGCAGGAGATGGCGGAGATGTCCCCCGAGGAGTGGGAGGCGGCCTTCGACCCCGAGACGTGGATCACGGGCAAGGAACTGCTGGACCGCGTGGAGAAGGACATGAACGCCCGCATCGCCCGCCGCGACGTGTTCGCCGTCGTCGAGCGCGAGTCCCGGGGGAGCGAGGAGCGACTGGTCGCCTACTCCGACGAGAGCTACGCCATCGTCTACGAGGACGGCACCGTCGAGGGACGGGGTACCGTACTCCGGGACCTGAAGCCCAGCGTCGCGCTCTGTTCGATGCCGGACTACGACGTGCCCGACGTGCCCGAGCGCGGGCTCCCCGACCCGGAGTCCGTCCCGGAAAGCACCGGGAGTATCGGACACACGCTGATGCTCGCGGTCGGCATCGCCCAGCTGGTCGCGGCGGTTCTCCTCTTCGGGGGGTGGCTACTCACCGATATCGGTGTCGTCGCCGCGGTCGCGGCGCTGGGCTTCGGCGTCTTCGGCGTGTTCATGCTCGTGCTCGTGGCGAACGCCCGGCTCTCGGATAGGTTCCGCTCGGAGGAGTACCGCGAGCGGCTGCGCGACGCCGGCGTGACCGGCGACGGGCGCCCGTCCTTCGTCCCCGGTTGGGGCGATAGCGGGCCCGAAGATACCGAATAGCGGGACCTCAGAATTGTAGAGCCATCGGTGGGTTTATAGACATACTGTCCTAAGCACGACGCGCATGAAGAGGCGGGACTTTCTCCGGGCGGCCAGCGGTGCGGCGGGTACATCCGTCGCGGTCGGGACAGCCTCGGCCCAGTCCGCCCCAGTCTCACAGACAGACAACGGGACCGCCGGTAACTCCACCGGGAACGCGACGGCCGGCAACGGGACGGCCGGCAACGCGACCGACGGGGCCGGCGGTTCAGAATCGCTTCCCGGCGAGGGGACGACGAAGACGGTCGCGGTCGGTCCGAACGGCCAGAACATCTTCGACCCCGAGACGGTGTACATCCAACCCGGCGGCACCATCGAGTGGGTCTGGGAGGGCGGCGGCCACAACGTCGCGCCCCAGACCGACCAGCTCCCCGAGGGCGCGGAGTGGGAGGGTGTCGACGACCTTCAGGACGCGGGATACACCTACACCCACCAGTTCACGACGACGGGCGAGTACCCCTACATCTGTACGCCCCACGAGTCGGTCGGTATGGAGGGGTCCGTCGTCGTCAACGAGAGCGGGGAGGCGCCCTCCAGCGGCGAGTCGGCCATCAACCCCGAAGAGATGGGCGTTCCCATCCAGGCCCACTTCGTCGGCATCGCCACGGTAGTGATGATGCTGGTCTCGTTGGTGTACACGTTCTTCGCCGTCAAGTACGGCGAATCGCGACACGCTAGCTCACCCGAATAATGTCATCAGGAACTTCCACCGGGAGTACGTACGGCGACATCCACCGCTACGAGCGGGCTCGCGAGAGCACCGCGGCGGCCATCGCCATCGTGCTCCTCACGATCATCGAGGTCGTGTTCGTCGGGCTGTTCACCTACGGCCTTCTGGCCGGCTGGGGAACGGACCCGCTCGGGAACATGTACCTCGGCTTCCTGCTGGCGGCGACCTTCATCGACCTCGCGTTCATCCTCCTGCTCTACCGCAAGGAGTTCCTCCCGGACGTGATGATCGTCAAGAAGCGCCGCCGCAAGTGGGAAGACCTCTACATCGAACAGGACGACGTCGACGGCGTCGACAGCACCGGCAACATGGCCGAGACGGTTAAACGCGCTATTTACCCCTACTACAAACGATGAGCGCCGAAGACGACAAGTACCCAAAGAGTTCGGGCCGGCGCCGCTTCGTGAAGGGCGTCGTCGGCAGCGCCGGCCTCGCGGCCGTCGGTGCCTCCACCGCGGTGAGCGTCGACTCCGCGACCCAGCGCACCGGGACCGGCGGCGGGACGACGGAGTTCTTCGGCATTGAGAACACCGGCGGCCCCGCGCCGCGCGGCATGCCCCTCGTCCCCCTCGAAGTGGACGACGAAGGCTACATCCGCGGCATCTACCCCGAGGTTCAGACGGTCGAGCGGGAAGGCGAGGAGGTGCAGGTCGCCGAGCAGGAGCTCGGGGGAACGACCTACTCCTCGGACTGGTTCCAGTACTGCGGGATTCAGAGTTACCAGGGCATCTACCCGGGCTACGAGGGCGACAACTACTTCCGACACACCGCCGACTCGCCCTACGACTGGCAGAGCGGCCTCGGCGGCGCGCGAATCAACATCGACGAGCTCGAGGACTACGAGACGTGGAACACGTCCGACAACATCGGCCGTGCCGGCATCGGGAAGCCCGCCTCCGTGACGTGGCGCTCCCAGGACACGGAGAACTCGATTCCCGTCCAGATACTCCGGAGCACCCGCGTCGAGGAGATGGCGGAGAACCTCGACGGCGAGGCAGGCGAGTTCCTGCGCGCGGCGTCGTCGCAGGGCGCCATCGCGTGGCTCAGCAAGTGTACGCACTTCTGCTGTGTGCCGGGATTCAAGATTAGCGACTACGAGAACGCGGACAACCGCGTCTACTGCGCCTGCCACCAGTCGATTTACAACCCCTTCAGCATCGTGAAGCGAGCATTCGTCGCGTACCCGCGTCCCGACCAATAATGAGCCTCGAACGCAAAGACGACCACGACCACGTCGACTGGCTCCGGGACAAGGACCTCTCGCCGGTCGAGTCGACCTTCCTGTACGTACTCATCTGGATGGACAAGCGGCTGCGCATCGTCGACTACCTAGAGTTGCTGGAGACGATGTACTACCGCTGGAACATGCAGATGCCGAAGAGCCACACCGAACAGTACAACCTGGACAACAAGTTCTGGTACTGGTACCCCCTCTACGCGCTCGGGTCCTTCTCGACCATCGCGTACGTCGTCGCGGCGATATCGGGGGCCTTGCTCGGCTTCTACTACACGCCCTCGGCGGCGGCACAGACCTGTGTCGCCGGTATCGAGGGGTCGACACAGGCCTACTGTTCCATCGCGGCCATCATGCGGGACTTCGACTTCGGCTTCATGCTGCGCTCCATCCACCGGTGGGCCGCGCAGGTGATGACCGCCGCGGTGTTCCTCCACATGCTCCGCGTCTACTTCACCGGCGCGTACAAGGAGCCACGGGAGCTCAACTGGCTGCTGGGCATCGTCCTCATCTCGCTGACGATGGTGTTCGGCTACACCGGCTACCTCCTGCCGTGGGACCAGCTCTCCTACTGGGCGAGCCAGATCGGCGTCGAGATGGCGCTGTCCATCCCCCTCATCGGGGAGTGGGCGGCCCAGCTCCTCTTCGGGGGCTTCTCGCCGTCGGCGTCGACGCTCAACAGGATGTACATCCTCCACGTTTTCCTGTTGCCGTTCGTCGTGACCACGCTCATCGCGGTCCACATCGGCATCGTCTGGATGCAGGGCATCGCGGAACCCCACTAACACAATGACGGACGAAGACACCACCGAGAACGAGGCACAGACGGACGGGGGCGGCGTCCCGGCGGTGCCGCCGGACGACGAGACGCCGACCTGGAACGAGCGCAAGGCTCGCCGGGACGGTCTCGCCCGCGTCACCTACGAGTACTTCGAGCGCGCCCGCCGCGAGGACGAGGACCTCCGTCGGGAGTCGGACTACGTCGAGCGCGACGTGCTCGCGT
>JBEQBK010000130.1:0-6677 GCA_041639855.1 Halobacteriaceae archaeon | reverse complement strand
CGGCGCGCGCAAAGCCCGCCGGTTCGCTGCGGAAGCGCGCACAATCGTCGTGAGCCCCGACTTCGACGGTGAGTTCGGCGGCGCCGAGTTGGTCCGTGCGGCGCCCGACCCCGAGTCGGTCGCGGGGTGGGTCGAACGGGCCGCACCCGTGCTCGTGGTCGCCGCCACCGGAAAAGAGAACGTGAACGACGCGGCGGCCGCCGCGGCCCGCGAGCGGGGTGTTCTCCACAACCGGGCCGACCGGTCAGGGGCCCGCGAGGACGAGCGCAGCGTCGTCGTGCCCGCCACCGTAAGCGAGGGCGACGTGACCGCGGCGCTCTCGACGGGCGGGCGAAGCCCCGCGCTGAGTCGCCATCTCCGCGAGGAGCTCGAGTCGACCTTCGACGGCGCGGACGCGATGGCGGAGCTGAGCGCGCTCGTCCGCGAGGAGCTGCAGGCGATGGACGTTCCCCCCGAAGAACGCCGGGCGGCTGTACGGTCGTTCGTGAGGGACCCGCGCGTTTGGAAGGGTTTACGTGCGGGTAGTCGTAAGGCGAAGCAAGAAGCGGTGTCGGTCCTCGCGGACCGGCGGGGTGATTCAACGACGTGAACACGAACGTGGGAATCGTATCGGGCGCACGGGTCGCCCACGACACGGCCGGGTTGGACGCCATCGAGGCCGCGGCGGCCCCGGACGGGGAGACGTTCGTCCGCCGCCTGCTCAGCCGTGCGGGGGTCGAGGAGGCCTACGTGCTCCAGACGTGCCACCGGGTCGAGGCCTACGTCGTCGCCGACACCGGCGACGCGGGCCGGGCGGCGCTCGACTCGCAGTTCGACGAGCGCGCCGTCCACACGGACCACGAGGAGAGCCTCCGGCACCTTCTCCGCGTGGCGGCCGGGCTCGAATCGCTCGTGTTGGGCGAGGACCAAGTGTTGGGACAGGTTCGCACGGCCTACGAGGCCGCCCGGCGCGCGGGGGGAATCGGTCCCGTGTTGGAGGATGCCGTGACGAAGGCCATCCACGTCGGCGAGCGCGCCCGGACCGAGACGGCCATCAACGAGGGCATCGTCTCCCTGGGGAGCGCGGCCGTCGAACTCGCCCAGCGCGAACTGGAGCTAGAGGAAGCCGGCGCGCTCGTCGTCGGCGCGGGCGAGATGGGCACGCTCGCGGCGCGGGCGTTCACCGACGCCGGCGTCGCCGGGCTGACGGTCGCGAACCGCACCGTCGAGCGCGCGGAGCGGGTCGTGGCCGACATCGGCACCGGCGAGGCGGTCGGACTCGATAGCTTGGAACGGGCGGCCGCCGACGCCGACGTAATCGTCGCCGCGACGGGGAGCGAGTCGCCGACTATCGACGAACCGACGCTCGCGGGCGGCGAGGCCCTCGTCGTCGACCTGGGCCAGCCGCGGGACGTCTCCCCGGCCGCCGCGGCCGTCGAGGGGGTCTCGACCTACGACATCGACGATTTGGAGACCGTCACGGAGGCGACCCACGAGCGCCGCCGGGTCGCCGCCGACCGCGTGGCCGCGATGGTCGACCGGGAGTTCGACCGCCTCACCGAGCAGTTCAAACGCTCGCGGGCGGACTCCGCCATCGCCGCGATGTACGAGAACGCCGAGCGCACCAAGGAGCGCGAGCTGAGGGAGGCACTGGACAAGCTCGACGCGCGCGGCGAGCTGAACGACGAGCAACGCGAGGCCGTCGGGTCGCTGGCCGACGCGCTCGTCTCGCAGCTCCTGGCCGCGCCCACCAAAAGCCTGCGCGAGGCCGCGGCGGAGGACGACTGGGAGACCATCGCCACCGCGCTGAAGCTGTTCAACCCCGAGTTCCCGGACGGCGCCGTCGACCCGGAAACCGCGCCGTCTCGTCCCCCTGCCGGCGCGACCTCCGAGGAGGACTAGCCTTTTGTCGGCTGGCGGCGAGTAGCTGGATATGGCGGAGCGAGAACCCCTCGACACAGACGAGATAGCGAGTACCGTTCCCGAGCACTGGGTCTACGACGAGGACGACGAGGAAATCGCCCGGACCTACGAGTTCGACGACTACCTCGACGGCGTCGCCTTCGCCACCGAGGTGGGCGAGCTCGCGGAGACGGAGTTCCACCACCCGACCATCGAAATCCGGTACAAGGAGGTCGAGGTCCGCTACACCGACCACGAGGCGGGCGGCGTCTCCGAGCGCGACGCCGAGATGGCGGAGCTGACCGACGAGCGCTACTGATGGCCGCCTACCGGTTCGTCGTTACCTTCCGGCTGGCCCACGACGGACTGGCGGTCGACCCGGACACCTTCGAGACCACCGTTCGAAAACCGGCGCCCGAGCCCGGCACGGAGGGATGGCTCTTCTTCAGGAACACCCTCTGGCACGGCGAGATAAGCGACCCCGAACCCTTCGAGACGCGCCTCGGGGAGCGGTTGGGCGTCGAGGTACTCGACGCCGACTTCCGGGCCTTCGAGTGTGCGCCCGAGGAGCGGGCGGCGCTGGCGGCGGCGATCGAATCGAACGCCGACGCGTTCGGCGCCGACACCGCCGAGGGCGTCGTCCACGACCATTTCGGGAGTGCCCTGGAGGTGGCGGAAAACACTTGAGCGGGAATCGCCTTCAGAGGAGTATGAGCGGGGTGAACGACTACGACTACTGGCTCTTCGATTTGGACGGCACCCTCGTGGACACGGAGTGGGACTACAAACGCGAGGTGTTCGACCGTGTGGGCGACGAACTCGGGCGCGGCTTCTCCGATTCGGAGGTCCACACCCTCTGGCACGGGCTGGGCGGCGACCGGGACGACCACCTGCGCGCGCTGGACGTCGACCCCGAGCCGTTCTGGGAGGCCTTCGACCGGCTCGACGACCGGAGGGCCCGCGCGGAGGCGACGTACCTCTACGACGACGCCAGCGCGGTGAAGGACCTCGACGGGCCGGTCGGCGTCGTCACCCACTGTCCCGAACCCGTCACCGAACGGGTGCTCGACCGGCTTGACGTCCGCGACTGGTTCGACGCGGTGGTCTGCTGTTCGGAGGAGGTCGGCTTCAAGCCGGACGCCGCACCCGTCCGGAAGACCGTCTCGAAGCTCGGCGCCGACGGTAAAGGGTTGTTAGCCGGCGACGGCGAAACCGACGTGAGCGCGGCGCACAACGCCGGGTTGGCGTCGATGCACGTCGAGCGCCACGACCCACACGACCGGGGGCGCTGTGTCGTCGGCGACCACCGGGTCAACTCATTCGAGGGCGTGTTCGGGGTGTGACGACCGTCGCGTTTTTGCCGGGTGCACACCAATAGTGTGTATGGCAGAACTGCGCGACGCGCTCCGGGACCTACCCGACGCGGTGTTCGTGGACCTTCTGGAGAGCGACGACGCCTACCGACTCGTCGTCGACATCGCCGGTGCCGCCGAGGACACCGCCGACGTAACCGTCGAGGACCACCGCCTCCGAATCGAGGCCCGCCGCGAGAAGGACGTGCCCGTCGACTTCCGCTACCGCTCTGAGGAGCGCGCGCTCTTCGTGGACTTCGACGTTCCCCTCCCGCCCGAGGCGGCCGGGACCGCCTCGGTCGTGCGCGTCGAGCGCGGTGTCCTAACGGTTGATGTGCCGAAGGACGCTGACAGCGACGGAGGTGGACGGGAGATACCCATCGAGGACGGGGACGGGTCGGACGCCTCCGAGGAGCACGACGACGGGGACGCCGACACCCGGGATACGTAACCCCGCGTGGTCTCCCTCCGCGCGTACTGGCGCTTCGTCGTCGTCGCCAGCCAGTTCCTTCCCCTCCTGCTTAGCTACGCCCGGGACCGCCGGCGGTTCCTCCTCTTCGGCGGCCGCCGCCGCGTGGACTCGGAGACCCGAATCCGGCGGGCGGAACACCTGCTGGACTCGTTTCTGACCCTCGGACCGACGTTCATCAAACTCGGGCAACTGCTCTCGACGCGCCCCGACGTGTTGCCGCCCGAGTACGTCGACGTGCTCGAAGGCCTCCAGGACCAGGTCCCGCCGGTCGAGTGGGAGGGCGCGAAGGAAGTGCTCGAAGACGAGGTCGGCCCCGTCGATGAGGCCTTCGACGAGTTCGACACCGAGGCGATTTCGGGGGCCAGCCTGGGCCAGGTGTACACCGCGAAGCTCGACGGCGAAGAGGTAGCCGTGAAGGTCCGCCGGCCCGGCATCGAGGACCTCGTTGAGGCGGACCTGAAGGTCCTGCGGTGGTCCATCCCGATACTCGTTCGCTTCGTCGGGCAGGGGCAGGCGTTCTCGCTCTCGAACCTGACCGACGAGTTCTCGAAGACCATCCGCGAGGAGATGGATTACGAGCGCGAGGCCGAGATGCTCCGGGAGATACGGGCCAACTTCGAGGGGCAGTCCGACATCGTCATTCCCGCGGTCCACGGCGAGCGCTCGGGCTCCCGAGTTCTGACGATGGAGTACGTCGAAGGGACGAAAATATCGAACACCGCCGAGCTGGACGAGCTGGGCATCGACCGGACGGAGGTGGCGGTCCGGCTCACGCAGGCGTACTTCCAGATGATAATCGACGACGGCGTCTTCCACGCCGACCCCCACCCCGGGAACCTGGCGGTTCGCCCGGACGGCGCGGTCGTCTTCTACGACTTCGGGATGAGCGGCCGGGTCGACGAGTTCGTCCAGGAGAAGATAATCGAGTTCTACGTCGGCGTCGCCAACCAGGACATCGAGGCCATCCTCGACGCCCTCGTAGAGATGGGGACGCTCTCGCCCGACGCGGACCGGGCCGTAATGGCCGACGTGATGGAGCTCGCGATTCAGGACGCCCGCGGCGAGGAAATCGAGCAGTACCGCGTCCAGCAAATCGTTTCGCGGGTCGAGGACACCATCTACGAGTTCCCCCTGCGTCTGCCCTCGAATCTGGCGCTCGTGCTCCGGGTCGCGACCGTCGTCGAAGGGGTCTGCGTCACCCTCGACCCCGAGTTCGACTTCATCACCGTCGCGACCGACTACCTCGTCGCGGAGGGGTACCGCGAGGAAGGAATCCGCCAGTTCGTCGAGGAAACGGGCGAGCAGGCGGTCGAATCCGGGCGCTCGTTGACGCGGGTCCCGCCCAAACTCGAACGCGTCCTCGACCGCGCGGACCGCGACGACCTCTACGTCCGGGCCGGGGTCGAGGACCCGAACGACGTCTTCGCCCGGCTGGCGCGCCGCCTCGTCGTCGGCTTCGCGCTGGCGACCACCCTGCCCGCGTCGGCGCTCCTCTACGCGGGGGGCGACCTCTACCCGGCGGGCGCGATGGCGGCCGTCGCGGGCGGCTCGGCGCTCGCGCTCGTCCGTTCGTTCAAGAAGCGCCGCGGGACGCGCGCGACGCCGCAGTTCACCCGCCAGAACATGCGCGACCGGGAGTGACTCAGACCGGAACGGCCAGTACGGGCACGTCGGCGTTCTCGATGACGCGCTCCGTCGTGGAGCCCATCTTCACCACCCGTTCGGTGCCCGTCCGCCCGCGGGTTCCCATCACGACCGCGTCGATGCCTTCCGCTTCGACGTAGTTCAGAATCTCGCGGGGCGGCACGCCCTCCCGGAGCGCGGTGTCGGCCTCGAAGCCGGCCTCGCGGGCGCCCGCGGCGACGGTTTCGACAGCCGCCTCCCCTTCGGTGCGGAGCTCGTCGGCCGCCTCTTCCCCGTCGTTCGCGGCGTAGAGCAAAGTCTTGTCCACGACGTAGAGCGCGTGGACCGTCGCGTCCGGCGCCGCGATGGAGAGGGCGGCGTCGAGGGTGGTCGCCGCGTCGTCGTTGCCGTCGGTCGGAACGAGCACGCGTTCGTAGGGCATGTGTGGGAGTTGGTAACAGGAGGAGATAAGCCCCCTGGCCGCCTCACGTCGGAACCCGGGAGCCGGCGAGCGCTGCGACGGCGGCCGCGAACGCCAACACCGCGAGGCCCGGGCTGTACGAGCCGGTGACGTCGAAGAGCGCGCCGATGAGGAAGGGGCCGAAGAAGCCGCCGAGCTCGCCGAACGCGAACACCAGCCCCACCGCCGCGCCGGTGCGCGCGGGACCGATACCGGGGAGTTCGGCGGGGATGACCCGGACGAGCGGGGAGAGCCCGCCCGCGCCGACCCCGACGAGGGCAGCCCCCGCGAGCGCGGGGAGCCCGGCCGTGGCGAGGAGGACCACCAACCCGGCCGCCGAGAGAACCGCACAGGCGACGAGCGGGCCGCGGCGGCGCTCGATGCGGTCCGAGACGGCCGTCGCCAGCACCGCGCCGACGGCCTCGCTGGCGACGAACCCGCCCGTCGCCGCGGCGGCGAGGCTCGGAGAGAGGTTCCGGGCTTCGAGCACCGGCACCATCCAGTTCTGGAGCCCCTGTACGAGCGCGAGATAGACGACGCCCACGACGACGACGAATCGGAGGGGCCGGCTGGCGAGCACCGCGCGCAGGTTCCCCCGGAAGTCCGTGTCGCTCGCCGTTTCGGGGGTTGGGGGAGAGACGCGGGCGAGCACCGACCAGAGCGCGGCGAACGCGAGAACCGCGAGGCCGGTCCACTCGAAGGTGGGGCGCCAGCCGCCGAGCGCCGGGCCCAGAACGGGCGCCGCGAGGGCGAACGCCGCGGCCGTCCCGCCGTAGGAGCCCAGCAGGTAGACCGAGGAGGGGGCGCCGGCGTCCGCGGCGGCGAACGTCTCGGAGACGAGCCGGGGGAGCCCGAAGGTGATGGCCGTCGCGCCGACCCCGAAGAGAAC
>JBEQBK010000129.1:0-6774 GCA_041639855.1 Halobacteriaceae archaeon | reverse complement strand
CGTACCGACGTACGTCTCGAAGCTGGCGTCCGTTCCGTAGTCCTTCTCCTCGACGTCGAAGGGGCGCGTCTCGAACTGCAGCGTGCGCTCGGTGAGGACGGTCCGCTCGCAGTGGGTCTGGCCCAACGGGACGACGTCGCCGGCCTCGATGTCGGCGTCGTCCGAGCGGACGGCCTCGACGGCGTACTCGCCGGCTTCCTGGTCGATGCGCGCGAAGGAGCCGTACTCCGCGTCGAGGAGCTCCCGGCCGACGTCGACGAGGCGCTCGGCCTTGTCGTTGAACGTCAGCGAGGCGTCGGAGATGATGTCGTAGAGCTCGCGGAGCTTGCGCTCGCGCAGGTCGAGTTCCCGCTCGCGCTCCTTCAGCGGGGTGATGTCGTTGTAATGCTCGATGCGCCCGCCCTCGTAGAGGCCGTTCTCGATGGGCTGGCTCCAGTGTTCGAGCCACCGCTCGCTCGTCGCGGCGGTTTCGAGCATGTGACACTCGAACTGTTCGGTGTACGTGTTGTCGTCGTAGGTCGCGGTGACGCGCTCGCGGAAGCGCTCGGGCTCCGCGAAGCGCTCGGCGATGTCGCCCTCGATGAGGTCGCGCTTGTCGCAGCCGACGAGCTCCTCACGGTCGAGGCCGAAGTAGTCGGCCGTCGCCTGGTTGACCCAGACGACGCGGAAATCCGAATCGAGAATGAACGTGGCGACCTCGGAGGTGTCGAGGACGTCGTCGGTGAGGGTGCGGTACTGCTCGCGGCTCCGCTCCAGTTCGTCGTTCACGCGTTCGTTGCGGGCGTTGTACGTCCCGACGCCGAAGGCGGCGACGGAGCCGAAGAGAACCCCGTCGAGCGCGAGAATCCAGGGCTTGAGCGTCCCCATCGCCCAGAGCTGGAGGCCAATCACGAGCGCGTACAGCGCCGCGATGGCCGCCGCAACCCCGAGGTTCCACTTCACGACGGAGTGTTTGTACTCGGGCGCCCAGTCGCGGCGGGCGAGCCAGACGCCGCCGTAGACGAGGCCGAGCGCGAGCGCTATCAGGACGGAGTTCTCGACGAGCGTCGTCGCGAACCCCCAGGAGAGGTTGGAGACGTCGTCCCACATGTCGTAGAGCGGCACGCAGAGCATGAGGAGACCCAGAACCGAGACCGCGGTCCACGACCAGTCGGCGGTGAGCCGACGGACCGTTTCTTCTCTCGTTCCCATACATGTCGGTGTAGTAGACACACCCGTTTGAATCTTCTAGCCTATTCCCCCACCCGTCGAGCCCCGAGCGCGTCGCTCAGGCCGCGCATGAACGGCGCGACGGTGTTTCCCATCACGTAGACCGGGTGGCCATCGGCGAGACAGGCGTCCAGCACGTCGTCGGGGTCGTCGCGTTCGTGGTCGTGGTGGACGACGTCGGCGCGCACGTTCCGCTCGAACGGGCCGGTGTGTGACCCCGCGACGTGGACTCGGGCGGCGAGCCCGTTCGCGGCCAGCCAGTTCACGTAGCGCACGAACGCGGCGGTCCGGCCGGCTCGGTCGCGCCGGAGGAAGACGAACGGCGTCACCGTCGGGTCGTCCAGGCGCTCGACGAGGTGTTGGCGGAGCAACTCGGTGGATTCGATGTCGTTCATCGCCGCGCCGTTACAGACCAGCCCGCCGCCCGAGAGGCGGGTCCAGCGCCACCCCGAGCGCAGCTCCCGGATGTACGACTCCGTCCGCGACGGGTCAAGGGGGTCGAGCCCGAGGGCCCGGAGCGTTTCGTCGACGACGAACGCCGAGCGCGCGCCGAAGGTGTCCGCAAACGGCGAGTCCCGCCCGTCGGCGACGGCGAAGGTGCTGTCGCCGCGTTCGAGTTCCCGGCGGAGGTAGTCGTTGATGGCGTCGTTGCGGTCGCCGCTGACGACGTGAGCGCCCTCCGGGACGGTCCGGACGAACGCCCGCGCGATGTCCGGGAGGGTGCTCCCCAGGGTGGACTGGTGGTCCCGGCGGACGTTGGCGATGATTACCACCTGCGGGTCGAACAGCTCGTTCGCGAGCCGGGTCGTGTACTCCCGGATGCCCTGGTTCTCGGCGACGACGGCGTCGACCGGCCAGTACTCGCGGAGTTCGCGCTCGTTCTCGTAGAGTCTCACTTGTCCTTCCCGGTCGATTTCGTGGCGCTCGGTGTTGTGATAGGAGACGTGTTCGTCGCCGGTCTCCTTGGCGTACGTCTCGTAGCCCCGCTCGACGAGCGTCTCGTTGAGCCAGCGGACGACCGTCGATTTCCCCCGGACGCCGGAGACCGTCACCCGGTAGGGCACGTCCTCGACACGCTCGAAGTGCTCGCGCCCGCGGCCGAGGAAGTGGCGGGCGTCGGCCCCGAGCCGCCGGAGGGAGTGTAGCGGGTTCATCGCTCGCCCTCCACGAGCGGGGAGTCGCTCCCGTCGGACTCGGCGGCCGCGAACACGGACGCGCCGGCGAACGCCTCGCCGTCGGGCCGCCCCGCTTCGAGCCGCCGGAGTTCGAGCGCCCCGAGCGTGACGACGACGGCGCCGACCCCGGCGTACAAGTACGGTCGTGTCCCACCGAGTCCAGTCGGGGGCACGGCGACGAGCGCGAGGATGACGCCGTAGAAGAGGACGAACAGGCCCGCCGAGAGCCGGATGCTCGCCGACCGGTTTCGGGGGGCGGTCCGGTGGAGGTTGTACGCCCCGATGCCGGCGAACAGCCCGACGAAGAAGAGGTGGACGCCGGGAGCGGCCCCCCCGAACAGCGCCCCGGCGGCGAGCGCGTAGCAGAGCCCGCCCACCAGCCCGACGGCGAGGAGGTTCCGGCCGTAGAGCAGCGTCACCCAGTGGACGTAGGAGACGAGGAAGAAGACGAGCGAGGCGCCGAGAACGTAGACGGCGACGGTGTCGGCGTAGCGGACGCTGAACACGGCGAGCAGGGGAACGAGGATGATGCCCGCCAGCCGTAGGTCGTAGCGTGCCCGGAGGAGCTCGTAGACGCTCACGTCGACGACGAGCAACGCGGCCGTGAGCCACCCCGATGTGAGGTGGGGGGTGTGCTGTCCGCGGGGCGCGACGCCGAGGAGGGCGAGCGTGTCCGTCGAGGGGAGCCGGAGGAACGGCGGGAGCCCGGTGTCGATGCCGGCCGCGAGCCGGACGGCGAGCGCGGCGAGCACGAGGAGCGCACCGAACCCGACCACGATGCCGACGGCGTCCGCGCGGCGCCGCTCGGTTTCGACGCGCATCAGGTTGTACGCGGCGATGCCGGGGAAGACGCTCCCGACGACCTCCGCGCCGAAGTAGGAGAGCCGCGCCGGGAACACCCACGCCAGCGCGACCGAGAGAGCGATGCTCGCGAGCGCGCCGACGACGACGGCGACGAGGAAGACCCGGCGGCCATGGTTGAGGGTGTACTCCCGGATGGCCCACAGCGCGCCCCACGCCGCGACGGTCGCGCCGGCGAAGACGACGGGCGAGAACGGCTCCCGGAGGGTGTAGACGGCGAGCAGCGGCAGGACCATCACGCCCCCGAGTCGGTAGCCGCTACGCTGTGAGAGCGCCGCTATCGCACAGATGCCGATGACCATGACGACCGTCGCGGCGAGCACGGGTTTCCCTCTCTCGGCGTATCCCTCGCCCGGCGGATGAACGCATCGGCTCCGCGCGGCGTCCGCACGCAAACGTTTTCGGCGGCGCCCCCGGAGTCGGAACCAACGAAGCGATGGAGGAGGAACGCCGATACGCCGAGACGCACGAGTGGGCTACACCCGTCGAGGGCGGCGTCCGAGTGGGAATCTCCGCGTTCGCGCAGTCCGAACTCGGGGAGGTCGTCTTCGTCGACCTCCCCGAGGCGGGCGCGGCGTTCGACGCGGGCGAGCCGATGGCGCTCGTCGAGAGTATCAAGGCCGTCTCCGACGTGTACGCGCCCGTTTCGGGGACGGTGCGCGCGACGAACGAACGCCTGAACGAACAGCCCGAACTCGTCAACGAGGACCCGCTCGGGGCGGGGTGGATGGTCGAACTCGCCACCGACGAGTCGCTGGACGACCTCCTCTCGGCCGCGGCGTACGACGAACGCGTATGAGAACGGAGCTCCTCGTCGTCGGCGGCGGGCCGGCGGGCTACACGGCGGCGATACGCGGCGCCGAGCGCGGTCTGGAGACGGTTCTCGTGGAGCGCGACAGTGTGGGCGGTGTCTGTCTCAACCGCGGCTGTATCCCCTCGAAGGCGCTGCTCCACGCGGCCGACGTGGCCGCCGCCGCCCGAAACGGGAACATCGGCGTCGAGGCAACCCCCGATATCGACCTCGGGCGCTGGCGCGAGTGGACCGACGGCGTCGTCGAGCGCCTGAGGGCGGGCGTCCGGAGGCGATGCGAGGACGCCGGCGTCCGCGTGCGCCGCGGCATCGCCGCGTTCGAGTCGCCGGGACGCGTCACCGTTTCGGGCCCCGATGCGGGCGACATCTCCTTCGAGCACGCCGTCGTCGCCACCGGGAGCGAGCCGGCCGCGCTCCCGGGCTTCGACTTCGATGCGGGACCCGTCCACGACGCGGCGGGCCTCCTCGCGCGCGAGTCCGTTCCCGACCGGCTGGCCGTCGTCGGCGCGGGCTACATCGGAACGGAGCTCGCCACCGGATTCGCGAAGCTCGGCGCCGACGTGACCGTCGTCGAGGCCGAAGACCGGATACTCCCACGCTTCTCGGCGGCCCTCGTGCGCCCCGTCGAGCGGTGGCTGCGCCGGGCGGGTGTCGCCGTCCGAACCGGCGAGCGGGCGACCGGCTGGACCGAAACCGAGGGGGGCATCGCCGTCCGAACCGATTCGGGGGAACTCCCCGCGGACGCCGTCCTCGTCGCCGTCGGGCGCGAGCCGGTCACCGACGCCCTGCACCCCGAAGCGGCGGGCCTCGAACTGGACTCCGACGGCTTCCTCGAAACGAACGGGTTCCGGACGACAACCGAGTCGGTTCTCGCGGTCGGCGACGTTCGCGGGCCGCCGCTGTTGGCACATGCCGCCGCCGAGGAGGGGCGCCTCGCCGCCGGGATGGCGGCGGGCGACGCCGAACGGACGCCCGGCGCCATTCCGGAGGTCGTCTTCTCGGAGCCGGAACTCGCCGTCGTCGGGCGGACCGCACGCGAGCTCCGGAACTCGGAAACGGACCCGACCGTCGGGCGCGCGTCCTTCCGGGCGAACGGCCGGGCGCACACACGGAACGACGCCGCGGGGTTCGTCCGCGTCGTCGCCGACTCCGGAACCGTCGTCGGCGCCGAGCTCGTCGGCCCCGACGCCTCGGAGCTCGTCGGCGAGCTCGCGCTCGCGGTCGAGAACGAACTGCCCGTCTCGGCGCTCGCACGGACGGTTCGCCCGCATCCGACGCTCTCCGAGGCGGTCCGGGACGCCGCCCGCGACGCGACGGGGGAGCGATGAGCCGGGCGCGCAAGCCGGCGTGGCTCCGCACCGAACTCCCCGTCGGACGGCGATTCGAGGAGATACGCGACACGCTCGACGACCACGGGCTCACGACCGTCTGCGAGGAGGCGAACTGCCCCAACCTCGGGGAGTGTTGGAGCGGGACCGAGGGTCCGGGCACGGCGACGTTCATGCTCATGGGCGAGCGTTGCTCGCGGGGCTGTTCCTTCTGCGACGTGCAAACCGGCGGGATGGAGCCGCTCGACCCCGAGGAACCCGCGCGCGTCGCCGCGGCGGTCGCGGAAATCGGTCTCGACTACGTCGTCCTGACGAGCGTGGACCGCGACGACCTGCCCGACGGCGGCGCCGCCCACATCGCCGAGACGGTCCGGGAAATCAAGCGCCGCGACCCCGACATCCGGGTGGAAACCCTGATTCCGGACTTCGGCGGCGACCGCGACGCCGTCCGCGAGGTGCTCGACGCCGGCCCCGAGGTCGTCGCGCACAACGTGGAGACCGTACCCAGATTACAGGAACGCGTCCGGGACCCGCGTGCGGGATACGAGCAAAGCCTCGACGTACTCGCCGACATCGCCGACTCGGAGGCGCACGCGAAGACCTCCCTGATGGTGGGTCTCGGGGAGTACGCCCACGAACTGTACACGACGATGGGCGACCTCCGGGAGGTGGGCGTCGAGGCGCTCACGCTCGGGCAGTATCTCCGGCCGAGCGAATCCCATCTCCCGGTGGAGCGCTACGTCCACCCCGCGACGTTCGAAACGTGGCGGGAGGTGGCCGAGGAGATGGGCTTTCGCTCCTGTGCGGCGGGGCCGCTGGTCCGCTCCTCACACCGCGCCGGCGAGCGCTACGACGAAACCTTCGCTTAGCGCTCCCGGCGGCGAACCCAGCCCGCGCTCCCGTACACCGGCGCGAGTTCGGCCGCCGATTCCCGTTCAGCGGCGCGCCACGCGCCCCCGTCGGCGCCGGTCCAGTCGGCGAGCGCGTCGCGCAGCGCGTCCGCGAACGCGTCGGCGGTGACGCCGTACTCGCCCAGCCACGCCGTCTGCTCCCGGAAGGCGTCCGCGCTCGCTTCGGGGGCCTTCAGAACGGCCGCGCGGCGCCCGTGGTCCGGCGTGACCGCGACGGAGCCGTGTTGGAGCACGGCGTCCCCCGCTCTGTGTTGGGCGTTCCCGGCCACTTTCCGGCCGTCGAGGACGAGGTCGTGGGTCGGGTCGCGCCCGCGGAGGTAACACGCCGGCCGGTGAACTTCCTGCCCCGACCGGTCGGCGAACCCGACGGGGAGGTCCAGCCGGTCGAAGGCGTCCAGGAGGGGCGTCAGCAAGCACCGATACGATTCGGAGACGGCGCCCGGAACCGCCCCCCGAGAAACGGCGACGCCGTAGGAGAC
>JBEQBK010000128.1:0-6995 GCA_041639855.1 Halobacteriaceae archaeon | reverse complement strand
CGCGCCGGGGTGCGTTTTTCTCCTCGCCCGGCCTTGCGGGCGTATGAAGCGTCATCACCTCGCCCTCGCAGCCGTGGGGGCCGTCGTGCTTCTCCTCGCCGCCACGGTCGGCGGGGTGGTGCTCTACGGCGAGTATCTCTCCCGCGACAGCTACGGGAGCACGTACGACTACAGCGCCCGCTTCACGGCGAACGCGAGCCTCTCCGACCTCACCGTCTCCCTCCCGGTGCCCGTGGAGGACGGGAACGTGAGCGTGCTCGGCGCGAACCTCACGGTCAGGGACGACTCCGTGGAGCCGCCCGACGGCGCGTCCCTCCCGAGCGCGCGCATCGTCGAGACGGAGAGCGGCCCGATGCTCGCGCTCGAAGCCGACGAGTTCGTCGTCGAGAAACGATACTACCGCTTCGTGGAGGCGGACGGCGAGGGTCGACGCGTCGAAATCAACGAGAGCGAGTACGTCCCCGGAAGCCCGGAGTACGTCGCGTACACCGAGCGCGCTATCGAGGTGACGGCCACGCTCCGTCGGGAGCGCAGTATCGACACGGCCTCGCCCATCGGCACCGAGCCGCTGTTGGCGCCGCGGACGAACCAGCGCGAAGTGGCCTGCGAGAGCCGCGACTTCGACACGCAGTCCTGCTACGCCTACGACACGCGAACGTTCCTCGCGTACGACGGGCCCGAAGACGTTCGGACCTCCGTCTGGGTCGAACTCGCCGGTCGCAACGACTGGTGGGTGTTCGGCTGGAACGGTAACGAGTACCGGGACACGGTAATCGCGACGTTCGACGGGGCGCAGTCGGGGTGGCAGACGGTTGCGGGCGAACTAGGAACGGGATGGGGGACGTACCTGGACCCGCCCGCGGCGAACCGGACCGTTCGTGCGCGAGGGACTCTCAGATAAAGTATAAGTTCCTCGTCTGAATATAGTCGGGTGCCGACATGTCTCCGATTCGTTCCGGCCTCGTCCTCCTCGTTATCGGCGCAGTCCTGTTACCCGGGCCCGCGTACGCCTTCGCCTACGACAGTTACGCGGGGAGCAGTCAACAGCAGGTGTTCGGCGTCGAGTTGCCCGAGACGACCGGAAACGAGGTCGGGCCGCCGACGGGTATCGTCCCCGGGTTTGCGGCGAGCGCCGCCGGCCTGCTCTGTCTGGTTGCCGGGGGCGCCCATCTAGTCAGAGGAACGGACGAGAAGCAGGGACGGCGCTGAATCACCGAACTCAGAGACGCTCCGGGGGCGCGCCGGCCAGCGATTCGAGCGCGCGGGCCTCCATGTCGTGTAACTCTCCGGGCACCACCAGCAAGTGGAGCGGGTCGCCGAACTCGCGCTCGGCGAGGGCGGAACAGCGGTCCGCAGCGACGAGGGGTTCAGGCGAGCCGGCGCGGCAGACGGCGATGGCGAGCGGGTCGTCGTAGCTCTCGGCGAGCAGTCCGGCAGCGTGGTCCGCGGTCATGAACTCCTCGCGACCGGGGTCCCGTCCGCGGGGCCCGATATCGACTTTGATGTCCAGATAGCACAGGGTGTGCAGGCCGCGCTCCCGGTTCGCGTCGATGGTGTCGGTCACCGACCCCGGCAGACCATCGGCGCCGTGAGCGTACGCGAAGGGGAGCGTCGTCGCCTTTCCGAAGCGGTAGTTCTGGAGGCCCGTCAGCCCCGAGGCCGCGGACTGGGCCGTGGGCGCGTGAATCACCCTCGTCGCAATCCCTCGCTCCTCGGCGCGTAGCCGGAGGTCGACGTGCGTCGTCGAGATCATCGTGTCACCGGCGGTGAGGAACACCGTCTCTCCCGATTCGGCGGCCGCGAGGATGTCCTCGGGGTCGTTCTCGACGCCCGCGCGCTCGCGAACTTCGATGTCCCTGTCGTGAAACGATTCGAGGGTTTCGAGGTCGGCGCCCATCAGCCGGCTGGTGTAGAACTCCGCGAAGGCGCGGTCCGCGCCCGCGATGGCCTCCTTCCCCGCGACGGTGACGGAGCGCTCGTCCCAGAGTCCGAGTCCGACGAAGGTGAGCATACGCGGGGTGGGAGGACGGGACGCTTAAGCCCCCGGATGGGGCACGGAACGCCAGCCTTAGAGGCGCCCGTCGCCGAGAGCGGGTATGGACGTGCCCTGCGTGCGGGTCCCCCGGGAGCGCGGCGAGGAGACCCGGCGCCGGCTCGCCGAGTCAGAACTCGTGGACCACGAGCACGAAATCACGGTCGAGGACGGAACGCTCTACCTCCCGGTGACCGACGCCGACGCGGTGGCCGACGAGTTCGGCACGGCGTTCGACGTGGTGTTCCGCGAAGCGCCCGACCGGGAGACCGGGACGGCGCCCGCGGACCTGCTGGGGTTCGACCCCAGTTACGAGCGCATCGGCGACGTGGTCGCGCTGGACGAGGACGACCCCGAGCGAGCCGCGGAGATAGCGAGCGCCGTCCTCGAATCCGACATCCCCGCCCGGGCCGTCATCGACCGCGCGTCGAAAGTGAAAGGCGAAACCAGAGTCCGGGACTGGAACGTGCTGGCCGATACGGACGAGCGTTCGCCTACGGAGACAGTGCACCGGGAGTACGGCTGTGAGTTCCTCGTGGACCTCGCGGACGTGTACTTCTCTCCCCGACTCGCCACGGAGCGCCACCGGGTCGCCCAGCAAGTCGCGGACGGCGAGCACGCCTTCGACATGTTCGCCGGCGTCGGGCCCTTCGCGATTCCGTTCGCGAAACGCGGTGCCGAGGTCGTGGGGACCGACCTGAACGAGCGCGCTATTGAGTACCTACGGGAGAACGCCCGCCGGAACGGTGTCGTCGAACGCGTCACGGCCATCGCGGGCGACGTGCGGGACGTCGTTCCGGAACGGGGGTACGAAGGGTGGGCCGACCGAATCGTGATGAACCTCCCCCACTCCGCGGACGACTTTCTGGAGACGGCCGTGGCGCTGGCCGGCGACGACTGTGTGCTCCACTACTACGACATCCAACACGAGGACGACCCCTATGGCCCGGGTGAGGCGGCGATTCGGGAGGTCGCGGGCGACCAGTACCGCGTCTCGGTGGAAACGCGGCATACGGTCCGCTCCTACGCCCCTCACGAACTGAACGTCTGTTTGGACGTGCGACTGGAGCAGGACTGAGCGGACTCACACACCACTTTTCCGGAGCAACGGTTCGGAGGACGGGGGAGAAGCGGCCGAGAGACGTTTCAGGATTACTCCGGAAAAGTGGTGTGGCAAAATCGGAACTCCGGAAACAGAAGAAAGGCCGGTTCGGTAGGTTTAACTGTGGGAGAAGAGACGCTTCGGTATGTCCGACCGCCTCTTCGAGCGCGGGAGCACCCCCTTTGCGGACCGCGACGCGCTCTCCTCCCATTACACGCCGTCGGACCTCGTCGGGCGGGACGAGGAGATAGAGCAGTACATGGACTATCTCGAACCGGCTGTCTGGGGTGAGGACCCGAACAACATCTTCGTGTACGGCAAGACGGGCGTCGGTAAGACCGCAACGACGCGGTACCTTCTGGATTATCTCGAACGGGACACCGAGGAGTACGACGACACCGACGTGTCCAGCATCCACGTCAACTGCGACGGGCTCTCGACGTCGTATCGGGTCGCCGTCGCCATCGTCAACGCGCTCCGGGAACCACACGACCAGATATCCGAGTCGGGCTACTCGACGAGCGAGGTCTACACGCGGATGTGGGAGGAGTTGGACGCGCTCGCGGCTGCCGGGGACAGTCCGGCCGACTCAAACATCGTCATCCTCGTCCTCGACGAGGTCGACCACACCGAGGCGGCGGAAGACTCCATCCTCTACCAACTCTCACGAGCCGGGGAGAACAACAAGCTCGAACACGGCCGCATCGGAGTCATCGGCATCTCGAACGACCTGACGTTCGCCGGGCAGCTCAGCCCGAAGGTCGAGTCGAGTCTCTGTCAGAAGAAAATCTTCTTCGATACGTACGACGCGAATGAACTCCGGGAAGTGTTAGAACAACGGGCCCAGACCGCGTTCAAGCGGGGCGCTCTCGATGATGGTGTGATTCCACGGTGTGCAGCGTACGGTCGACGCCAATCCGGCGACGCCCGTGAGGCGCTCGACCTGCTCCGTGCGGCGGGCGACATCGCACGAAACGAGGGTCTCGAAACCGTCCGCGAAGAGCACGTCGAGGCGGGCATCGAACGCGTGCAACGCGAGGAAGTCATCGAAGGGATTCGAACCCTCCACGAACACAGCCAGTACGCCCTCTACGCACTCGCCACGCTGGAGGCGGACGGGGAGACGCCGGTACGGACCCGAGAGGTGTACCAGCGCTACGAGGTCGTCTGCCAGCTCGCCGCCGTCGACCCGCTCACGAGCCGTCGCGTACGGGACTTTCTCCGCGAACTCGCGATGCTCGGCGCCGTCGAGATGGAGGAGCAGAACAAGGGCAAGAGTGGGGGGCAGTACTACGAGTTCCGGCTCGCCCACCCGCTGGAAACGATGGTGATGGCGCTCGACGACATGATTGAGGACATCGGAATGCACTCCTCGCTGGACGAGTACCAACTCCGAAACCCCGACGGCTGAAACGCCGGCGGAGCCGTCCTGGGACTCCGTCGCCGCCACGCCTCGGCAGCTTTCTCCGGAAATCCGGTGTGTCCCGGCGGACAACGCCCCGGGTTCGCGACGGTTTTCTCCGGAAATCCGGTGTGGGTGTCCGAGTGTGGCCCTCCGGCGAGCGGTGACGGGTTACTCCGGAAAAGCGGTGTCCGTTCCTCGCACCGGTCCGGCCGGCGCCCCCGGTCCGAACCCGTCGTGGTTTTCTCCGGAAATCCGGTGTGGCTCCCTCGGCCCGCTCCGAGCGGTCGGTCCCCCAGCGTCGCGCTTACTCCGGAAAAACGGTGTGAGACACCGGTTCGGCGTCGTCTACGCACAGTATCCGCCGATGTGGTTGCGCCCCGGAGGGGGCGTCGGGAAAATCAATCGACAGTCTTATTCGTGCCATGGCGCTACGACGTGGTACGACCGCGCCGGTGTAGCTCAGCTGGCAGAGCGATTCCTTCGTAAGGAATAGGCCGAGGGTTCAAATCCCTCCACCGGCTTTCTACCGCACATTCGGTAGCCCACAGCGGAAGCAATCCGCCCCGTCGTCAGACGCCCGTTCGACGCGTCCCTCAACGCTGGCCCGCAATCCTTTTGCTCCGGCCCATAGTCGGTTCTGACACACATGACGACCGTTCGGGAGTTGGCGGGCGATATCGTCGCGGACGTGGATTCGTTGCTCCTCTTCTCCCCGAGCGGCTCGTACTACGAGCAATGCGAGGCGGTCGACGTCCCCCTCGTCGTTATCGGCAAGGAGAACAGCGTCGAGGCCGAGACCTTCGTGGAGCTCCCCCTCTCCTTCGATGACGTGCGCGAGCGGGTCCATTTCGGCATCGAGGGGGCACTGGACAACGATATCGTCTCGGACGGGGACACCGTCGCCGCGGCCTACAGCCTCGAAGGGGACGAAATCGACACGGTTTCGCGGGTCCGCGCGAGCGAGGACGACCACTCGGGCGTGTACGACCTGTTCGTCAACTCCCGGGCGAACCCGAGCGTCATCCGCGACGTGCTCGACATCGCCGTCGAGCTGGGCAAGAAGGGCCAGAAGGGGAAGAACGTGGGTGCGCTGTTCGTCGTCGGCGACGCCGGGAAGGTGATGAACAAATCGCGGGCGCTCTCCTACAACCCCTTCGAGAAGTCCCACGTCCACGTCGGCGACCCTATCGTCCGCGTAATGTTAAAGGAGTTCTCCAGACTGGACGGCGCCTTCGTCATCAGCGACGCCGGGAAAATCGTCTCGGCGTACCGCTACCTCGAACCGTCGGCGGAGGGCGTCGACATCCCGAAGGGGCTCGGCACCAGACACATGGCGGCGGGCGCCATCACCCGCGACACGAACGCCGTCACCATCGTGCTCTCCGAGTCCGACGGGTTGGTGCGGGCGTTCAAAGGGGGCGAGCTCGTGCTCGAACTCGACCCGGAGGACTACTGAATGGTCCGACTCGGTGCGTTCACGGCGAGTGTCCCCGACCGCCTCTGGATAGCCGCGGCCGTCCTCCTCCTCGGCGTGGCTGTGGGCTATCTCATCGGGTCGTTCAACCGACGCATCCTGCGTTCGGCAGGAGTCCCCGAGGCCATCGAAGGGACCGCCTTCGAGCGAACCGCGCGCAACATGGGCACCTCCACGGTGTCGATTCTGGGGTGGCTCTCGACGGCGTTCATCGTCCTCGTCGCGTTCCTCGTCGCGCTGAACACCGCCGAAGTGAACTACACCGGTCCGTTCTGGTCCAGCGTCGCCGGATTCGTTCCCCAGCTGTTCATCGCCGTCTTCGTCCTCGTCGTCGGCCTCGTCGTCGGCGACAAGGCCGAGCTCGTCGCCAGCGAGCGTCTGAAGGGTGTCAAACTCCCCGAGAGCACCGTCGTGCCGAAGGCCGTGAAGTGGTCCGTCTTCTATATCGCCGCGCTCGTCGCGCTGAGTCAGGTCGGGGTGGCGACCGCGGCCCTCCTCCTCCTGCTCGCGGCGTACGCCGCCGCACTCATCGTTCTCCTCGCGCTCGCCTTGCGCCAGCTGCTCCCCGCGGGCGCCGCGGGCATCTATCTCCTGTTCAACCAGCCCTACAGCATCGGCGACCGGGTCGAGTTGGACGGCGAGGAGGGCATCGTCCAGGAGGTCGGCGTCTTCACGACGTGCATCGAGGGCGAGCGGGGCGAGCACGTCGTTCCCAACCATCGGGTGCTCGAAGGGGGCATCACCCGGTTGCGGGAGTAGCGTGTTACTATATACCATACATTCGACAACCAGCGAGTCGAGCGCGGGCTGTCACCCCTGTATTCCCGGGAATACCGGTCCCGACCGCAGTTCCGAGGGCGATGGTTTCGACAACCGTCGAGGCAGAGATTTATGGTCGTCGAAGAGCATGGACCGGTAATGACAGTCGCCCAGTCCACGCCGCGCTCGCTCGCGCTTCCCGCCGAGGTGGAATCCCCCCGTG
>JBEQBK010000127.1:0-7101 GCA_041639855.1 Halobacteriaceae archaeon | reverse complement strand
CCCGACGCGAAATGGACCCGCGGGAAACACCGCCGTGGGAGTTCGACTGCTGCTTCGTGGGGCACGAAACCGTCGAGTCCGAGGCACCGCTCCGGGTTCGGGTGGATGTCGGGCCCGAGGAAAACGGGGTCGCCGTCGTGCTGGACTCCGAGGGGACGGTTCGCGAGGTCCGAACCCGCCGCTGACGCGGGAACCGTTGATACTCGGAGCCTGCCCTCCGGGCTACTCGGATTCGAGGTACTCCGACGCTCTGTCCTTGCCGCCGTACCCGAACGCGAGACCGAACGCCAGCGCGACCCCGAGTGCGAGGGGCAGCACCGTCGCGAGGACCAACACCCTGAGGAGCTGGTCGGCTACGCCGGCCACGCTGAGCGCGATGACCGCGGTGAACAGGTAGACCGCCGCCTCGACCAGTTTTCCGGCCACCGCTCGCCCGGGAAGCCCCGCCAGCGCGTCGCTGGTGGTCACGGCATCGCCGACGCCGGTCGCGATTGCGGCGCCGAGGAAGACCAACAGCGCGCCCGCCGCGATGCCGGGGTACAGGCCCGTCGCGCGGCCGAGAACGCTCTCCAGGGGGCCGATAGCCAGCACTCCGGCGACCGTGTACGCCGTGAGCAAGTAGACGTAGTAGCCGGCGACGCGCCCGGTGAGCCCCGCAATAGCGGACGCGCTCAACTCGAACACGTCGGCGATGAGCGTCCGCTCGAACACGCCCGGGAAACTCGTGTTCGCGACGACCCGCCGCACCACGTTCCGGACGATTCGTCCGAGCGCCGCCCCGAGGACCAACAGAACGACCGCGCCGAGGAAGTTTCCGGTGTAGTTGACGGTAGCGCCGACGAGCTGGTTCAGCTCGGCGACGTTCAACACCCCGACGACGACCGCGAGGGTGAGGAGGTACACGACGACTCGCCCGACGGTTCCGAGGAGGCCGGCGACGGCGTCCTCCGAGTCGTCGAGCAGATAGCGGAGCGGCGTCTCGCGCGCCTTGGTGTCGAACCTGTTGCGCATCGCGAAGCGGTACAGACGGTTGTCGACGAACCCCGCGAGGAGATAGCCGACCGCCCCGACGACGACGGCGGAGACCAGTACCGGCACGAAGTCGACAACGAGCCCCCATAGCGACGATAACAGGTCCCCCGGATTGATTTGGGCGGGTGTCCCTATCCCCGTCATACGAGATCACCGGCGTCGTGTTCCGGTTTCATACCACACGGAATATCCCCCACTGGGGATGTAAAAATTAGGAAATATATTATTTATATTACATTCGGGTTCCCCCTATCGCCGTCGAAACGCGTTTCATCCCTCCGAGTGAACCGGTTGGAAAGATGGGCGAGAACGTCAGCGAAACCGTCGCCGAAGCCGCCGAAGGCGGCATCCGCTGTGGCATCGTCGCCGTCTTCGTGGTGGGAATCCGACGGCGCAATCCGGGCGCCGTCGCGAACGCCGTCCTCGCGTTCGTCGCGACGTATCTGCCGACGGCGCTTGCGGGACGTTTCGACGTGGAGCTCCGGCCGTGGCAGCGGGTGTACGCGAGCGCCGCGATGGTGACCCACGCCGTTGGGATGCTCGGCCCCTACGACGATACGTGGTGGTGGGACCACCTCACGCACACCCACTCCGCGACGCTTCTGGGGAGTGTCGTCCACGCCGCGTCCCGCCGCCGGGACACGGACCCGGCGCCGCGGGTACTCGGCGTCGTGATGGGCGTGGGCATCGTGTGGGAGGTCCTCGAAGCCGCCATCCACGCCGTCGCGCGGCGCCTCGGTGTCGAGCCGATTCTCGTCACCTACGGGAAACGCGATACGGTTCTGGACCTCTGTTTCGATTTCGTGGGTGCGTGTCTGGTCGTCATCCTCGGCGACCGGCTACTCGGGAACGTCTTCGAGCGGGAGTGAGCGCTTAGTTTTCGGGGGTTTTCCAGTCCAAGAGTGGCGTCTCCGGATTCGCACAGTCCGGGCGACCGCAGACGCCGGCGTCGGCGCCGGCCCGTTCGACGCCGGCCGCGACCCGGCGAATCTCCCAGTCGACAGCGTGGTCGGTCGCCGACTCGTGGTCGTCGAGGGCGACGCGCGCCCGGCGCAAGTTCGGGAATGCCCGTCGGAACGCGCAGTCGGCACACTCGACGATGACGTTGTCCTCGTCCATACCGGTTTGTAGCCGCCCGCGGACGAAAACACACCGGTCCGGGGAGAAGGCACGAACGTCAGGGTGTCGGAACCCCGGTAAGCGCCGCTATTCGCCCGCGTCCGTGTGAATCTCGAAGCGAACGCCGCTCAGTTCCTCCGCGTCGCCGACGTGTATCTCCCAGTCGTGCGCGAGGACGATTTGGCGGACGCTCGCCATCCCCATCCCGATACCCTCCTCGCCGGCCTTCGTCGAGAACCCCGGCACGAACACCCGTTCGCGGTGTTCCGGGTCGATTCCCGGGCCGTCGTCCTCGTAGTAGAAGCCGTCGTCGAACCCCCCGACGAGGACGTGGATGTCATCGCCCCCGTGTTCGACGCTGTTGCCGACGAGGTTCTCCAGCAGGCGCTGGAAGGCGTCGGGGTCCGCCTCGATGCGGGGCGTCCCTTTCACCTCGTAGGTGGCTGTCCCGGAGGGGTCGGTCCCGCGCCACGCGTCCGCGAGCGCGGCCGCGATGTTTACGTCGGTCGTCTCACTGACGATTTCGCCGGTTCGGAGGGTTTCGACGAGGTCGGTCCGGAGTTCGTCCACGCGCTCGATGGCCTCCATCGCCTTCTCGATGTGCTCCCGGCCGCCGGTTTCGAGCGCGAGTTCCAGTCGCCCCCGGACGGCGGAAATCGGGCTCTGGAGGTCGTGGGAGACGAAGCTGGCGAACCGGTCGAGCTGCTCGGTCCGCTCCTGGAGGGCGCGCTCCCGCTCGGTGCGTTCGGTGACGTCCTTCGCGGACGCGATGACGGCGATGACCGTTCCGTCGTCGGTAACCGGGCGGAACGTCCCTTCCACAGTCATGCCGGCGCCGTCCTCGGTGGGGTGTTCGACCTCGTAGTCGACGTACTCGCCGTTCGCGGCGGCTGCGACCCACTCCGCGACGTCCTCGCGGTGGTCTTCGCTCCACCACGGCGTCTCGGCGAAGCGCTCCCCGACGATGTCGTCCCAGGCGGCGCCGACGTACGCGAGGGCGGTGTCGTTGACCGCTTCGACGGTCCCGTCGGTGTCGAGCACCCCGACCAGGAGGTTGGGGTCGTTGAACACCGCCTCGAACAGGCGCTCGTCGTACTCCATTCGCGGTCTCGATTCACGTTGTCGGCCCGGCGGTAAGGACGTTACGCCGGAACAGTTCGCTACGGAATCCCCCCAACGGCGGCTAGTGCGAGGATGCTCCGCCGGAACACGATGACCGAGAGGTTGTTCACGAAGACGGCGAAGCCGACACAGACGAGCAGCGCCAGGTAGAGCCGGGCCGCGCGTATCATCACGCTCCCGTGTGGCGAGCGCCGCGAGAGGGATTCGTAGACGACGAACCCGGCGATGGCGGCGAGCGCCGCGCCGACGTGGACGCCGACGATGGTCGGGAGCGACTGCGTGAGGAGCCACGCCATCCACGGGTTCGCCTCCGCTCCGGGGCCGACGACGGCCGCACAGTAGAGCGTCGTCAGCAGGTCCACCGGCAGGAGGAGGTAGAGCGCGGCCGCGACCCACTCCCAGTAGACCTCCCGGTCGACGCCGTCCGGGAACGGGCCCGGCGTGAGACGCGCCATACTCCCTCGTGGGGCCGGAGCGACAAAACCGCTCTCGCTACCAGTTGTGGTTTCACGCTCGGGGAACGAGGGGCCGCCGTGACCCGCTACGACTGCACCCACCCGATCGAGTCGGGGATGCCCGTCTACCCCGGCGACCCCGCCGTGTCGGTCGAACCGGCCGCGACACAGGAACGGGACGGCTACCGCGTGAGCGAGCTCCGGCTGGGTACGCACGCCGGCACGCACGTCGACGCGCCGAGCCACACCGAACCCGACGGGAAGACGCTGGGCGCCTACCCGGTGGAGCGCTTCCGCTTCGACGCCCGGGTCGTCGACGTCCGGGGGTACGGTGCCCGTGAGGCGATTCCCCCGAGCGCCGTCCCCGAGACGGACGCCGACGGCCTGCTCTTCCACACGGGGTGGGACGAACACTGGGGCACCGAGCGGTACGTCGACCACCCGTATCTCGCGCCCGCGACGGCTCGACGCTGCGCCGACGAGGACTTCGACGTGGGCCTCGACACGCTGAACCCGGACCCGACCGAGCCGCGAGGGGAGGAGCCCGAGGGCGTGCCGGCCCACCGCGCGCTGCTGGGGAACGAGTGTCTGGTCGTCGAGAACCTCCGCGGGTTGGCCCGCCTCCCGGAGTGCGTGACCTTCTCGGTCTATCCGCTGGCGGTGGACGCCGACGGCGCGCCGGTACGGGCGGTCGCCGAAACCTGAGACACCGCCGGCCGAAAACTCGCGTGTAGTTTTTTAAGCCGTTCGAACGAATTCCCCATCGAATGTACGACCGCATCCTGCTCTCGACCGACGGTACGGTCGCCTCCGAGGAAGCCGAATCGCACGCGATTCAGCTCGCAGCGGCGCACGACGCCGAACTCCACGTCCTCTACGTCGTCGACGAGGACGTCGTGACCGCGTACAGCGGCGACGAGTACGTCGACGGGGCGGAGGGGCCGGAACACGGCCTCGAAGAACACGGCGAGGAGGCCCTCGACGGGGTCCGGGCGGCGGCCACGGACGCCGGCGTCGACGTCGTCGAGGCGCTCGAACACGGCCAGCCGTCCGAAACCATCGTCTCGTACGCCGACGCGAACGACGTCGACCTGCTGGTGCTCGGGACCAAGCGCCGCCCCGAGGAGTACCGCACCCTGCTGGGGAGCGTCACCGACCGGGTGCTCCGGTTGACGACCCGTCCCACGACGGTCGTCAAGACTGAGGTGCGCTGACGCGTCCGTGACACCCGTTCTTGTGAAATCGTCCTCTCAAAACGTTCAACACAGTTCGAGCCTCCGTGTGTCGTGGCGCCCCGCCGGGGCTCTCGCATACCGTGGCGCCGGCCGCTCCGGGTCGCCGACACGACGCAGCGGGTCCCCAGACCACGTATGCCTCCTACGATTGTCCTCGCCTTCGCCGCCGCGCTCGTGGCTATCGCGCTGGGGCACGGCTATCGCGTGCTCACCGCGTTGCTCGTGTGCCGCTCGCTTCCGCCGGGCGATGCTGACGGGCCGCCGTCGTTCGTCGACGGCGAGTCGGTGGCTCTCACGGGCGAACTGGTCGTCGAGGAACCGGTCGAGACGGCCGACGCGGCCGTCGAGAACGCCAACCGCCCCGTGGGCGCGTATCTCTGGCGGAGCCGGTTTCCGGACAACACCAACAGCGACCTCACTATCGAAGAGTGGGGCTGGGAGCGCCAACACTGGCACACCTTCGCCTCGGGCGTCGAATGGGGGCGATTCGGTGTCGATGTCGGCGGACGGACCGTTCGCGTCGACCCGTCGTGGCTCCGTCGCGCGGTCCCGCCTCGCTATCACCGAGGCCGAGTGACTGTTGGGCGCCGCTGACCAGCATCGAAACGAGCGGCCACAGCGCGAAGAGCCAGAAGACGTGAAACAGTTTGAGTAGCTCCAGCCGGGGAAACAGGCTGCCGAGCACGCCGACCAATCCCAGCAGCGTCAGGGACAGCGGACTGACGGACTCGATGCGCTCGCGGAGACGCGACCCCAACGAGCGCGTCTCGGCTGTGTCGGTCACGTCTCCGAGGGTGGGGCGCTCCGGGCCGTAAGCGTTCTGTGAACCCAAATTCACGAGAACAACCCACACGCTACGCCGGAGGGGAGGAATCAATACGCCCTCGACACGACGACCCCACATGAGCGACGACGGTCGGGAGCGAGCGGCATCGGAGGAGGCGTTCGCGTTGCTCGGCCACGAAATCAGACTCGCCATTCTGCGCGCGTTCTTCGAGCGATACGCGCCAATCGACCCGGAGTCGCGCTCGGATGTACGCGGGCAACGCACCCTCTCGTACGCGGAACTGATGGCGGCGACGGGTATGGAGGACAGCGGTAAGTTCAACTACCATCTCGGGAAGCTCCGCGGTGTCTACGTCGAAGCAGTCGAAGACGGCTACGTCCCGACAGCGAGCGCGATCGCGCTCTACGAGGCCGTCGTGGCGAATCGCCCGACGGAGTCGGCGCCGACGGACTTCGAAATCGACGACCCATGCCCGAACTGTGGGGCCGGCCTGCGGGGACGCTACGAACAGGAGTTCCTGCGCGTCGAGTGCCCCGCCTGCGAGTTGTTCTGGGGTGCCACGTATCGGTTTCCGAAAAACGGGCTCGCCGTTCGAGACGGGGAGGGCGTCTACGAGGCGCTCTACGACCGCATGATGCACCACGTCGGACTGGCCCGCACGGGGCAGTGTCCGTCGTGTGCCGGCCTCGTCGAGACGACGCTGCCGCGCGGACGACTCGACGGGGAGTCGACGCCCACCGCGGAGATGGTCTGCGAGACGTGTTCGTGGTTCGTCACCGTCGATGTCGTCAGCGCACTCCAGTTCGAACCGCGAGTGACGAACGCGTTGCTCGAACTGGGCATCCCCCTCGACGAGTCGAGTAGCATGCGTGCGACGGAGCGAGTGCTTCCCGGCGTCACCGGTCGGGTCGGCTGCGACGACCCGTTCCGTGCCACCCTCGACATCGCGTACGACGGCGCCGTCGCCGAGGTCACCGTCGACGAGGAACTCGGAGTTCGTTCCGTCGATGTCGGGTGAGTCGCCTCACCGGAACGGGCGCGCGAGACGGGCGAGAACCCGTTTCCCGTTCAGTCGGACGAACGCCGCCGGACCCATCATCGACTCGTCGAGCGCGTAGCGTTCCTCGTCGTCGTCCACCCGATACACCGCGCCGTCGTCCGTTCCGACCGCCAGCGCCTCGCGCACCCGTGACTCCGTGAGGTCGCAGGCATCGGCGAGTTCGGACACCGTTTTCGGGCTGTCCTTGAGTTCCTCGACGACGAGTGAGGCGTGGTTCATCACGGTCAGCATTTCGTTGAATCCCATGTCGTCGGGGTTGTCGGCGTACGACTGGCCGCCGGAACGGGCATC
>JBEQBK010000126.1:0-7102 GCA_041639855.1 Halobacteriaceae archaeon | reverse complement strand
CGACGGCCGCCCCCGCCCCGGCGACGGCGTCGCCGGCCGGCCCGCCGAGGCCGAGCCCGCTCCCGGCCATCACGACGAGGACGGCGAGCGCGACCAGCGTCACGCGGCCGGGTGTCGTGGCCGCGAACGCCTTCAGGCTACCGTACCCGCCGGCGCTCCCCGCGAGCCACGGCAGGACGCCGACCCGGCCGATTTCCACGACGAGCGTCGCGTCGAGAACGGTGTCGTCCGGGCGGACTCGGTCGTCGACGCCGACGACCCGACCCTCGCCGTCGGCTGATTCGACGGCCGCGTCAGGGCCCGTTCGTGCCCTCCCGAAGCGGACCCGCCCGGGCGTGCCGTCGCCCCGAACGACGCCGTATCCGCGGTCGGGCCGTTGGACGGCCACGACCGTCCCGGAAACCCGGACGCGCTCGCCAGCCCGGACAAGCACTCTGTCGCCCCCGGACAGCTCGTCCGGGTCGACCCGCTCGGTTCCGTCCCCGGTGAGCAGGCGGACCGTTTCCATCTACTCTCCTCCGTCGGCGCCGGTGTCGGTCAGCAGGTCGTACAGCTCCGAGAGCACCAACAGAACGCCGGGCACGACGACCAGCGCGACGGTCCCGAGCCGGGAGCCCGCGAACAGGGCGAGATGGCCGAGCAGCGGGAGGTGGAACCAGACACGCCCTTCGACCTGCCCCGCCGAGACCGGCTCGGCGTCGCGGTCCTCGTTGGCGTCGCCCTTCGTGACGAAGCGCCGCTCGCTACCCTCGCTCCGGACCTCGACGACACGGTGAGTGATGCGCTCGCCGCCGTTCGTGAAGGTAATGACGTCGCCCTCCGCGATGGCGTCGGGCGGGACGTCGCGGACGACGACCATATCGCCCGCGGAGATGGTCGGCTCCATGCTCCCCGAGAGGACCGCGTGGCTGTCCGCGGCGCCGATGGCCGCCGGGAAC
Source organism: Halobacteriaceae archaeon (assembly GCA_041639855.1). GTDB lineage: Archaea > Halobacteriota > Halobacteria > Halobacteriales > Halobacteriaceae > JBEQBK01. The sequence continues at coordinate 6,164 of JBEQBK010000126.1, read as the reverse complement.
GCCATCACGGCGGCGAGGAACACGGCGGCGAGTATCAGGACCGCGCCCGCAGCGTTCAGGAGGGTTTTGCGGGCGGGCATCAGTTCTCCTCACCCCCGACACCACACGTCGTTTGCCCCTCGATTCGTGCGGATTCGGCCAGGTCGTACGTGGAGGGGCAGTCGAGTCCTTTCTCGACGGTCAAGACTGCGTTCGGTCCCATCACGAGGCTGTCGATGGTCGATTGCTTTTCGAGGGTGAGCGTGCTCTCGGCGGCCATCCGGACGAGGAGGTCGCCGTTCCCTCTCGGGCCGAAGCTTCCGCCGACGGTCACGTCTCCGCCGACGGACAGCGACTTGTCGACCTTGAGCGTGCTACTCACGGTCGCATCGTGCAGTATCGCGTGCTCGGCCCTGAGGTTCGAGGTCGGGTTGACGCCGCAGGCGACGACGACGCTGCTGTCGACGGGCCGCTCCATATCCGTCTTCAAAAAGACAGCGACCCCCTTACCGCCGACGTTCGTCTCACGCGGGTTCGTGACCGTTTCAACGTTCCCGCCGTTCACGGCTTCGACGAGCGCCGCGAGAGCGTCGTCAGCGATGTCCGCCGGGGCGATGCCGCACGCCGCGAGCTCGCTGATTTCGACCGTCAAATCGAAACTCACCGTCTCCGCATTCCCGTCGCCGTCGGTTGCGGTGATTTCGACGGTTCCGGTCCCGTCCTCGGCTCGGTAGAACGCGCCGCCGTCTTCGAGCGACCAGTTCCACCCGCCGTTTCCGTCGGTGGAGACCGTTCCGTAGTTCGTGCTCAACTCCATCCCGTCCCCGAACCCGGAGAGTGACCCGCTGTTCGTGGCGGTCTCACCCAGTTCCGTCGTCACGCTGTCCGAACCGACTGTAATCGTCTGCTCGGTTTCCTCATCGCCGTCGTCGTTCCCTCCATCACCGACGTCGACCGGCGTACACTCGGGGAGCAGCTCCCCGGTCGGCTCCTGGTGGAGCCCGAAAACGAGTTCGAGACCGACGCTGTCGCCCTGAACCTCGTTGCCCACCTCACTGGGGAGTTCCCAGTCGAGTTGGAACGTCACGGACTCTCCGGCCGCGAGGGAGCGGTCCAGACTGTAGGTGTCGTCCGGCAGGAAAAAACTCGACAGGGCGCCGCCGTTGCAGAGGTCCGTCCCACCGAGGGAGACCGTCGTGCGCAACAGGTCCGCAAGCTCGCCCTCGCCGTTCTCGTCCTCGGGCTCTCCCCCGCTGTAGCCGTTCTCGGCGTTCGTGAGTTCGGCGGTGCGCAGGGTGAGATACCCGTCCAGCGACCCGACGTTTTTCAGAGTGACCGTGGCAGTCCCGTCGTCGCCGGGCGTGACGCTCGACGCGTTCAGAAAGGAGAGCGTGCCGTCGCCGTTCGTGACGTCCCCCGCGGTGTTCTCGATGGACAAATCCAGCGAGCCGGCGGTAATCGACCCGGTCGCTGTCTCCGTATCCGAGAAGAGCGCGAAGGTGCCAGCCCCGCTCGCGGCGCTCGCGGCGCCGAGCGTGAGTGCGCCGCCGAGTAGCTGTCGGCGGGTGAGTTCGATGTTCCTGTCACTCATCGTTGAATAGCCTAGTCACTCGTCCGGTGTCCGTGACAGTGGGCTGACCGACGGAGAACCTTCACCGATTACGCGTCCGTCTGTTCCGCGCCGAAGTTCACGGTGATACTAACGCCATCGTTCTGATAGTTGTTGCCGACATCCTGCATCGTGAACTCCAGTTTGACTTGGACTTCGTCACCATCAGTAACCGTCGTAACCTCGTCCGTATAATCCGAACTACCGTGATTACTCACGAGATCAGATAACGTATCTCCGTTCGAGGCAAGGCCAACCGTATTGGCGTCGCCCGTCTCAGGATTGATAGTCACTTCTGCAGTGTCCACATCGAGCACGGAAGCGAATTGGCCCGCAGTCATATCGTTCTCGAACTCGCCTTCCCCCGTCTCTTCGCCGTCATTAGTTGGCTCGCTGATGTCGAACCACACATCGAGATTTGCGTCGATAGAGCCATCGTAAGTCGAGGATATCGATTTCGTGTCTGTAGTCTGAGTTGGCCTGATGTTGGAGATGGTAAACGACTCACCGCTCGTCTCCCCCAAGTCCAACGTCCCTGCAGTGATACTGTTCCCAGTGCTCTCTTCAGTATCACTGAACAGCGCGAACGTACCCGCACCCGCGGCCGCACTGCCCGCACCGATGGTCAAGAGGGCGCCGAGCGCCCGGCGGCGAGTCAACTGAAGCGTGAATCCGTCTTCGCTTTCGTTTTCGTCTGACATGTGTATCCCACGGTCGCCCCCTACAGGGACCGAATCGGGCCCCCTCCCACGGAAGCAAGCCGTTGTCCCTACTATCCGAGACACGGGTATATTCGTAATGCCGACATACGGCGGTATGGGTATTATAAACACAGGGAGAGTGCTGAAACAATCCCCAGCGCCGGAAACGTTTCCCGCCCGCCGCCACGAGTCCACCCATGCGCGCCGACGAGATGCACCCCCAAGCCCGCGCGGCCGCCGAGCGGACGGCGTGGCTCGAACCCCTCCACGAGCGCAACCGCCACCTGCTCCGAGCGCTCGAACGGGGGGGCTCGTGGTACCGGAACCGGAACCCGCTCCCGGTGGGCGCCGCCGTCGACCGCGAGATACCGGGCCCCGACGGCGACCTCCCTATCAGGGTCTACCAACCCGACGCGTCGGGACCGTTTTCCACAGTGGTGTTCTTCCACGGCGGCGGCTTCGTGCTGGGGAGTATCGCCAGCCACGACCACCTCTGCCGGATGTTGACCCGCGAGACAGGGTGTGTTGTCGTCAGCGTCGGCTACCGCCTCGCCCCCGAACACCCCTTTCCCGCCGCCGTGGAGGACGCCTACGCCGCGACGGAGTGGGCGGCCGACCACCCCGAGGAGTTCGCGTCCGACGGGAGGCTGGCCGTCGCGGGCGACAGCGCGGGCGGGACCCTCGCGGCCGTCGTCGCGCTGATGGCCGCCGAGCGCGGCGGCCCCGATATCGGGTACCAAGGACTCGTCTATCCGGCCGTGGGGGTCGAGGAGGACCAAGCGTCGGTCGTCGAGAACGACGGCATCGTTCTCTCGAAGGGCGACTTGGAGTGGTTCCGCGACTGCTACTACGGCAGCGACGTCCACCTCAGAAACCCCTACGCCGACCCGTCGAACCCCTGTGACCGTTCGGGACTCCCCCCCGCGACAGTCGTGACGGCGGGCTTCGACCCCCTGCGCGACGGCGGGGTGAGGTACGCCGAGCAGTTGGCGTCCGCGGGGGTAGACGTGACGCACCGGCACCACGACGACATGGTCCACGGCTTCGCCACGTCACCGGACGTGGACCGCGCGACGACGCTGGTCGACGACATGGCCGCGGACCTGAAACGGGCGCTGTAATGTGCTACAGGTGGACGGTGTCGGGTCGGGACGCTTGCGGTGATATCAGGGCACTAATGTCGTTCCGTGGACTGACACGACATAATGGGTTCCGTCCGCGTCGCCCCCCTCCACGATTATCCGGGTTCCGTTCGTAGGGCACACACGCCACTTCGAACTACCCGTCCGCCCGCGCCGGTCGAACAGCACCGATGAGTCCGCGGGAGCGGCTCCGAAGTCTCGTCTCGGCGGTCCGCTTCGGCCAGTTCGTCTCGGTCGGCGCGGTCGGCGCGACGTTCGACGTCGTGACCCTGGTCGCACTCACCGAGTTCGTCGGGCTCTCCGCCGCCGTCGCGAACGTGCTGAGCATCGAAACGGCCGTGCTCGTGATGTTCGTCGTCAACGAGCGCTGGACGTTCGCGAACCACGGCGCGGACACGGCGGGCGCGCTCGGGCGCCGCCTCGTCCGCTCGCACGTCGTCCGCGCCGGGGGTTCGACGCTGCAGTACCTGCTCTTCGTCGCCGTCTTCTATCGCTTCTCCGTCGAGTTCTCCGTCGCCGGCGTGGACCTCTGGCTGGTCGCCGTGAAGGGCGGGGCGATAGCGCTCGCGATGCTCGTCAACTACGTCATGGAGAGCTTGTTCACCTGGCGCGTCCACGCGGACGAGTAGCGGGAACGCCCCGAGCGAGTGGTTTACCCGCCCCACAGCCCTACGGACAGCCGTGAACACCGCCGAGCCCGACCGCCCGGTTCCGCTGGCCGACGCCGCCGCGCTGGACGCGTTCGTCGACGAGCACGAGCTCGCGCTGGTAGCGTTCCACACCGCGGGGTGTGGTCTCTGTGCCGCGATGAATCCCGTTCTCTCAAACGTTGCGCGGGCGAGCGAGGCCGCCGTCGGGACGGTGAACCCGCGGGACGACCCGCCGCTCGTCGAGCGCTTCGACGTGCGAAGCGTGCCCCTCCTCGTGGTCTTCGTCGGCGGCGACCCCGTCGCGCGGCGCGCCGAAGGGTTCGTCGGAACCGAGGAACTGGTGGCCTGGGTGCGCACCGCTCGCTCCGACGCGTAGCGCCAGGCCCACACTCGGGCACGTCCGCATCGAGACATCGTTGAGTCGGCGGGACGAACAGCGGTGTCCCGGATTCGGGAGAAGCCCTTTCTACCGCTCGCCGAGAGGGGACGGTATGGCACGGGTTGCGGGGCTCCGGCTCTACCCGGTAAAGGGCCTCGACGGCATCGACGTGACGGCGGCCGAGATACTCGACGGCGGGACGCTGGCGGGTGACCGCGAGTTCGCGCTGTTCGACGAGAGTGGGGACGTCCTCAACGGCAAGCGGACGGACCAGGTCCACGACCTGGAGACAGCGTACGACCGAGACGCGGGAACGCTGGCCGTCGAAACGCCCGCAGGAACGACGGCGACCTTCGCTCTCACCGAGGAAACCGAGCGCGCAGCCGACTGGTTCAGCGACTTCTTCGGGACCGAACTGGCGCTTCGCCGAGACACCTCGCTGGGGTACGTCGACCGCCGAGAGATGGGACCCTCGGTCGTCAGCACGGCGACGCTGGAGACGGTCGCGTCCTGGTTCGACGGGCTGACCGCGGGGAGCGTCCGGCGGCGCCTCCGTGCGAACGTCGAAATATCGGGTGTTCCGGCGTTCTGGGAGGACCGGTTCGTCGGCGAGGACGCCCCCGCGTTCGTCGCCGGCGACATCCGCTTCGATGGCGTGACGCCCTGTGGCCGGTGTGTGGTTCCCCAGCGCGACCCCGACACTGGAGAGCCGCTGCCGGGGTTCCGCGAGCGCTTCGTCCGCAAGCGCGAGGAGACTTTCCCCGAGTGGGCCGACGGGGACGCCTTTGACCACTACTACACGGTGATGCTCATCGCCAGCGTTCCGGAGGCGGACCGCGAGAAGACGATTCGAGTCGGGAACGACGTCGAAATCGTCGCGTGAACTCGAAGCAACCGAAAGCGGTTATATGTACTCACGGAGGGTCCGGTGAACTGGGCTTGACCGAAGGCCGCGCTGGAAGCCGGCGCTACTTACCGGCGACGAAATGGACTCGTTCGCGGCGGCCCGTGCCTCGGATACATTCGCGCCGTTCGCAAGCGCTTCGACCGCGGCAGCCTCTCCCTTCGAGAAGGCCACGGTACTACTGTCCTGTCCGTAGTTGCTCATCACCGCGAGGAACTGTTCGTTCCCGGCAGCCAGCTGGCCTGCGGTAGAGTGGATAGTCGTCTTGGTCTCGTTCGCGTCGGCCTGTTGGATATCTTCGAGGGCTTGCTCGGACTGAGTAGTGAGGTCACACTGCTCGCCGTTCACCAGTTGGAACGACATGAGGTGAACCGTGTAATCCCACTTCGAGCAGTCCTCGCCCGTCGTGATACTGACGGCAGAAGCCGTCGAGGTCGAAGATGCAGGCCCGAGCGCGCCGCTCATCGAGGCGACGATGAGCATCGAGACGATGGCGCCGACCGAGGCGACTCTCCGGAGCGAGGTCATCGTGCGAGAATCGCCCCGGTTACCACCATGATTGTCATCACAGCGATGGACGCCCACGGGTCGTACTGTGCGACGAGGTCCTGAATCTCAGCGAAGGCCGTGTGCGCGACCATAATCACGCCGGTGACCATCACGATGCCCCACTCGACAGGGTGGTAGTAACGCGGGTCCCGAGTTCCCGAGACCGCGAACGCCACGATGTAGGCACCGAACGAGGCGGCCAGCGGCAGGAACTTGTACGTCGCCATGAACTCGACTATGTCCATCATCAG
>JBEQBK010000125.1:0-7169 GCA_041639855.1 Halobacteriaceae archaeon | reverse complement strand
CCCGCTCCCGAACACGAGGGCGTGGGCCGCCACGCCGATGCCGCCGAGCGCGCCGACGGCGGCCCCCCGCTTCAGGTCCAGGCCGCCGTAGCGGACGGCGCCGTATCCGGCGAGCGAAACCACGCCGAGCGCGACGGCCGGGGGAGCCGGCGCGTCGGGGAGGAGCGCCCCGACGAGCGCGAGCCCCGCCGTGAGGAAGCCCGCCGCGACGACCGGTCGGTCCATACGCCCACCTACGGCCGGCCGGCTAAACCCCTACGGGTTCGGGTCCGTGGCGGTTATGCCCCTCCCACCCTTCGTTCGCCTATGCTCGGCGACGACTACCGCGGGTTGGTGGGTTCGTTCCCCTACGCCGCCCGGCACAGCGAGTCGTGGCTGTTTCGTTCCTATGCTGCTCTCGCGGGGCTTCTGGCGCTCTTCGTCGCCGTCGCGCTGGCGCTCGCGCTGGTGAACCTCATCGCGAGCACCGCCTCGCTGCGGGGCGGCTCGACGACCCTCTCGCGGGCCTTCTTCGGCGTCGTCGGCCTTCTGGTGCTCTTTCCGCTCGTCGCGCCCGTGCTGGTGGTCGCGCGCCGGCACCGCCGCCGCGACTCGCCGCCGAGCGCGCGCCACGACGCGGCGTTCGCGCTCGCGGGCTACCTGTTCGTCCTCTCGCTGTACGGCACCCTGCTGGCCTCAATCCCGGCCGACCTCCGGGACCCGGCGAGCGCCGCGGGCGCGCTTGAACCGTTGGTTGCGGCGCTGTACGCCGCGCCGCCGCTCTCGGGGCTTGCCTTCCCGGTCGCCGCGTCCCTCCTCACCCTCGCGCTCTGGTGGCGGAGCCGATAGCATAGCGACAAGCGGAAAAACGCGAGCGTTCTTGTGCCCCTATGACCGACGACACCCCCAAGGCCGCCGTCTTCTACGTGATGGAGGCCGACGAGGCCACCGCGGTGTTGCAGGACGTCGCGAACGGACAGGTTCACGCGCTCGCCGAGAACCCCGGGCTCGACGCCGGCGCGGTCGTCGAGGCGACCATCGAACCGGTCCCGCCGGCGGGCGCGGCGTGGGAGATGACCGAGCTGACCGCCGAACGCGACATCGACGTCCGCGAGGCGGAGGACGACCCGCACCCCGACGCCGCCGACGCCGCGCCCGCGGAGGGCGAACTCGCGCAGCTCGCCGTCGAGGGCGACACCGTCCACGTCATCGGCGTCCCCGACACCGAGGCGGCCGTCGCGGACGTTATCGAGGACGAGGCCACCGTCGCGCGGGCGGCCCGCCTCGGTGCGGACACCGTCGAGGTCCGCGCCGGAGAGTCGTTTGTCTCCGTGCGCTACCGCTGACCGACCGGGAGCTCCGCTTTTTTGGGTGATTTGTCGCCGCGACGCGCGTCGAGCCCGCTGTCCGCGTTCTGAAAGGCTTATCTCCCCCGTCTCACAATCCGGCCCCATGGCCACGTTCGAAGTCCCGGAAGTGGACTTCAGCCGATACTCCAACCGGCAGCTCGCCGCCCTCCCCCTCGCGGTGTTGGCGCTCGCGCTGCTGGTCATCGTCGGCTGGTACTTCTTCACGGGGGCACCCGTCAACCTCGGTATCGAGTTCACCGGGGGTACGGAACTCATCCTCGAAGAGTCCCAATCCGCCGACCAGATCCGCGCGGAGTTCGCCCAGCCCGTCAGCTCCGCCCGGACCATCCAGACGAGCGACGGGACGAGCACGCTCATCACCTTCGACTCCACGGACGGTGACGCCATCAGGAACCAGGCGTACAACACTTACGGCGAGGAAACTGTGAGCCTGGTTTCGACCACCTCCGCGTCCTTCGGCGCGAGCGCCAGCCGTATTGCCCTGATGGGGATGGCCGTCGCGTTCGTCGGCATGGGTCTCCTCATCTTCGCGCTGTTCCGCACGTTCGTCCCCTCCGTCGCCGTCATCGTCTCGGCGTTCTCCGACATCGTGGTTCCGGTGGCGCTGATGAACCTGCTGGGTATCGAACTCTCGCTTGGGACGGTCGCCGCCCTCCTGATGCTCATCGGGTATTCGGTCGACTCGGACATCCTGTTGAACAACCACGTCCTCAGGCGCTCGGGCGGCTTCTACGAGAGCGTTCACCGCGCGATGCGCACCGGCGTGACGATGACGCTCACCTCCATCTCCGCGATGGCGACGATGGCCATCGTCGCGTACTTCTTCGGAATTCAGCTGCTGGCCTCCATCGGCATCGTCCTCGTGCTCGGCCTCGCGACTGACCTGATGAACACCTACATGCTCAACCTCAGCCTGCTTCGCTGGTACAAGTACGAGGGGGTGGCGCGATGAACGTCAACCTCCGCGAGCGCTGGCGCATCGCCCTGCTGATCGTCCTCATCGTCGCGGGCGGCGTCGCGCTCTTCCTCCCGAGCATCGGCGCCGACACCGGCCCGACGAACCTTCAGTACGGCATCCAACTCGACGGCGGCACCCGCGTCCGGGCGCCCGTTGACGGCACCGTCGCGTTCGGCGTGAACGACACGGGTCCCGACACGCGGAGCAACCTCGCCGAGGAGCTCGGTCTCGACGTCACCGACGTCGACGTCATCCCCAGCGAGGGGGCGGTCGAGGCGTACGGCAACGTCACGGTCGACGAGTTCTCGAACGCGCTGGCGGAGTTGGGCTACGAACCCGACTCCGTCGAGCGGGGCGTGAGCGACACCACCCGCGCGGCCGTCGTGCGGACCATCGAGAGCAAAATCAACGTTGCCGGGCTCTCGGGCGGGACCGTCCAGCAGTCACAGGCGGCCAGCGGCGAGACGTTCGTCGTTATTGAGGTGCCCAACGCGAACGCGAGCTCGGTCCGCGACCTCGTGCGCGACCGGGGTGTCGTTCAGGTCGTCGGGCGCTTCCCGCAGAACGGTAGCTTCGTGAACGAGACCGCGTTCACTCAGGCGGAGATCGCCGCCGTGCGGCCGGCCGGCGAGTACGGCCAGCCGCCCCGCCCCGCCGTGCCCATCACGCTCACCGACGACGGCGCGGAGGCCTTCGCGACGGTGATGTCGGAGAACGGCTTCCTGCAGGACGAGGCGACGACCGACAACGACGCCGACCCCGACACGCAGACCTGCCGGTACCCGTCGGCGCGGAACCAGTCGGGCTACTGTATCCTCACCGTTCGTGACGGTAACGTCGTCTACGACGCTTCGATGTCCGAGGGGCTCGCGGGCGAAATCGAGAGCGGCGCCTTCCTCGAGAGCCGCCAGTTCCAGATCACTGCGAACAGCCTCGAACAGGCCCGCGACCTTCGCGTCGACCTGGAGGCCGGCGCCCTGCCCGCGCCCCTCGACCTTGAGGAAGGGACCTCCTACTTCCTCTCCTCGGAGCTCGCGCAGAACTTCAAGTTCTACTCGTTCCTCGCGGGCCTCATCGCCGTCTTCGCCGTCGCGGGGGTCGTCTTCCTCCGCTACGGGCGGCCGATGGTGGCGCTACCGATGGTGTTGACGGCGCTCTCGGAGGTGGTGATACTGCTCGGCTTCGCCGCGGCCATCCGCTATCCGCTCGACCTCTCGGTCATCGCCGGCTTCATCGCCGTTATCGGAACGGGGGTGGACGACCTCATCATCATCGCCGACGAGGTGCTCACCGAGGAGGTGTCCTCCTCGCGGGTGTTCCAGTCCCGCTTCCGGAAGGCGCTGTGGGTCATCGGCGCCGCCGCCGCGACGACCATCGTCGCGATGTCGCCGCTGGCGGTGCTCTCGCTCGGCGACCTGCAGGGATTCGCCATCATCACCATCCTCGGCGTGCTCGTGGGTGTGCTCGTCACCCGCCCGGCGTACGGTGACATTCTGCGCTCGCGGCTCACCGACCACTGAGTCGGCTGAAGCTTTTTTCGCCTGGCGTCCGTTGTTCGTGTATGCCCTCCAACAGCGACGCCGACGACGCGGCCGCACCCGACGGCGGTCACATGACGGAGCGGGAGGTGTACGACGCGGTCCACCACGCCGTCCGCGACGCCATCTGGGACGTGCTCGGGACGCTCGTCCTGACGGGGTTTCTTTTAGTGTTGCTCGGGACCGGCATCCAGATGGTCCGGAACAGCGCGCAGACCGCGGCCGGGACGAGCCTCCCCGCAGTCATGCTGGGGACTGCGGTCGCCGGCCTCGGCGCGCTCGGTTTGCTCCGGCTGTACGACTACCTCTAGAACTCGGAGAGCGCCGACTGTTCGGCCTTCGCCAACACGTCCTCGCAGGTCGACCAGCTCGCCCGCGCACAGCCGGGGAGCTCGCCGTGCTCGGCGACGTACTCGCGGAGAAAGTCACGGGTGTTCGGGTCGCTCGGATAGCCGCTGCCCACCTCGCCGTACGCGGCGGCCAACTCGGCGACGTGGGCGTCGCGGGCGACCTTCGCGACGACGCTCGCCGCCGCGACGTGGGGGTCGTCCCCGTCGGCGCGATGCCGGGCTTCGAGGGACACGTCCGCGTCCGTATCGGCCCGCTCGTCCGCGCGGGCCGCACACACTCGCTCCGCGACCCGCCGGGCGAAGCGCTCCTCGTCGGTGTCGCCGGCGTCACAGAGCCCGGCATCGCCCGCTTCGGCGACCCCTGACACTGCCGCCGCGTGCGCCGCGACGGTCAGCGTGTTCATGTCGGTCTCGGGGTCGTCGATGCGCGACACGGGGATTTCGGCGACGGCCACCTCGCCGGCCCGGCGTATCGCGGCGTCCAACGTCTCGCGGCGCTCGGGGGCGAGTCGCTTCGAGTCGTCCACGTCCTCGGGGAGCGCGTCGGTGGGCGCGCGCCCCGCGGCGGCGAACATCGAGCCCAACACGGGCCCCTTCCCGGCCTCGTCGGCGCCGAATCGCATGGGCCGACATCGGGGGGCCCTCGGAAGCCCCTATCGCTTCCGCACCGTCACCTCGATAGACTCCCCGGGCGAGAGGTTCACGCCAGGGTTCAACTCCACGTCCCGGGGCGTCTCGGGCACCAACTCCCACTCCCGGAGGACGGCCGCCAGGGTGAGTTTCAACTCGGCGCGCGCGAAGCGCATCCCGATGCAGTGACGCGGCCCCCCGCTGAAGGGGAAGTAGGCGTACTCCGGGTTCTCCCGGCCCCCTTCCCAACGCCAGGGGTCGAACGCCTCGGGTGTCTCCCACCACCGGTCGTCCCGCTGGAGTTGGTACTGCGGGAGCGAGACGGTCGTGCCCGCCGGAACGCGGTACCCGCCGATAGTCACGTCCTCGGTGGGTTCCCGGAAGTGAGTGTACGCCGGCGGGTAGAGGCGAATCGCCTCGTCTATCACTCGCTCCGCGAGGTCGAGGTCGTCGAGGGCGCCCGCATCGAGGGCCCCGGCGGAACGGGCCTCCGCCGCGAGGCGTTCTTGCACCTCGGGGTTGTGCGCGAGCAGGTGGAGCGCGTACGTCGCGGCGAGCGCGCTCGTTTCGTGGCCGGCGAACAGGAAGGTCAGGGCGTTGTCCCGGACGGCCGCGTCGTCCATGACGCCCGCCTCCTTCGCGCGGACGAACAGGGAGAGCAGGTCCTCGCCCTCCCCGTCGGCGCGCGCGACGAGGTCGTCCACCAGTTCGCGGGCGTCCGCGACGGCGCGCCGGTAGCGCCGGTTCGCGGGCAGGGGTAGCCACTCGGGGAGGTACGCGCCCACACGCGAGGCGTCGAAGCGGACGCGCATCGCCCGCGCGGTGCGGCGGACGGCCTCGCCCTCCGCAGAAACGTCCACGCCGAGCAAGGTTTCGCCCAACACCGCGAGGGTGTGCTCGGCCATCGCCTCGCCCACGTCGACGCGCTCGCCGTCCGCCCACGACCCGGCGGTTGCGGCGGCGTGGCGGCCCATCGCCTCGGCGTACCCCTCGATAGCTTCCCGGTAGAACGCCGGCGCCACTGATTCCCGCTGTGCTTTCCAGCGTTCCCCCTCCGCGAGGAGGAGTCCCTCGCCGAGCGCGCTCCCCAACTGCTCGCCCAGCAGCGCGCCCTTCTCGAAGCGGTCGTGTTTTTCGACCAGTACTTCCCGGACGGCGTCGGGTGTGAGAACGGCGACGCCTGTGCCGCCCGGGTACCGGTACTCGACCACGTCTCCTCGTTTCGCTGCCCGCTCGTAGAATCCCAGCACGTCCCGCGCGAGGTCGAGGGTGCTCCCGACCAGCGGGGGACCGCCCATCGCCGGCGGCTCGGGTGGGCGCTCGCGTTCGTGGGTTGTGTCGGCGCTCATACGTCGTGTTCGTGGCGCTCGTCCCTTCGAAATTGAGACGGATGGGTGCGTGCATTTATATGCTACCGCGGGCCCCAATCCGACGTGCGCTACCTCCGCGCGACGCTCCGCTTCGCCCCCGAGTTGCGCCACCCGATGCACGCCCATCTCGACGAGCCCGGCGCCGAGCGGGCGAGCCTGCTGACGTGGAACCTCTCGGGCGACGTGACCTACGCGCTGTTCTACGTGCTCGCCCCCCGGGACTCCTATCTCCGGGCGCTCGACGCGGTCGAGACGATGCGCGGCTACGACGTGGCGCCGGTCGGCGAGGATGCGTTCTACGTTTTCGTTCGGGAGGCGCCGACGGCGTCGCTGTCGAGTCTCCAGGAGTCGCTCGCCAGCCGCGAACTCGTGGTGTTGCCACCCTTCGACTACCTCCCCGAGGGCCGGCTACGGATGGACGCGCTCGGCGACCCCGACGCGCTTCGGGAGACGGTCGCAGCGCTCCCCGAGGGGATTTCGGCGTCGGTCGAAACGCTCCGGTCCCGGCCGCCGGCACCCGGTGCGCGCGAACCACTTACCGGGCGCCAGCGCGAGGCGCTTCGGGTCGCGGAGGCGGTGGGCTACTACGACGTGCCCCGGACCGGGAGCGTCGCGGACGTGGCCGAGCGGATGGGCGTCTCGGAGAGCACCGCCGGGACGCATCTCAGAAAGGCCGAATCGGCGCTCGTTTCGGGATACGTGCGTTAGTCCCGCAAGAACGCCTCGTCCGCGAACGCCTCGTCCTCGCCCTCGACGGCGAGCACGTCGAGCGCCGTCACCTCGGCGCCGACGCCGAGCAGCCCCGCGAGCGAGGGTTCGGTGCGACCCTCGTCGCCGCTGATGAGCTCCTTGATGTAGAGGCCGCCCGCGCCGTGGACGTCGAGCGTCGCGTGGCGTGCGTCCTCGTGTGTCGCGTCGATGTCGTAGACGGTGCGCTCCCGCACGAGGTCCGAGCGCCGATGGTCGACGCGGTT
>JBEQBK010000124.1:0-7339 GCA_041639855.1 Halobacteriaceae archaeon | reverse complement strand
GCACCGAGGACGCGCTCTCCGCCGACGAGAAGGTCGAGGCCGTCGAGGGCGTGCTCGGCCGGCCGGCCCGGAGCGGCGAGGACGAAGACGACGAACCCGAGCGCGACTGGGAGTAGCCGCGCGGTCCGGATTTCCAGTCCGCAACTCTTTACGAAACGACGGACAAGCGGGGGTATGGACAGTCTCAACCGGATGGCGCTCGAACTCGCCGACGAGGCGCTGGACTTCGCGGACGAACTCCGCATCGGCGCCTTCGAGTTGGACAACGGCACGACCGTTTTGGACTTCGGCGTCGAGCACCCGGGCGGACTCGAAGCGTCCCTCCTTCTGGCGGAGCTCCAGACCGCGGGGCTCGCCACCCTCCAGACCCGGATGGACGAGGTCGCGGGCGCGCCCCTTCCCCACGTCGAGGTGGCGGTCGACGACCCCGCGGTGCCGCTTCTCTGCTCGCAGAAGGCGAGCTGGGAGCTCTCCCTCGATAGCTTCGATGGCCTCGGCTCCGGCCCGGCCCGCGCGCTGGTGGCCGAGGAAACCGAGTTCCGCCAGCTGGGCTACACCGACGCCTTCGACTTCGCCGTTCTCACGGTGGAGACGGACGACTACCCCGACGAGGCCGCCGCGGAGGCCATCGCGGAGCGCGCGGGCGTCGAGCCCGAGAGCCTCTTTCTGGCGGTCTACCCCACCGCCTCGATGGCCGGGAGCGTCACCGGCGCCGCGCGGGCCGCCGAACTCGCCGTGTTCCGGCTGACCGAGGCGGGCTACGACCCGAACGAACTCCTGACGGTCGCCGCGAGCGCGCCCGTCGCACCCGTTCCGGGGAGCGAGAACGAGGCCATCGCGCGGACGAACGACGCCGTCGCCTACGGTGGGCAAGTGCATCTGACGGTCGCCGAGGACGCCGAGAGCTTCGAGCCCGCCGTCTCGACGGCGCGGGAGGTCCACGGCCGGCCCCTCGCGGCCGTCTACGAGGACAACGACTGGGACTTCGCGAGCGCGGACGCCGGCGCGGTCGCGCCCGCACAGGTAACCGTCTCCGTCGAGGGCGGCCCGACCTACGCGCTCGGCGACACCGACGAGGAGATCTTAGCGGAGAGCTTCGGGCTCTGACGTGCGCCTGAAACCCGTTCCCGAGGCCCGGGGGCTGGAGTTCCTCCGGGAGGCGAAGGCGGCCTTGCCGATGGTCCCCGTCTCGGAGACCGACGCCGTCGCGCGCCTCGTCGAGCGGACGACCGTTCCGGACGACGGCGCGGCGCGCGAGTTGCTCACCTTTCTGCGCGCGCTCGGGCTCGTCGAGCGGACAGACGGTGACTTCGTGCGCGGGGACCGGCAGGTCTCGAAAGAGGCGCTCCGCGAACCGTTCCGTGAGAACGTCTTCGGCGCGCGCGAGGCGCTTGACGCGCTCTCCGAAGGACCGAAAACCGAGCGGGAGGCGTTCGACGCGCTGCGCGAGCGCATCTCGACGTGGGAGCGCGGTCGGCACGCCAACTGGGAGCAGAAGTGGGGCGAGCGGACCCGGAACTTGCTCGGGTGGGCCGTTCTACTGGGGCTCGCCGAGCGCGACGGCGAGGTCTATCGGGAGCGTTAGCGCTCCGCGAACTTCCGGTTGCGCGCGGCGAAGGGAGCGTTCCCGCCGAGGAAGGTCGCGGCGGCGATAAGCGCCGGGAACAGCGCGCCGGTAATTCGCGCACTGCTCACGACGACGGCCGTGACGGCGCCGACGGCGAGCGCCCCGACGACGGTGACGGCAGCGTCCACCAGGGCGCCTTCCCGTCCTTTCTCGTCGAGATACGCCTCCGTGTCCACGTTCGCGGCGAACCCACCAAGGTTGAGCAGGGGCGCGCCCGCGGCGAGCCCGGCGACGAGGATGAACCCGCGCGGCGCGTTGAGGCTGTAGGCGGCTGCGCCGACAGCGACGACGACTACGGCCCCGATGAGGGCCGTGAGAACGTTGTGGTCCAGCAGCGTCCGGAGCATACCAACTCTTGGTTCGGGGGGTAGAAAGCTATCGGGGTGGGCTACACTCGCGTGACGGTGCCCACGCCCTTCGACTGCCCCTCCCGGAAGACGAAGCGCTGGCCCTCCTCCACGAGGTAGGGGCGGAACTTGAACCGTACCGTCGTGTTGCCCGTATCGCCCGGCAGGAGTTGGCCCCCCTCGGGTTCGAGGACGGCCGCCTCGCTCGCGGTTTCGAGGTGGACGACGGGCTCGTAGCCCGCGTCGATTCTGGTCGGGTGGTTGAGGACCATCACTTCGGCCTCGAACTCCCGCACGGCTTCGGGCTCGGAGTCGCGGGGCAGCAGACTCATCCCGCGCTCGATTTCCTCCTCGCGGACCCCCTTCAACGCGATGCCGACGATGCGGCCCGCCTCGGCTCGGTCGACGCGGTGGTAGTGCATCTCGATGGAGCGGACCTCGACGTCCCGGAAGGAGCCGTCGGGGAACGGCCCGAGCAGGAGTTCGTCGCCGGCCTCGACGGTTCCCGCGTTGACGGTCCCCGATGCGACCGCCCCCACGCCCGTCACGGCGTACGACCGGTCGATGTACATC
This sequence comes from Halobacteriaceae archaeon, assembly GCA_041639855.1. Taxonomy (GTDB): domain Archaea; phylum Halobacteriota; class Halobacteria; order Halobacteriales; family Halobacteriaceae; genus JBEQBK01. The sequence goes on along the minus strand of JBEQBK010000124.1, from coordinate 4,792 downwards.
TTGAACGGGCCCGCGGAGTCCGCGGTCTTGGGGAGCTGGCGGAACAGCCCGTCGAGTACCTCGATGCCGTCGGTGGTGACCGCGCTCGTTCGGACCACGGGGACGACGGTCTCGTCTATCTCCTCGACCGCCGTGTCGGTCCCGTAGCGGGCCACCGGGAGCGGCGTGCGCCCGGCGTTCCGGAGGAGCCGCTCGACCTCACGCTCGACCTCCTCCAGGCGGTCGTCGTCCACCAGGTCGACCTTCGTGAGCGCGACGATGGTCGGGAGGTCCGTCGCCAAGAGGATGCCCAGGTGTTCCTTGGTCACTTTCGTCGGGCCCTCGTCGGCCGCGACGGCGAGCAGGCCGTAGTCGAGCTTCTGCCCGACGAGCCCTCGGATGGTCGTGCGGAGCCACGGCTCGTGGCCCACCGTATCGACGAAGGAGACCAGCCGGTCCGACGCCTCCACGACGCCCGCCCGGTCGGACTTCCGGTCGGGGTTGTCCATCCGCACCGGTTCGCCGTCCGCGAAGCCGTACACGCCGTAGGAGAGGTCCGCGGAGAGCCCGCGCTCCATCTCGTGGGGCTGTACGTCGAGATACGAGCGGGTTCCGCCCTCGCCGTCGTCCGGCTTGCCCGTCACCAGCGACCCGACGAGGGTGCTTTTGCCGTGGTCGACGTGCCCGGCGGTGCCGACGACGATGTGGCTGTCGTCCGCGGCGTCGAGCGCACCACCCTCCGCGAGGGTCGCGACGCCCACCAGCCCCCCACCGTCGGCACCCCAGGTCTCGACGTCCTCGATGTGTGCGCCGGCCTCCTCGGCGAGCAGGCTGAGCACGTCCATCGTTTCGGAGAAGGCGTCGGGCGCGATGCCCGCGATGCCGCCCTCGTCGGTGACGCCGACGACGTAGGTCGCCTCGCCGTCGCCGGAGAGCACCCGGTGTCGGAGCTGGGCGGCCAGGCTCTCACGCCGACCGTCCGCGAGGTGGACTGTCTTCGTGAGCCGTTCCTTGAATTCGACGTGGCCGTCCTCGCGCTCGCCGTGGTCGATGGCACGGCGGAGGGCGGCCTTGTCAGGGCCCATACGTCCTGATAGGGAGTACCAAACAAAAGCCTTCTCCGGGATAGGTATAAATTCACATACCGAGCGCGTCGGGAACGGCCCTCAGTGAGTGTACCGTTTCGGCCCCCGAACGCGGAGCGCTCCCGCCCTCGGGGTCGTAGTGGACCCCCTCGAAGCCGGCGTCGATAGCCGGCCGGACGTCTCGCTGGAAGTCGTCCGCGACGAAGGCGTGGCGGTCGTGGTCGGTCCGCTCGCGCGCCGCGGCGAACATCTCCGGCGAGGGCTTGTGCGCGCCGACGTCGTAGGAGACGACGGTCCAGTCGATGTGTTCCGCGAGCCCACAGGCGTCGATTTTCCGGCGCTGGACTCCGCCGACGCCGTTCGAGAGGATACCACACCCCCCCTCGATTCCTTCGAGCGCCTCGACGGCGCCCTCCGTGGAGACGGTCGCGTCAACCTCGTTCCGGACGAAGGCGTCCGCGAAGGCGCTCGGGTCGACGGAGACGCTGAGGCCCCTCGCTGCCGCGGCGTACGGGTCCACGGCGAACTCGCCGAGGGCGTCGAGGAGACCGGACGTGACGGCCCGGACGTTCCCCTCGCCCGATTCGACCCCGCAGTCGGTTAGCGTCCGCTCCACGACGGCGTCGAAGCCGTCCTCGAAGCGGACCAACGTCCCGTCGAGGTCGAAGAAGACCGCGGCCATGCTACGAGGTAGAGTGCGACGCGAAAAGCGCTTGGGGCTGGATGCGTCGGGTTCTCCCCGGAAATTTGAACGCCCACCGGCTCAGTACTTCACCGGCGTCGAGTGTCACTCCTGCAGTCGTTCGTACGCCTGCTTGACCCGCCGGAACGCGTCCGGGTCACCGCCCCGGTCGGGGTGGACGGCCTTCACCTGCTCCCGGTAGGCGCGACGAACGTCGGCCTCGCTCGCGTCCGGGTCGACGCCGAGGATTTCGCGGGCGCGGGTTCGGGACATCCCGCTCGGGGGGCGTCGTCGCTGCTGTTGGCCGGCACTCTCCGTCTGCTCCCGAGTCCCGTCGGCGCGCGCGTTCCGCGCCCGCCGGGACTGCCCGGCTTGGTCGCGCCCCTCGGCGTCGGCCCGCCGGGCGCGTTCGTGGGCCCGCTCCTCCAGCCTCCCGGTGGCGTGATACCAGAGGAGGTAGGCGACACCGGCGAAGGGAACGGCCACGCCCAGCGCGACCGGCGTAACCGTCACGCCGAGGAAGAGGAGCATGACGGCGAGGGTCGCGAACACCCCGCCGAGAACCAACAGCAGACGCCGGTCGTTCACACCCATCCGTTTGGGCCCCGGAACGTAAGTTCCTCGGGGTCGACACGCCCCCATGAGCGTCACCGGCCTCTGTTCGGTCTGCGAGCAGCGGGAAGCCGAGTTCGTCTGCGACCAGTGTGGTTCCGCCGTCTGCGAGGCTCACTACGAGTCCACCGCGGGCATCTGCACGGTCTGCGCCGCCGGGGTGTCCGGCGAGGCAACGGACGGCGACGAAACGGGCGACCCGGATTCGGAGTACCGGCTGTGAGAACCCGTCCGGTAGAACCGGGCGACGCGTCGGCGATGGCTCGAATCCGCCGGGAGGCGCTCCGCGAGCGCGCGGCGGACGCGTACACGGCGGAGCAACTCGATTCGCTCACGTCCGGCAGCACCCCCGAAACGCCTCTCGCCGTCGAGCGGGAAGCCTTCCGGACCGTCGTCGCCGTCGAGGGCGGCGAACCCGTTGGGTACGGCACGGTCCATCCCGAGGACGGCCAAATCCACGCCGTCTTCGTCGACCCCGCGCGCGCCGAGTCGGGGGTCGGGCGCCGGGTTCTCGACGAACTGGAGGCCCGCGTACGCGACGCAGGGACCGACGCGCTGTTCGTCCTCTCGACGCCGAACGCCGTCGGGTTCTACGAACGCTGTGGCTACCGGCGCGCCGGCGAGGAAACCATCGGGGCGGACGAAATACCAGTCGTCCGGATGGAGAAGCCCTAGCGGTGTTCGTTCAGCCGTTCCTTCAACTTCTCCGCAGCGTCGCCGACCGCCCGGAAGTAGGCGCTCTCGTCGCGGGCGCCCTCGCCGGCGAAGATGATGCCCCGCGAGGAGTTCACCAACCCGACGCCGTCCGCGAGGCCGTGCTCGACGGCGGCCTCTGCGTCCCCGCCCTGAGCGCCGACGCCGGGCACGAGGAAGGGTAGGTCGACGAGTTCGCGCAGTTCCTCGAGTTCGTCCGGACCCGTCGCGCCCACGACGAGGCCTATATTGCGGTTCTCGTTCCAGCGGGTTTCCGCGAGCTGGGCGACGTGCTCGTAGAGGGCCCGGTCGTGCGCTTCGAGCGCGAGGTCCTGGAGGTCGGCGCCGCCGGCGTTCGACGTTCGGCAGAGCACGAACACGCCCAACTCCGCCTTCGAGAGGAACGGCTGGAGGGAGTCCTGGCCCATGTAGGGGTTGACGGTGACCGCGTCCGCGCCCACGTCCTCGACCGAGTCGGCGTACTGGCGCGCCGTGTTGCCGATGTCCCCGCGCTTGGCGTCCAACAGGACGGGCACGCCCTTCCCGTGGGCGTACGCGACCGTTTCGCGGAGCGCGCGCCACCCCTGAGAGTCCTCGTAGAACGCCGCGTTGGGCTTGTAGCAGGCCGCGTGTTCGTGGGTCGCGTCGATGACGCGGCGATTGAACGCCCATCTGGGTAACTCGGCGTCGAGGAAGTCGGGGAGGCGCTCGGGGTCGGGGTCCAGCCCCACGGAGACGACGCTGTCGGCGTCCGCGATGCGCGCGTCGAGGCGCTCGAAGAAGGCGGTCATGGCCGTCCTGCGCGCGCCCGGCACTTCAACCGTGCCGTTCGGCACGGGCGTTGACCACCCCCCGTGGCTCAGCGGGCGAGCGCGCGGAGCACCGTCTTCACGCTCGCGCCGTCGGGGAGTACCACGGCGCCCCCCTCGGTTCGGAGCCCTCCCTCGCGGGCTCGCTCGCGAGTTCCCTCGTCGGCGAGGAGAGCGGCGTGCTCCGGGTGGAGTTCCACGGCGGCGACCTCGGTTTCGCCGTCGACGATGCGGTACGCGTGGGTCCCCTCCGCCGAGGGTTCGGCGTCCCGGTCGGCGTCGACGACGCGGAGGTCACCCAGCCCTCGGCCCTCGTGGCCTTCGATTTCGGAGGCGAGCAACTGAGCGACGCGTGTGCCGTTCATAGCTTCTCCCGCGCGCTCGCGGCGGCGTCGCCCACGTCTACCCCCCGGCGGCGCGCGTAGACGACCGCCGCGGCTTCGATGGTCACGGCCAATTCCCCCTGGAGCCGGTTGATGCCCGCGACCGTCTCCTGTTTCTCCTCGCCGTCCGCCACGAGCGCGCCGACGATGCGCTCGAACGTCGAGCGCTGCTGGAGGATCGACTCCTCGGGCGTGAACGCCTCGGGGACGGTCACGGCGGCGGGGTCGAAGCACGCGCAGAGGTCGTCGCCCTCCCGGTCGAGGAGCCCCTCGCTGGTGGCGATATCGACGAGCCGGGCCGCCTGGTCCGGGGAGAACCAGTCCCGGTCGACCGCGAGGTCCACGACGAAGGCCCGTTCCCCGAGGCGCTCCGTCCCCGCGGACTTGAACGGCGCGGCGACGGCGGTTCGCAGGCTCATACGGGGTACGTCTACGGCCCGGACGAAAACCCCGTTGGTCGCGGACGCCCACGACCTGTTTCATCGGGTCGTTCGCGAAGTTCGTGGGAACAGCCGTTGGTCGCGGACGCCCACGGGCTGCCTCCGTGCT
>JBEQBK010000123.1:0-7462 GCA_041639855.1 Halobacteriaceae archaeon | reverse complement strand
CTGCTCTTGCATCCGCTCGAACATCCGCTCGATGTCGTCGAAGGGGTTGTTGCGACGGGACATATGGGAGGATAGAGGAGGGCAGACTCCAAAAACCGCACGGCCGTTCTCAAGCCCGAAATCAGGCGACGTGGCGGGTATCGTAGGAACCCAGCTTCTTCACCCAGCCGTCTTCGGCGATTGCCTCGATGTCCGCGACCGCCCGCTGCGTTCGCTGTTCGTAGAGGCCCGCCTCGATGTCGATGTGGAAGAGGTAGTCCCCCAAGCGTTCGCCGGTGGGACGGGACTCGACGCGCGTGAGGTTGATGTCCCGGTCCGCGAAGGGCTCCAGCAGCGAAAGCAGGAGGCCGGGGTAGTCCGCGTTCGGGTACACCACGAGGGAGGTCTTCCCGCCGCTCTCGGAGCGCTCCTCCGAAGGCGCCACCACCAGAAAGCGCGTGGCGTTCGACGCGCGGTCCTGAATCCCTTCGGCGATGACCGCCAACTCGCCCTCCGCGTTGTCGGGATGAGCGATGGCCGCTACGGAGGAATCCTCGGCGGCACGCTCGACGCCGGCCGTCGTGGAGGAGACCGCCTCCCGTGCCACGTCGGGGTAGTGTTCGTTCAGGTACTCGCGACACTGCGCGATGGCCTGTTCGTGGCTGGCCACCGTCTCGAACGCCTCGTTCTGGGCGATGAGCGCGTGGACGATGGGCGTCACGATTTCGCCGACGACGGCGACGTCGTGCTCCGCGAGGGCGTCCAGGGTCTCGGAGACGCTCCCGCCGATGCTGTTCTCGACGGGCACCACGCCGCGCTCGTACGCGCCGTCGGCGACGAGGGCGACCACGTCCGGGTTCGTCTCGCAGAATTCGATGTCGTCGCTGACGGCGCTCGCCGCGCGATAGGAGTACGAACCGACGGGGCCGAGGGTGACCGTCCGCATATACCCGTCGAGAGCGGGGGCGCGCGTAAAAAGACGCCGAAAGCCCCTAAAACGGCGACTCGGGGAACGCGTCGGGCAGGACCGCCGGGCGCTCGAAGTCGCCCTCCAGCGAGAGGTGCTCGCCGCGCTCGGAGGACTCACGAACGCCTTCCAGAATGTCGAGGACGTGGCCCGCGAACGCGCCGTTCGTTCGGTGTTCCCATTCGCCGCGGGCGGCGAAGGCCAGGTCCGCGACACCGGCGCCGCGGCCCGCGGTGTACCCCTCACACTCGATTTCGGTCCACTCCTCGTCGCCCGCCTCCTTCACGCGGACCGGCCCGGAGAAGTGGTTCGGGTCGGGCAGGGCGAGGGTTCCCTCGGTGCCGTACACCTCGAAGGCTGGCGAGGGGAGCGTCGACGCGGGCGCGTCGAAGCTGAACAGCAGGTCCGCGACGACGCCGTCGCCGAAGTCCGCGGTGCCGGCCTCGTGGGTGGGCACTTCGACGTCGATTTCCTCGCCCGCGCGGGGGCCGCTGCCGATGGTTCTGGTCTCGCTCGCTCGCGTGACCGAGCCCGAGACCCTGTTGGCGGGGCCGAGGAGGAAGACGAGCGCGCTCAGATAGTACGGCCCCATATCGAAGAGCGGGCCGCCGCCCGCCTGATAGTAGAGGTCCGGCTGAGGGTGCCAGACCTCGTGGCCCGGGGAGGTCCACGCCGCCGTCGCGCCCACCGGTTCCCCGATGGCGCCGTCGTCGAGCGCTTTTCGAGCCGTTTGGATGCCCGCGCCGAGGAACGTGTCCGGCGCCGAGCCCAACAGCCGGTCGCTCTCGGCGGCGGCCTCGCGAATCCGGTCGGCGCCCTCGGTGGTGGCGGCGAGGGGCTTCTCGGTGTAGACGTGTTTGCCCGCTTCGAGCGCGGAGACGCAGACGTCCGCGTGGACAGTAGGCGGCGTGAGGTTGACCACCGCCTCCACGTCGGTTTCGAGCAACTCCTCGGTGGCGTAGGCGTCGAGGCCGTACTCGGCCGCTTTGGCCTCGCGGGCGTCTTCGTCGATGTCGGCACAGGCAACCACGTCGAAGGCGTCGTGGACCGCGTCGCCCTCGAAGTACGCGTCGCTGATGGTGCCACAGCCGATGACACCCACGGAGAGAGGTTCCATGGGGCAGGGGTGGTGTGCCCGCGGCTTAATACTGCGGAAGGCGCCGCTACGCTGCCGGCTACGGAACTAGAAACGCCTTTGCCCCCGCGGGCGCTGTGACTTCCCGAGATGGAGGTCGCCGAGGCCGTCCCGGAGTTCGCCGACGCCTTCGCCTTCGAGGAGTTCAACCGGATGCAACGCGAGGCGCTCCCCGGGCTCTTGGAGACCGATTCGAACGTCGTCGCGAGCGCGCCCACCGCCTCGGGGAAGACCGCGCTCGCGGAGCTGGCTATCTGCAAGACGCTCTCGGAGGACGGGACGGCGCTCTTTATCGCGCCGATGCGCGCGCTCACCAACGAGAAGGAAGACGAGTGGGAGCGCTTCGAGAACCTGGGGTATTCGGTGTACGTCGTCACCGGCGAGCGCGATTTGAACCCCCGGCGCGCCGAGCGCGCCGACGTGCTCGTGATGACCCCCGAGAAGGTCGATTCAGCCACCCGAAAACACGACTCACCCAGATACGCCTTCATTCGGAACATCGACTGCTGTGTCATCGACGAAGTGCACCTGCTCGACTCCGAGCGCCGCGGGTCGGTGCTGGAGGTCGTCGTCTCCCGCCTGCGACGACTCTGTGAGCCCCGCTTCGTCGCGCTCTCCGCGACGATGCCCAACGTCGAGGACGTGGCCGCGTGGCTCGACGCCCCGGGCGAAACGACCTACGAGTTCGGCGACGACTACCGGCCCGTCGACTTACACGCCGGCGTCGAGACCTATCGTACGGGCGACAACGCCTTCGAGAACAAGTACCGGCGGCTCTACACCGCCCTCGATTTGGCCGAGCCACACCTCCGCGAGGACGGCCAGGCGCTCGTCTTCGTTGCCTCCCGCCAGGACGCGGTGCAAGCCGCCAAGAAGGCCCGCGACGTCATCGCCGAGAAGGACATCCCGGTCGGGGCGCGCGGCGACTACGACTTCCACAACGAAACACAGGACCTGGAGAACAAGACCCTCCGCCAATCGGCCCTCGACGGCGTTGCTTTCCACCACGCCGGGCTCTCGCGGGAGGACAAGAACCACGTCGAGGAGTGGTTCAAGCGGGGGAAACTCGACGTGCTCTTCTCCACGACGACGCTGGCGTGGGGCGTCAACCTGCCCGCGCGGTGTGTCGTGTTGCGGGACACCAAGCTCCACGACCCCCTCGAAGGCGAGGTCGACATCTCGCCGCTGGACGTCCTCCAGATGCTCGGGCGTGCCGGCCGGCCCGGCTACGACGACGTGGGCTACGGCTGGGTCGTGGCGGAGCCCGACGAAGCGGACAAGTACAGGAACCTTCTCCGGGACGGCAAGCGCATCGAATCCCAGCTCGCGGACGACTTGGCCGAGCACCTGAACGCCGAAATCGCGCTCGGCACCCTGCGGGGTATTGAGGACGTGATGGCGTGGCTCGAAACCACCTTCTACTACGTCCGGGCCCGCCGCGCGCCCGACGCATACCCGGGCGACATCCGCGAGAAGGTGCGGGAAACCCTCGAATCCCTCGTGGAGCGCGGGTTCGTCCGAACGGACGACGATTTGGGGTTGGAGGCTACCCCAATCAGCCGGCTCGCCTCGCGTTTCTATTTGCGACTGGAGACCGCCGAGCGCTTCGCCGGGCTCGTGGGCGGCGAGGTGACCGAGGACGACGTGCTCCGAGCGGTTGCGCAAGCGGCGGAGTTCGACAGCGTGAGCGCGCGCCACGACGAGTCCGAAGCCATCGGCAAACTCGTCGGCGCGCCCGACCTCGACTCCAGCGAGCGGAAGGTGCTCGCCATTCTGACGGGGCAGATGGAAGGCTCCGTCCCCCCGGAACTCGCGTCCGACGCGTGGGTCATCTCCCAGAACGCCCAGCGGCTGTTCGCCGCGCTCGCCGCGGTCTGCGCCGACGAGGGCTCCCCGAGGAGCGCGAACCTCGTCCGCCGGGTCGCCGCCCGCGTCGAGCACGGCGTGCCCGAGGACGCCGTCGGCCTCACCGCCGTCGACGGCGTCGGCTCCGGCCGGGCGCACGCGCTCTTCGAGGCCGACCTCGAAACGCCGAGCGACCTCCGGGACGCGGGCGTTGAGGGGCTCGTGGAGGCGGGGCTCTCCGAGGGCGTCGCCGAGCGGGTGTACGAGGGCGCCGCGGACCTGCCGGACCCCGAAATCGAGTGGGTCGGCTTCCCGGGCACCATCGCGGCCGGCGAGAACGAGATGTGCGAGGTGGCGGTGAGAAACCGCGGCGCGGGTGCGAAGGCCGCGGTCCGCGTCACCGCCGCAGCCGACGGCGGCGACCCCGTCGAGATGAACGGAACCGAGACCCACCTCGGGGAGGAGGCCAGGGTGCCGATAGGCGTGTTCGGCGCCGACGCCCGCCACGTCGTCTTCCGCGCCGAAGTGACCTTCCCGGAGGAGCCGCTTTGCCCCGTCGTCTCCGAGCGGCTGGTGCGGGTCGACTGAGCCGCGAAGGCCCCAGCTTCAAACCCGAAGACGTGACCAGAGGGGGGTATGCAAGCCGCGACGCGCGTGTTGGCCGGCGACTGTAGCATCACGTACGAGCGCGACGAACGCGTCGAGAAGCGGGGGGCCGTCGTCGTGCTCATCAAACCCGACGATACCGTGTTGATTCACGACTCCGAGGGGTATCAGCCCGCCGCGTGGCTCACCCGAGCCGACCTGGTCCGCTTCAAGTACGACGAGAACGGCTTTCGGGTCGTCGCCGGCAAGGGCGAGGAGGAGCTCAGGGTCGTTTCGGAAACGGTCTACGGCCGCGCGCACTTCCCGGCCTCACCCACCGGGGAACAGGTCGGGGAGTGTCCCGGCTGCGAGGGCGCGCTCGTTCGCGACGGCGGGCGAGTGGTCTGTGTGAACTGCCGGGCGCGCTACGGGCTGCCGCGCGACGCCGCAGTGAAAGAAGAGACCTGTTCGTGTGGGCTGCCCCGCATCGAAACCGAGCGCGGCGCGGCCTTCGAGGTCTGCCTGGACCGGGAGTGTGAGTCGTTGGACGAAGCGGTGAAAGAACGCTTCGAGGGCCACTGGTACTGTCCGGACTGCGAGCTCCCGATGGAAATCGAGCGCTCGCGGGGCCTGCGCGCGAGCTGCGACTGCGGGCGCTCGCACGTCATCCCCACCGGCGTCGTCGTCGGCGAGTGTGACTGTGGCCTGCCCGTGTTCGATACCCCCTCGGGGACGCGCTGTCTGAACCCCGACTGTCCGCGGGGACCGTAGCCTCTTTGCCCCGTGGCGGGCGAGTCGGGGTATGGACGGCACGGTCCGGGACGGCGAGGTGGTCGTCGGGGACGACGCCCGCCAGCGCTTCTACGACTCGCGGGCGTACGGCCGGCCCATCGAGGGCGACAGCCTCGCGCTCGCGCCGGTGGAGGCGGCCCACCTCCTCTTCCGGGGCGACCTCGACGCCGTGGACGGGATGGGCTTCGAAGCCTTCCTCTCGGCGCACGCCGGCGAAGGCCTCGGGGTTCGCTTTCTCGTCTACAAGGACCTCCGCGACAGGGGCTTTTACCTCTCGCCCGCCCGGTGGGCCGAGAACGCCGATGGGGCGGACTTCGTGGTCTATCCCCGTGGGAAGGGCCCCACCGACGGCGAAATCGCCCACCGCGTCCGCGCGCTCGGCGAGCGCGAGGCCGTCGGCGCTGACCTCTCCGGCTCCGTGCTCGCCGTCGTCGACGAGGAGAGCGACCTCTCATACTTCGAGGCCGAACGCTTCGAACCCACGGGCGGAACGGACTACGAGCCCGAGCCCGCGACGGGTGAGCTCATCGACGACCGGGTCGTCGTGAACGAACCCCCCAAAAACCTCCACGAACGGGGGTTCTACGGCCGCCCGCTCGCCACGCGGGACGGGGACCGGACCGGCGCGCTCCACCTCTCGTTGGTCGAGGCGGCCTACCTCGCCGCGGAGGGCGCGCTCGGCCTCGTCGGCGGGGACGTCGAGCGGGTCGTCGAGCGCGGCCGCGACGTGGAGGGCGAGCGCTTCGACCGCCGGCTGCGGGCCTACCGGACGCTTCGGGACACCGGCGCGGCGCCCAAGACCGGCTTCAAGTTCGGCGCCGACTTCCGGGTGTACGAGGCCGTCGAGTCCGTCACCGAACTCGGGCACGCGGAGTACCTCGTGCGTGTGCTCCCCGCCGACCACAGCTTCGACCCCCGGGAGCTGGCGCTGGACGTGCGCCTCGCCGGCGGGGTCCGCAAGCGGATGGTGTTCGCGCTCGACGGCGGCGACGGCCCCGGCGGGTTCAGGTGGGTCGCCGTCTCACGGCTCACACCCTGAGCCGAAGGTTTTTGTTCGGAGCGGGGGTTCCGGGGAGTATGGCGTCCGAACCCGGCGTCGACGGTACGGTACACGAACGCGCTCCCCCCGGGTTCGCCTTCTTCTTTCGCCGTTCCTGAGGTCGGTGGACGCCGACGGGGCCAAACGGCCCGGGCCGGCGGGAAACCGACCTTCACGGGCGGCGTTCGGCACGGTTAACTGAATCCCACATCACCCAACGGACAACGCGAATGCTACAGCTATCACAGGACCGGGCCGCGGTGTTGGAGGCCGCGAGCCCGGACGACGAACAGCGAATCGAGGAACTGGCCGACGCCGCCGGGATACCTCCCGAGACGGCGACCGGCGCGGCCTTCGAACTGGAGGCGGACGGCTACGTCGACCTCCGTGAGGAGACCGAACGCTCCGTCTCACTCACCGAGGAGGGGGAGGCGTACGTCGAAGCGGACCTCCCCGAGGTCCGGCTCTACCGCGCGGCGCTCGAAGCGGGCGCCGACGACGAGGCCGCTCCGATGGGCCAGGTCATCGGCCAGTCGGGGCTGGAAGGTCCCGAAGTGGACATCGCGCTCTCGAACTACGCGCGGAAAGGGTACGGAACGGTCGAGTCGGGCGAAATCACCGCCGACTCCGACGCCACCCCCGATTCGGACCCCGAGGCGCTCGCCTTGGCGGATATCGACGCGGGCGAGACCCCAAGCCCCGACGCCATCGAAGCCCTCGAACGCCGCGGGCTCGTTTCGGTCTCCGAGCGCACCGTGCGACTCGTCTCGCTCACCGAGGAGGGCGTGACCGCCGTGATGGGCGGCATCGAGGTCGTCGAAGGCGCCGACAGGCTGACGCCCGAGATGCTCGCGAGCGGCGAGTGGCGGGAGGTGGAGTTCAGCGAGTACAACGTCGAGGCCGACGCCGAGCCCGAGGTCCCCGGGAAGACCCACGTCCTCCGGGAGACCGCCGAGCGGGTGAAAGACGTCCTCGTGGGCATGGGCTTCCAGGAGATGGAGGGCCCCCACGTCGACGCGGACTTCTACATCAACGACTGCCTGTTCATGCCCCAAGACCACCCCGCGCGGAACCACTGGGACCGCTTCGCCCTCTCGGAACCCGCCGAGATGGACGAGCT
>JBEQBK010000122.1:0-7508 GCA_041639855.1 Halobacteriaceae archaeon | reverse complement strand
GTGCTCTTCCTCAACTACTCGCGGCGCTTCGTCTACCCGATGCGACAGTTCGGCGAGATTCTCAACGGCTACCAGTACGCCGAGGCGGCCAGCGAGCGCATCGTCGGACTCCTCGATTCCGAACCCCGAATGAGCGCCGAAGAAGGGAAGACCGAGTTGGAGGGTATCGAGGGGCACGTCGAGTACGAGGGCGTCTCCTTCGCGTACAAGGACGACGACGGCGAGCCCGAGGAGGAAGTGCTCCACGACGTGTCCTTCGCGGCCGAACCCGGTGATTACGTCGGGCTCGTCGGGCCGACGGGCGCGGGGAAGTCCACCATGATGAAGCTCCTCCTTCGCTTCTACGACCCCGATTCGGGCACCATCAGCGTCGACGGCCACGACACCCGCGAGGTGAGCCTGCGGAGCCTGCGCGAACACATCGGCTACATCGGGCAGGACCCCTACCTGTTCTACGGCACCGTCACCGAGAACATCGCCTACGGCCTGCAGGTTGGCGCGGGCGGCGACGTGAGCGAGGCCGAGGTGCGCGCGGCCGCCGAGACCGCAGGCGCCGCCGACTTCGTGGAGGACCTCCCCGACGGCTACGACACGATGGTCGGTGAGCGCGGCGTGAAACTCTCCGGCGGGCAGCGCCAACGCGTCTCCATCGCCAGAGCGGTGCTCCGCGACCCCGACGTGCTCGTGTTGGACGAAGCGACCAGCCACGTCGACAACGAGACGGAGATGCTCATTCAGCGCAACCTGGAGAGTCTCATCGCCGACCGGACGACGTTCGCTATTGCCCACCGCCTCTCCACCGTGCGCGACGCGGACGCGGTACTCGTGATGGACGGCGGGGAGGTCGTCGAGCGGGGCACCCACGACGAACTCATCCAGAAGGGGGGTCTCTACGCCGACCTCTGGGGCGTGCAGGTCGGGCGGACCGGGGCACTTCCCGGGGAGTCGAAAGGTTGAGGGCGACGACCCCCTTTAAGTTACGCATGAGTAGGCGACGGGGGGACACGGACGAAGCGCCGGAGAACGTCGTTCTCGTCACCGTCGATTCCCTCCGCGCCGACGCCGTCGGCTTCCACGACGGCGAACGCCACACGCCAGTTCTCGACTCGCTTGCCGCCGAGGGCACCGTCTTCGAGCACGCCTTTGCGGGCGGCAACTGGACGCCCTTTTCCTTTCCTTCCATCCTCGCCTCCCGGCCGGTGTTCGCGGACAACGGCCGTATCGGCGTGGAGGACTCGCCGACGCTCGCGGAGGCCCTCTCCGACGCCGGCTTCGAGACCGGCGGGTTCAACGCCGCGAACGGCTTTCTCACCGAGCACTGGGGCTACGACCGCGGCTTCGACACCTTCGAGAGCTTCCTGACCGGCGACGGCCGCCTCTCGAAGCAACTCGCCGCCCACCCGACGATCGAGGCGTGGCTCCAGTTGGCCCGGACGCCGTTCCGCCGCGTCGCCGACCGGCTGCGCGGGCGGGCGGACGACCGCCCCTTCCTCGACGCCGCGCGCGGCCTCGACGTGGAGACGGGCGCTCGCGAGTTCGTCGCCGACGCCGAGGAATCCTTCTTTCTCTGGGTCCACTACATGGACGCACACACCCCCTACACGCCGGCGCCGCGCTACGTGCGGGAAGTCACGGACGGGTCGGTCGGAACGGGGCGGATGTTCCTCGCGCACACCCGAACGGGCCTCGGGCTGGGCGTGGGCGAACGGACATTAGGGGACTTGCGCGCGCTCTACCAGGGCGGCGTCCGGCAGGTCGACGCGAGCGTCGGCCGTCTCCTCGACGGGTTGGAGGCAGCAGGCGTCAGGGAGGAGACGGCGATACTCGTCGCGGGTGACCACGGCGAGGAGTTCCAGGACCACGGGCACCTCGCGCACTACCCGAAGCTGTACGACGAGCTCGTTCGAGTCCCCCTCCTCGCTGCGGGCCCCGGTGTGTCCTCCCAACGGGTCCGTGAGCCGGTCGGGCTGGACGCGATTCCCCCGACCGTCGCCGGGTTGCTCGGCGCACCGACACCCGATTCCTGGGTCGGCGACGACCTTGGCGGCGTGTTGGCCGGCCGGGAGCGGCCCGCCGGGGAGCCGGTGGTGTCGGTGGCCGTCCGCGGCGAGGACGTGACGAGCCAGCCCATCCCCCGCTCGCTGGACGAGGGCGACCTCCTGGTGAGCGCGCGGACCGCCGAGTGGACACACATCGAGAACACCGCCACCGGCGAGGTCGAACTCTACCACCGACCCAGCGACCCGGCACAGCGACACGACCTCGCGGCCGACCCCGGCCCCGATGCGGCGGCCGCGCTCGAACGGCTGGGCCCGGTCGGAACCGACCACTCCGCTGGACTCGAAGCCGGGGCACACGTCGAGGCGGACGCCGACGACGACCTCGAATCGAGGCTGGCCGCACTCGGCTACCGCTGATGGTCCGGGAACTCATACGCGGAATGGTCGACGGCGCGGGTGCGGTCCGCCTGCGGCGCTTCTTCCTGGTCGGGCTGTTCGCCTCCGGGGTCCAGACGCTCCTGTTGTGGGTACTCGTCCAACAGACCGGGCTCCACCGCCTCGTGGCCGCGACCGTCGCCATCGAGTGCACCATCCTGTTGCAGTTCTTCCTCAACAACGCGTGGACGTTTCGGGCGTCCAGGCGGACGGGGACGCGCGAGCTCGCGGCGGGCCTCCTCCGGACGAACCTCGTGCGCGGGACGGCCATCCCCATCCAGTTGGGCGCGCTCGAAGCGTTCGTCGTGTTCGGCGGGCTCCCGCTCATCGTCGCGAACGGCGCCGCCATCGCCGTCAGCGGGGTGTATCGCTACGTGCTGGACACCCGCTGGACGTGGGCATGAGTCGCTGCGCTAACCGATAGCGGCAAGGGGCTACACCCCCACGTTGCGGGTATGGCCGCAGACGAGGAGGGAGCAGTCGACCCGACGACGGTCGGGGAGAGCGACGCCCCGCCCGTGGAGGAGCAGCCCTACAAAGTCATCTTCGAGGCGAACAAATGCATCGGCGCGGGCAAGTGCGCCGAGGTCTCGGAGAACTGGTCGATGGACATCGAGACGGGGCTCGCCCGCCCGAGCACGTACTTCTTCGGTGAGGACGACCTGGAGCACAACGTCCGTGCCGCCGAGGCCTGTCCCGCGAAGAAAGACAAGGGCGTCATTCACGTCGTCGACCGACGGACCGGCGAGGAAATCGCGCCCGACCCCGAGGACGACGGGACGCTCTCGGTGGACTGGTAGGTCGTAACTGTCTTCCCCGACTCGGCGGTATGCCGTAGTGCGCGGGGGTGGCCGAGCGGCCCAAGGCGGCGGGCTTAAGACCCGCTGGGGCAGCCCATCGCGGGTTCGAATCCCGTCCCCCGCACTCACTCCGTTCGTGCGGGTGACGTACTTCACCTCGCTTCGCTCGGTGAAGTCCCGTCCCCCGCAGTATCTTTGATACGAGGAGCAGGTCCGTTCTTACTGGGTCACCTCCGCATCCTCGTGGAATGACTCGGGGAGTGACCCGACGGCGCCGGCCTGAACCCGCCAGAGGTCGGCGTAGCGGCCGTTCTTCTCGATGAGGTCCTTATGCGTACCCCGCTCGACGACCTCCCCGTCAGCGAAGACGAGGATTTCGTCCGCGTCGCGGACCGTGGAGAGGCGGTGGGCAATAGCGAACGTCGTTCGTTCGCCGGCGAACTCGTCAAGCTCGCGTTGGATGAGCGCCTCCGTCTCGGTGTCCACGTGACTGGTGGCCTCGTCGAGAATCAGAACGGCGGGGTCCGGAAGGAGGGCCCGGGCGATGGCAACGCGCTGGCGCTGACCGCCGGAAAGTTTCACCCCGCGCTCGCCCACCTGGGTATCGTATCCCTCCGGCAAGTCGGTAATGAACCCGTGGGCGTTCGCGCGCTCGGCGGCCCGCCGGACGGCCGCCCTGTCAGCCTCCGGCCGACCGTACGCGATGTTCTCGGCGACAGTACCGTCAAAGAGGAACGGTTCCTGACGGACGTATCCGATGGCGTCCCGTAGTTCCGAGAGATTCGCCGCCGACACGTCCGTGCCGTCGAGCCTTATCGTTCCGACATCGGGGTCGTAGAAGCGCGGGAGCAGTTTCATCAGCGTCGACTTCCCGGCGCCGGTCGAGCCCACGAGCCCGAGGTAATCGCCCGAATCGACCTCGAGAGACACGTCCGAGACGGCGGGCTCCTCGGTGTCCGGATAGGCGAACGAAACCCCCTCGTACGCGACGGCGCCCGCGGAGTCGTCAAGCGGGACCGAATCGTCGGGGTCGGTAATCCGTTGGGGGTATTCGAGGAGACCGAAGACGCGCTTGGCGGAGGCCTTCGCGTCGGTGTAGGTGTCCACGAGGTCGCCCAGCGAGGCGGACTCGTTCACCAGCCACCGGCCGTAGAAGAGGAAGGTGACGAAGGTCCCCGCGGTGAGGGGTTCCGTGAAGGCGAGCGGCGGGCCGAAGAGGACCCACCAGCCGCCCCCGACGACGATTCCCAGCGAGACGGTCTCCGTGAGGAGCGTCCGCGTCGGGAAGAAGACCCCCGAGACCTTCGCCGCCGCCCAGTCGGCGCGCCAGTAGGCGCGGGAACGGTCCCGGAGTTCCTCGCGCTCCCGGTTCTCGGCGCCGAACGCCTTGACCGTCTCGACGCCGCTCACCGCGTTCTGTACCTGTGTGTTCACCGCACCGACCGCGGCGCGCCGCTCGTCGTAGCGGGGTTCGATGCGCCGCTGGTAGACACGCGTCAAGGCACCCATGATCGGAACAAAGGCCACCGTTAGCAGGGTGAATTGAACGTGAAGCGCCAGCATGACGGCAAGCAGGCCGACGAGAAAGGCCGAAAGGGAGATTGCACCCTCTAGCCCGTCGGAAAGCACGTCCCGCAGTTGGTTCACGTCGTTGTTCAGGACGCTCATCACGTCACCGGTCGACTCGGCGTCGAAGAAGGCGACATCCAAACGTTGGGTCGCGGCGTATGCCTCGGTCCGCAGGTCGTGGAGTACCGACCCCTGGAACCAGCGGAAGGCGACGAACTGGACGAACTGGACGAGCGCCGTGAACAGGGCCGTGACGATGAAGAGGCCGCCGATGAAGGCGAACTGCCCGCGTGTCGTCGCCGGAATCCACGCGTCGGGAACGAACGCGATAGAGAGCGGTCCGCTCCCGGTGAAGAAGGCGTCGAGCGTCACGCCCAACAGATACGGCGGCACCAGTCGGGCGACCCGCGAGAGGACCGTCGCGAGCGCGGCAAGCGAGAGGACGCCCGCCCGTCCGGGGAGGAACCGTCGGAGGAGAGCAAACACCGGGTTTCCCTCGCTTGCGGACTCGTACGCCTCGGCAAGCGAGGGGAGTTCCGAGTTCCCACTCATCGCCGAGCGTCGGGTAGGTGTGGTTCGTGTTCGATGCGATGTGTCGCGGAGATGTGTCTGCCTGATAGCATAGTCTCGCCGCTGACGGGCGGCGACCGGTCTCGCCGGGGCCCCAGCCACGGCTACGACCGGAGAGAACGACCAACACTGAGCTACTCCGGGCACAAATAGGTATCGGCGCGTGTGAACCATCACCGTTCGGAGGCCGAAGGCGCTTTTATTGCGCAGTCCCTTCCAAAGGTAATGACAGCGACAGACGCCTTCGAGGCCCACGAAGCCTTCGAGGCGGTCGAAGAGGAAGTCTACGAGGTCGTCGAGGCGGACTTCGAAGCGCGCGTGCACGTCGATTCCGGCGAGCGCCGCGTCGTCTGCGACGTGCCGACGCTCGACGCCGCCGTGGAGGGCGAGACGGTCGGCGACGCGCTAGTTGCAGGCTGGTTCGACACGCTCGAACGCCGTCTCGAACACCCCGGCGGCGTCACGCGGGGGCCCGACCCGGAGCTGGCGAGCGTCGAAGAGCTAGAAGACACCGTCACCGTCTGGATGCACCACTCGGGTGGGCTCGCGCCCGCGGAGGACGCCCTCGCGGTGGTGAACTTCGTCGAGGGGACGTGGTTCGAGGGCATCGTGCCGGGCTACGATTACCGGGAGGACGTGGCGGCGATGCGCAACCGTGCCCACGAGGGGGGCGGTGGCGAGCCGACGCCGCTGTAGGCGGGGGCGAGACACCGCCGAAAAAGGGGCGGTGGCGAGCCGACGCCGCTGTAAGGAGCAGTCAAAACGGAACGCCCCGCCGCGGACCGATAGGCCGAAACGGGACGGCCCCCAACACCCCCCATGGCAATCGCCTCCCTCGTGGTCCTGGCGGTCCTCGCGGCGGCGCACGTCCTCGTTGCCGCGCTGGTCGTCCGCCTGCTCCGCGTGCAGCTATCCTCCTCGTGGGCGCCGTACGTCTACGCCGTCATCCTGATTCCCCTCCTGTACACGGCAACGACGCTGGTCGTGTTGGGCGCGCTCGGCGTCGGCGACGGCATCGACCTCGGGCGCGGGACGCTGTTCGTCTCGCTGTTCGGTCTACCCCTCGCGCTCGGGGTCGCCCTCGACGTGTTCTGGATGCCCGCCCCCGAGGACGTCGAGCTCCCCGCGGAACTGGAGTAGCGCGAGCACCGAGAGCGTCGGGAACGCGGCCAGCGGGGCGGGAGCGAGGAGTTCCCAGAGGTTGAGGAAAGCGGGGAGCCCGAGCAGAACCGTCCCGAGCAGGG
This sequence comes from Halobacteriaceae archaeon, assembly GCA_041639855.1. GTDB lineage: Archaea > Halobacteriota > Halobacteria > Halobacteriales > Halobacteriaceae > JBEQBK01. The sequence goes on along the minus strand of JBEQBK010000122.1, from coordinate 890 downwards.
TGGTGACGGCCGTCGAAACGGCGCCGACTCCCGAGAGCACGAACGCTGCGTCGGCCGCGTCCAGAAGGACGGCGAGGAGAACGAGCAGCCGCGGGGACGCGCCGGCCGTGCGCACCCGCTCGGGGGGCTCGAACGCCGGGTTGAAGCCCTCGGGGAAGAGCGCCGGGAGGCGGATTGGCGGGAGCGTGATGCGGAAGCCCCGCCCGTCGTCCGACCCGTCGTCAGCCATCCTGAGCGCGCCGGAGGACGTTGACGACCTCCGCGAGCACGTCCTCAGGGGGCTGGCTGGCGTCCACGCGGACGAAGCGCTCCGGTTCGGCCTCGATGAGCGTCTCGTATCGGTCCCGGACCTTTTCGAGGAAGGCGACTTGCTCGAACTTGTTCGTCGCGCCGCTGCGCGCGGCGGCGGTCTCCGGGTCGATATCGAGGTAGATAGTTCGGTCCGGCGGGCGCGTGAACGGACGGTGAACGGCCTTCAGATACGCGATGGGGTCCTCGACACGCTCGGCGAGCGCGACGGCCTGGTAGGCGTAACGCGAGTCGGAGTAGCGGTCCGAAACCACCAGTCCCGACTCCAAGCCGGGTTCGATTACCCGCGAGAGGTGGTCGGCGTGGTCGGCAAGGTAGAGAAAGCACTCGGCCATCGGGTCGGCGTCGTCGTCGCGCACCGACCGGAGGACAGCTTCGCCGTACCACGATTCTGTGGGTTCGCGCGTGAACGTGGCGTCGGGGAACTCCCCGCGAAGCGCCTCGACGACGGTGGTCTTCCCGCTCCCGTCGAGACCCTCCAGCGTGACCAGCATACCCCCTACTCGGCCGGGGGAGGGAAAGTATCCACCGTCGTGGCCCGCTCGTTCGCGCGGGCCACACCTTCGTCCTGTCCCCTCGGC
>JBEQBK010000121.1:0-7533 GCA_041639855.1 Halobacteriaceae archaeon | reverse complement strand
CGACACGGGCAAGCAGGTCCTGCTCGTCTCCTCGGGCGCCGTCGGCGCGGGCGTCGGCCGGGTCGACCACGAGGGCGACACCGTCGAGGCCTCCCAGGCGCTCTCGACCGTCGGGCAGAGCCACCTGATGCGCCGGTACAACGAGAGCTTCGAGCGCCACGGCTACAAGGTCGCACAGCTCCTCATCACCGAGTACGACCTGAACGACCCCGAGCGCTTCACGAACTTCCGGAACACCGTCGAAACACTCCTGGAGTGGGGCATCGTCCCCATCATCAACGAGAACGACGCCGTCGCCACCGAGGAGATCCAGATCGGCGACAACGACATGATCTCCGCGGACGTCGCCGTGGGCATCGACGCCGACCTGCTGGTGACGCTCACCGACGTCGGGGGCGTCTACACCGGGAACCCGAAGCGCGACGACGACGCGCGGCGCATCGAGGCGGTCGGCGAGAACTACGACGCCGTCCACGAACTGGTCGAGGAGAGCTCGACGGAGGGGTTCGGCGGCATCCGGACGAAGGTGGAGGGCGCGCGGCAGGTCAGCGAGCACGGCATCCCCGCGGTCATCGCCGAGTCGACGGCGCCCGACGTGCTGGCGCGAATCGTCACGGCCAAACCCGTCGGGACGGTATTCGTACCCATCAACGGGGACCAGGAATGAGCGACCAACCCACATCCACGGAAGCGAAGGTAACGCAGGCACAGCGCGCGGCGCTGGAGGCCGCGAAGCTCTCGGACGAGGCACGGAGCGACGCGCTCGAACGCATCGCGGACGCCTTGCTGGAACCCGAGAACGTCGAGCGCGTCCTCGAAGCCAACGAGAAGGACGTGACGGAGGCCGAGGCGATGCTCGAACGCGGCGAGTACACCCAAGCCTTGGTGGACCGCCTGCAGCTCTCCGAGTCGAAGCTGGAGAGCATCGCCGAGATGGTCCGCAGCGTCGCCGACCAAGAGGACCCCCTGGACAAGACGCTGTCCGCCCGAGAGCTCGACGACGGGCTGGAGCTGTACAAGACGAGCGTCCCTATCGGGGTCATCGGCACAGTCTTCGAGTCCCGGCCGGACGCGCTCGTGCAAATCGCCGCGCTCAGCCTGAAATCGGGGAACGCCGTCATCCTCAAGGGCGGCAGCGAGGCGGCCCACTCCAACCGCGTTCTCTTCGAGATTATCCAGGAGGCCACCGCCGAGGAGCCCGAGGGGTGGGCCCACCTCATCGAAGCCCGGGAAGACGTGGACACCCTACTGGGGATGGACGGCGCCGTCGACCTGCTGATGCCCCGCGGCAGTTCCGAGTTCGTCCGCTACATCCAGGACAACACCTCGATTCCCGTGCTCGGACACACTGAGGGTATCTGTCACGTCTACGTCGATTCCGAAGCGGACCTGGAAATGGCCGAAGCGGTCGCCCTCGACGCGAAGGTCCAGTATCCGGCGGTGTGTAACGCCGTCGAGACCCTCCTCGTTCACGAGGACGTCGCCGAGGCGTTCCTGCCGGGGATGGTCGAACGCTACGAATCCGAGGGTGTCGAGCTCCGCGGCGACGAGGGAACGAGAGACGTGGTGGGGGTTGAACCCGCCACGGAGGAGAACTGGTCGACGGAGTACGGCGACCTCGAACTCGACATCAAGGTCGTCGGGAGCCTCGACGAGGCCGTCGAGCACATCACGACCTACGGCTCGAAGCACACGGAGTCGGTGCTGACCGAGGACGCCGAGCGCGCGCGGCGTTTCATGCGCAGCCTCGATTCGGCGAGCGTCTTCCACAACGCTTCCACCCGCTTTGCGGACGGCTACCGCTACGGTCTCGGTGCCGAGGTCGGGATTTCCACGGGCAAAATTCACGCGCGCGGGCCCGTCGGCCTGGAGGGGCTGACAACCTACAAGTACTACATCGAGGGCAGCGGGCAGACCGTCGGGACCTACGCCGGCGAGGACGCGAAGGCGTTCACCCACCGCGAGTTCGACGGGGAGTGGAACCCCGGACATCTCGCGGAGGAGTAGGACCCGGCTTTGCGAAGGTACTTCCATCCGGGAAGTCTACATTACGTATGGGTTTTTTCACATCTATTGCGCCCCGGTTCGTTCTTCCCGATCAGGTGACCGCCGGCCCGGGTGAGCCGTGAACCCGAACCGCGTCGACTCCATCGTCGACCTGACGTACGGCCTGCTAATCGCGCTCTCAGTCGGGTTAATCGTCGTCGCCAGCAGCGAAATCGGGCTGGCGTTCGGGTTCGGCGTGCTGGTTTCCTACGTCCTCCACGTCGGGTGGAAGATGGCCCGCTTCGACCCCAACTGGATGACCACGGAGGTCAAGGAGACCGTCGAAGAAACCGTCAACGAGACCGTCGGCGAAACCGTCGAGAAAACGGTCGACGAGACGGTCGAGCAGAAGGTGGGCGAGACGGTGGAGAAGACGGTCGAGGAAACCGTCGACGAGACGGTCGAAAAGACCGTCGGCGAAACCGTCGAGGAGACAGTTGGGGAAACGGTTGACGAAACCGTGGAGAAAACAGTCGAGGAGACGGTCGGCGAGACGGTGGAGGAGAAAGTCGGCGAAACCGTCGAAGAGACGGTCGGCGAGACGGTGGAGAAGACGGTCGAGGAAACCGTCGAAAAGACCGTCGAGGAGAAAGTCGGCGAAACCGTCGAAGAGACGGTCGGCGAGACGGTGGAGAAGACGGTCGAGGAAACCGTCGAGGAGACCGTTGACGAAACCGTCGAGGAGAAAGTAGAGGAAACCCTCGAAGACGCGGAGAGGGGAGACGAGGACGAAGCGACCGAATCGGATGAAGACACCGACGACGAGGAGCGATGATCAGCGCGCTCCTCGTCGTCGGCGTCCTCGTCGCGATGTTCGTCGCCTACAACATCGGCGGGTCGACCACCGGACCGGCGTTCGGACCGGCCGTCGGGGCGGGTGCCATCTCCAAGCCCGTCGCCGCGGCGCTGATGGGCGTCTTCTTCTTCCTCGGCGCCTGGACGCTGGGGCGGAACGTCGTGACGAAGCTCGGCAGCGAGCTGGTCGTCGACCCCGGAATCTTCACGCTCGAATCCTCTATCGCGGTGCTCTTCTTCATCGGGGTCGCGTTGCTGGTCGGGAACGTCTACGGCGTGCCGGCCTCGACCTCGATGACCGCCGTGGGCGCCATCGCCGGCCTCGGGCTGGCGGGCGACGTGCTGGACCTCGCCGTGATGGGGGAAATCGCGATCTGGTGGGTCGTCTCGCCCATCATCGGCTTCTGGGTCTCGCTGGTCATCGGTCGGTACTTCTACGCGCGGCTGAACGGGATGGTCGCGATGGAGCGCAGCTCGGGCCCGCTGTTCGACGTGGACCGGTCCGGGCCCGTCCCCATACCTCGGGTCCACCGGACGACCAACCGCCGGGAGCTGGGGGGGACGTTCACCGTCGTCGCCATCGGCTGTCTGATGGCCTTCTCCTCGGGCACGTCGAACATCGCCAACGCCGTCGCGCCCCTCGTGGGGAGCGGCGAGCTGGCGATGAACCCCGCCATCATCTTCGGCGGCGTCGCCGTCACCATCGGCGCGTTCACCATCGCCCGCCGAACCCTCGAAACGATGGGCAGCGACATCACGGAGCTCCCCCTGACGGCGGCCATCGTCGTCGCCACGGTCTCCTCGACGCTGGTCGTCTTCCTCTCGGCGCTCGGTATCCCCGCGAGCTTCGTCATCATCGCGACGATGTCCATCGTCGGCCTGGGCTGGGGGCGGGCGACGCGGCCGATGACCGCCCCCGAAGTGGTCAGCGGCGACGGAGAGACACCGGTCAGCGTCGACGCGCTGGCGGCGGACGAGGAGGGCGAGACCCTCCCGCCCATCGGCGACGAAGACGCCGATGACATCCCCAGCCCGGGAGCGCTTTTCAACCCCGTAACGACCGCTCGGGTCGTGGTGATGCAAAACGTCGTGCCCGCCATCGCGACGGTCGGGGCCTATCTCACGTTCCGCTTCGTTCCGGTGTTCGGGTTCTAAGCCGCGTCAGGCGTTCTTCTCTTCGGACCCGTCCTCGGAGAAGTCCTCGACCGCCTCCCGAACCTGCGCGATGCCCTCTTTCACTTGCCCCTCGCTCGCGCTCGTCCGCTTGCTGAGTTGTCGCGCGAGAGCGTCCTCGTGTCCGTCGACGAGGTCGAGCAGGCGCTTCACGTTGTCCAGTACGTTCATGCTGCCCGACGCGACGGCCTGTGCGGGCGAAAAAGTGACGACTGCGGCAGCCGCTACGCCTTTGCCGAGCGGGCCCGAACGAGACAGTATGACCGAGCGAAGGGGACACGACACCGGGAAGGACGTGAACGAGGTGCTGGCGCGCCTCGATAGCTTGCTCGCCCGGGGGCCCGAACCCGCGACTGCGGCCCGCCTCGCGCTCGGGGCGACGATTCTGCTCGCCGGCGTCCACAAACTCGTCGCGCCGGCCCCGTGGGATGCGCTCGTCGTCCCGGAGTTCGCCACCCTGCTCCCCGTTTCCGTGCGGGTGTGGACCCTCGCCAACGGCGTCGCCGAAATCCCGTTCGCGCTCGGTATCCTCGCGAACCGTCACACGGCCCCGCTTGCGGCGTTCGTCTGTGCCTCGCTGCTCGGGACGCTTTGCTACATCGGCGTCGTTCTCCTCGGGGGGTTCGAGACCGGCGTGACCGCCGGCACCATGGCGATTATCGCGATTCACGACGTGGGGTTGGCGGGGCTGGCCGCCGCCGTGAGCGTGCGGGCCGCGCGGAGATAACCTAATGTTCTACTTTCTCCGACGGACCTGATGTGGCGAGCCAATCCTTCAGTTCACTGCAACCGCACTAGCGGTCTGCTGTAACCGTGGCCAATTCACCGGACCAAGCGGTTGTATCAGCCACACACAAGTGTTCCCGTCGAGTTGCGATAGATACTCAACCCGTGTGGGTCGACGAAAGTTGAGGGGGCTATTGTCACTCGTACAGCAGCGCCCGGAAGCCGGTCTTGTTCTCAACGACGACCCCGGCTGCGGGGCCGTCGCGCCACGCCGAATGGGGCACGTCGTAGGAGTCGGGGTCGAAGTCCCGAGTGTGGAGTTCGCGCTCGAAGGCGTTGACGGGGGGGAGCCCGACGGCCTCGAAGATACCCGCAACGGCATCGGGCGGGCGAAAGCGCTCCCCGTTCCAGACGCCGAACCCGAGAAACGACGGCGGGTCGTCGTAGACATCGGGGTCGGGCACCTGCCCGAAGAAGACGACATCGTCGGGGGTGATTGCACCCCGAAGCGCGTCGCGCTCCAAGCCCGCACGGACGGTCTCGACGCCGCGCTCGTGGAGACCCGGAAGCGCGTCGGAGGGGTCGTAGGTTCGCGTCCGGTCGCCGAAGCGGAGGAGCCCCGAGTCGTCGATCGCGAAGCGGAGGTGTGCGCCAACCACGTACTCCGTGAGCCAGAGGTGGCCCGAATCGAGGAGCTCCGGCGGGGCGTCCGCGAGCGTGGGGACGTCGGGGTAGCGCTGCATGCCGGTCGTAGCGCCCGTAGTAGCTAATGGTTTGGCTTCAGAGCGCCGCGAGCAACCCCCGGCGGAGGTGGTGGGGCGACGTGTATCGCTCCGCAGGGTCGCTCGCCATCGCCTCACGGAGCCGGCTGTCGAACGCCGACAACTCGGGGTCTATCTCCCCCGGCGGGGTGGGGAGCTCCTCTCGAATCGCCGCGACCAACTCGTCGTCCGGCGTGTCCGCGAACGGCGGCTCCCCGGTCACCGCGTGGTAGGCGAGCGCACCCGCCTGATAGACGTCCGTCGCGGGGCCGACCGGCCCATCCCCGACTTCTTCCGGTGCCATGTATCTGGTCGGGGGAGCGTCCGCGTCGGCGTGCTCTCGGACGACCCGTTCGACGCCCCACCCGGAGATGGCGACCGACCCGCTCTCCGTGACGTGAACCGTCTCGGGGGAGAGATTCCGATGGCGGACGTTGTACCGGCCCGCGTTCCGAATCGTTTCGCACACGCTCGCGACCGCACGGACCCGCTCGCCAAGCGGCGCGTCGAGACATTCGCTCAGTAGGCTCCCGGGGAGCGGTTCGTGTGCAACCCATGGCCGTGGCTCGGCTCCGCTGTCGAGGACCGATATAACCCCCTCGTCGCCGTCGATGCTTTGCCAGGATCGAACGGCGGATTCGAACTCGTCGGCGACTCCCTCGGGGTCGGCCTCGGGAGAGACGACCCGGAAGACCGCGTCCGCCCCGGTCGTGAGCGTGCCCTCGAAGGTGTGGAGGAGACCGTCCGTGGCCGCGGAATCGAGCGTTTCGACGGCGGGGCACGCCGCGGCGAACGACTCGGCGCTCGCGGCGAGCGAACCGATGTCGTCAACCTTCACTGAGTCGGAGTCCGTTGCAGGCGGTTCGTCGGCGTCGGCCGCCGTCGGTTCGTCGTGACTCTCCTCGGATTCGTCGGGGGCAGCCGACTCGCCGTCGCTTTCCGACCGCGCGTCGGCGTCGCCGTCGGCCGCGCCCGGTTCGGCATCTTCGTCGGAATCCGTTTCGACCGTTCCCGGAGCGCTCTCGCCGAGGAGGTACAACCCCCCAATCGCGGCCAACCCGAGCACCCCGCTCCCGGCAACGAGCGGCGCGATATCGCCGCCGAAGGCGGCTTCGAAGGGGGCATCCGATGGCGCGGAACGACCCGGGCTCGCGGCCTCGGTGGTCGTCGGCTCGGTCGTCGTGGTCGTGTCGTCGCCGCTGGTGTCGATACCGTCGCGCGTGACGGCGAACGTGGAGAAGCCCTCGGGCGAACTCGCGGTGTAGCGATACGCCTGGCCGTTGCGGACCGGCGTGCCATCGTCCGTTTCGAGAGGGCTCCAGCCGCTCCCGTCGTTGCGGTAGAGCGCGACGTTCTCCGGGGCGATGCCGCGCTGTTCGAGGCTGTCAGCTCTGACCCTGAAGGTGAACGTCGCGTTCCGCGTGTCGGTGTCGCCGCTCTCCTCAACGGTGATGTATCTGAGCACGTCGTTCCCGTCGTCCGAGAGAGGTTCGACGCCCTCACCCGGGCTCTCGCTCACGGTAAGCGAACCCGCCCCGGTTACCGACCCCGAGAGGCTTTCGAGGGCGATTCCGCTCTCGTCGGTAGCGTCGCCGAGCGCGGTACTGCTGAAATTCGCGACGAACTGCCCCCCCTCGGAGACTTCGACCGCCGCGCCCCGGCCGTCGGGCGTCGGGCTGACCGGCGCTTCCGGACCGTCATCGCTATCGTCGGTGTCGCCGCCGTTGACGGGTTGGGGCGGCGGGAAGAACCCGCCGCTACCGCTTTCGTTCCCCTGTGCGGCCGCGCGACCGGAGAGCGCGGCCCCGCCGATCGTCCCCGCCACGAGCCGGTGGAAACGCCGCCGCGTCACGTCCGTCCTGTCTCCCCCCATGTCCGGAACGTGTTTCTGTCAGATGAAAATGATTACGGGACCCTCACTCGTCGGCGTACGCCCCCACGACCAGCAACGTCACGAGCGTCGTCGCCAGCCCGACCGCCGCCACGGCGTAGAAGGCGGCCTGCACGCCGAAGCTCTCGATGAGGTAGCCGA
>JBEQBK010000120.1:0-7627 GCA_041639855.1 Halobacteriaceae archaeon | reverse complement strand
CAATTGGGTAAAATAGATGGGTAAAAACAAACGGACTCGCCGAAACGCGTTGAAGGCCATCGGCGCGGCCGGCATCGCGGGACTGGCCGGCTGTTCCGGCGGCGGTTCGGAAGGCGACGGCTCCGGGGGGTCAAACGCCACGACGACGTCGGGCTCCTCCGGGGGCAGTGATAGTTCCGGCGTCAGCGCGGCGTTCGTCTACAACGCAGAGGTCGGGGACGTCGGGTGGACGAAGGCCCACGACGACGGGCGTCAGTACATCGAAGACCAGTTCGACTGGATCGAGACCGCTTCGACCGAAGCGGTCGCACCCGGCGACGCGGCGGGTGTCTTCGAGCGCTACGCACAGGACGGTTACGACGCCATCTTCGGCTGTACGTTCGGGTTCATGGACCCGATGTACAGCGTTGCGCCGGACTACCCCGACACCTACTTCGAGCACTGTTCGGGCTACCAGACCCGCGAGAACATGGGCCGCTACTACGGTCGGCTCTACCAGTCCCGATACCTGACGGGTGTCGCGGCCGGAATGCTCACCGAATCGAACACGCTGGGATACGTGGGTTCGTTCCCCATCGCGGAGGTCATCCGCCAGCTCAACGCCTTCGCGCTCGGCGCGGCCTCCGTCAACTCCGAGGTGACGATGAAGGTCCGGTGGCTGAACTCCTGGATGGACCCGCCCCAAGCGACGCAGGCGGTCAACGCCCTCGTCGACGCGGGCGCGGACGTCATCAACAACCACCTCTCGTCGGCGGCGTCCGTCCGGACGGCCGCCGAGAACGACGCGTGGGGTTTCACTTACAACACGCCGATGCCCGAACAGGGCGGCGACTACTACGGCGGCTCGGCCGTCTTCGATTGGGGGCAGTTCTACGCGCCGACCGTCGAGTCCATCTACAACGACGAGTGGGAGTCCGACGCCTACTGGGGCGGCCTCGACGAGGAGGTCGTCGGCGTCGACATCGGGGATACGGTGCCCGACGACGTGGCGAGCGAGGTCGAATCCGTCCAGTCCTCCATCGTCGCCGGGGACACCGACGTGTGGACCGGGTCCCAGTTCGAGGGCTGGTCCGACGAGGAGCTGTTCGGCGACGTGGGCAGCTACGCCGAACCCGTCGAAGGAGAGGTGCCGAGCAGCGAGTAACTCGCGGTCGGTTCAATTACCGCTTCCCGGACTATGACACACGCACGCACGACGAGCGACGAGTATCGAACGGGAGAAACCCGATGAGCACGCTCATCGCCGGCGGCACCGTCGTCACGGTCGACCCCGAGAACACCGTCATCGAGGACGGCGCGGTCCTCGTGAAGGGCGAGCGAATCGCTGCCGTCGGCGAAACCGACGCTCTCGCCGCGGCGTACGACGCCGACGAGACCGTCGACGCCTCGGGGAAGGCGGTCATCCCGGGCCTCGTGAACCTCCACATGCACAGCGGCTACATCCGGGGGCTCGCCGAGGACTTACCGGTGTTCGAGTGGCTCGCCGAACACGTCGACCCGACCCACCGGGCGCTCACCCGCGAGGACGCCCGCATCGCCTACGAACTCTGCTACGCGGAGACCGCGAGCGCCGGCATCACGACCGTCCTCGACATGTATCGATACATGGACGAGGCCGCCGACGTCGTGGAGGAGTACGGTCTTCGGGCGGTGCTTTCGCCGTACGTCGCCGACGCGGAGGGCTACGACTACTTCGAGTCCTTGGAGGATAACGTCGCGTTGGTCGAGGAACGACACGACACCGCCGACGGGCGGGTGAAGGTGTGGTTCGCGCTCGAACACCTCACCTACTGCACCGAAGAAGCGTACCGGACGGTCGCGGAGTACGCCGAGACCTACGATGTCGGCATCCACACCCACGGCGAGGAGTCCGTCGAGATGGCCCAGTCCATCACCGAGGAGCGGGGCATGCGTCCCGTAGAGGCGTTCGACGACTACGGCATCCTCGGCGAGAAGACCGTCCTGGCACACTGCGTCTGGCTCACGAACCGCGAAATCGAGTTGCTCGCCGAGACCGGGACGAGCGTCGCACACTGCCCGACGAGCAACGAGAAGCTCGCGTCGGGCGTCGCGCCCGTCCCGAAGCTCCTGAACCACGGCGTCACCGTCGGCCTCGGCACGGACGGCATCAAGGAGAACAACCGCTTGGACGTGATTCAGGAGGCGAAGAACGCCGCGCTCCTCCAGAAGGTCCATAACCTCGACGCGACCGCCGTCCCCGCCGAGCGAGCGTTGCGGATGGCGACGATGGGCGGCGCCGAAGCCCTCGGCCTCGAGGACGAAATCGGCTCGCTCGAAGCGGGCAAACAGGCGGACATCGTTCTGGTAGACACCGAATCCCTACACATGAGCCCTTCGCTCGGCGCCGAGAACGTCGTGGCGAACCTCGTGCACGCGGCGACGCCCGGCGATGTAATCGAGGTCTTCTGCGCTGGCGAGCGCGTCGTCTCGGACGGCGAGTTTCTGCCCGCCGACACCGAGGAGCTGGTCGCCGCGCACACCGAGCAGGGAGCCGACCTCGTCGAGCGCCGCGACAGCGAGGAGTGGGCCTGACTACCCGGGCACTTCGCCCGCGACGTTTTCGACGTAGGAGGAGACCTCGCCGAACAACTCGGCGTCGGACCAGCCCTCGAACTCCGTGCCGGCCCAGATGTCGACCTCACCGCTCGCTACCGCTTCCTGCGTGCTCGTCACGTCTTCGGCGACGTCCTCGGGTACGTTCGGTCCGAAGTCGTCGATGGTGACGACCCCGGAGTCGAGGCCGCCCCAGAAGAAGTCGCTGGTCCACGAGCCGTCGCGGACGCTCTGTACCGACTCGCCGTAGAAGGCCTCCCAGTCGTATAGTTGGGAGGTGGCGTAGTACTCGCCGCCCTGCTCGGCCATGGAGGTGTTCGCGGCGAACGACCACGCGTCGTTCTCGGCGGCCGTCCGGACCGCGGCGGGTGAGGCCATCGTCGACCCGATGGCGTCGGCGCCCTCGCTGACGAGCGCGTTCGTCGCCTGCGTCGACCCCGGCGGGTCGTACCACGCGTTCAGCCAGCGAACTTGGACGGTCGCCTCGGGGTTGACCGAGCGCGCCCCGAGCGCGAAGGCGTTGACCTGCCGGACCAACTCGGAGATGGGGATGGAGACGACCATCCCGAGCGTGTTGGACTCGGTGAGGTGGCCTGCCGTCGCGCCACAGAGGTACCACGCCTCGTAGGAACGACCCATGTAACGGCCCATGTTGCCCAGCGTCGTCGTCCCGTTGCAGTGCTCGAAGGTCGTATCGGGGTACTGTTCGGCCACGGTTGCCATCGGGTCCATGTACTCGGTCGTACAGCCGTAGATAACGTCGTAGCCGTCCTGTGCGTACTGTTCGAACACCGGGCGGGCGTCGCCACCCGGGACCGCGTCGGAGGAGGCCGTCTCCAGCCAGTCGAACTCCTCCTCGATGGCGAGACGCCCCTGTTCGTGGGCGCGCGCCCAGCCGACGGCGCCGAGTTCGGTTTGGTAGACGAACGCCGCGCGCACTTCCGCGTCGGTTTCGCTGTCCCCCGAGGTGTTCGTTTCGTTGCCGCTCGGTTCTGACTCCCCGCTACACCCCGCCAGTCCTGCGAGGCCCGCGCCGGCGACACCTTTCAGAGCGTCGCGCCTCGTCAAATCGTGTTTCATTAGTTCTTTGTGTTGTTTGAAACGATATCATCTAGTGATACAGCTAACAAAATGCTCTTTCGTCCCACGTACAGTCAGTAAATGGCGATATATAAAAGCCTACCCGAAGGTGCGAGATTTCGTCAGTCTATCTCGCGACTGTAGGACTCCACGAGCGCGGCGGGCCTCGCGCTGTGGCGGTCGTCGCTCCAGACGACGGTGGCGACGAGCACGGCGAGGGTGACGATGTACGGGTAGGTGGACATGATGGTCGGGTTCAGCAGGAACTCGATGACCGGGTTCAGCGCGCCGGCCAGCGGGGCCTCGGGGGGAAGCGTCAACGAGAGCGCCTGCGAGCGGAGCTGCAAGGCGTTGAACAGCCCGAAGAGGTACGCACCCACCAGCAAGCGGACGGGGCGCCAGCGCGCGAAGATGACGAGCGCGACGGCGACCCACCCACGGCCGGCAGCCATGTTCGTCGCCCACAGCTGGTTGAACGCCAAGGAGAGGTGCGCGCCGGCAGCGCCGGCGAGCAAGCCCCCGAGGAGAACCGCCACGTATCGCATCCGAAACACGCTGACGCCCATCGTGTCCGCGGTCTCGGGGTCCTCGCCCACGGAGACGAGTTCGAGGCCGAGGTTCGTCCGGAAGAGGAGATACCAGACGGCAGGCACGAGCAACAGGGCGATGAAATCCGTCGCGGGGCCCTCGAAGACGGCCGGGCCGATGATCGGGATCTCCATGAGGAGCGGTCCGACGACCGGGAAGGGAACCTGCGGGAAGCCGCTGATGTTCGCGCTGACCCACTGCTGGCCGAAGTACGTGGTGAGACCCGTTCCCAGCAGGGTGAGCATGATGCCGCTGATGGACTGGTCGGCTTGCAGGGAGATACAGAGGAAGGCGTGCAGCGAGGAAAAGACCATGCCACAGAGCGAGCCGATGAGGAAGCCGAGCCAGTAGCTCCCGGTCGTCACCGTGCCGATGACGCCGGAAAGCGCGCCGACGAGCACCATCCCCTCCACGCCGAGGTTGAGGATGCCCGCGCGCTCGCTGATGAGTTCACCCAGTCCCGCGAGGATGAGCACCGTGCTCGCGCTGACCGTCGCGTTCAGCAGGCCGGTGAAGAAGGCGGCCTCAACCATCGGTCGTCACCCCGGGGGTGGCCCGCCCCCGTTTGACGTTCACGTCGACGCTGTAGCGTTTCACGAACTCCGCGGTAATGAGAAAGAGGATGACGAGCGCCTGGATGATGTCGATGAGTGCGGCGGGGACGCCGAGCGCGACGCTCATACTGTCCCCCCCGACGAACAGCAGGGCGAAGAACAGTGCGGCGAGGGTCACCTGCAGGGCGCCGTTGCGTCCGAGCAACGCGATGGGGATGGCGGTGTATCCGAACCCGGGTTCGAAGAAGGCGCGGAGGCGGGCCTGGTTGCCCGCTATCTCGCCGATTCCTCCCAGTGCCGCCAGCGCGCCGCCGGCCGCGAGCACGAACAGATACACTTTGTACTTGCTCATGCCCGCTTGTTCGGCGGCTTCGGCGTTCGAACCGACGAACGTGATTTCGAACCCGAAACGCGTGCGGTTCAACAACAGCGCGACGACGCCGACCGCGAGCAGAGCGACCAGAAAGCCCGAGTGGACGTTCGTGCCTGGAATCGCGGGGAGTTGAGCCGCTCCCGGTAACGTGTCCGTCTGTGCGAACCCCCCGAAGCCGCCCTGCATCGGCCCGCGGACGAGGTAGTTCTTGATGTCCGCGGCGATGAAGGTGAACAGCAGGGTCGTGATGATTTCGTTGATTCCCCACTTCGCGCGGAGCCACGCGGGAACACCCGCCCAGGCGGCACCCGCGATGGCCGCGCCCGCCAACATGAGGGGCACGAGCGCGACGGCCGGCAACGAGACGTTCAGTCCGATCCAGGTCCCGACGATGGCGCCCATGTATATCTGCCCCTCTGCGCCGATGTTCCAAAGGTCGGCCTTCATCGGCAGGTAGACGCCGAGGCCGGCCAGAATCAGGGGGACCGCGCGGATGAGCGTCTCGCTGATGCCGAACTCACTGGTCAGGGTCCCGACGAACATCGTCTCGTAGGCGACCAGCGGGTTCACGTCCAGCGTAATCAGGGCGACTGAGCCGACGAGCAGTGCCGCCAGAACGGTAAAAACGGGCGTGCCGTAGGTGAGCCACGCGGGGACCTCTTCGCGGGCAGTCAGTTCCACGTCGACCTCCATTACGCCTCACTCCCGGAGCCGTCCGTGGCCACCGCCGGCCCGCTGCCGGACGCGTCCGCGCCCGTCTGCCCGCCGTTCATCTCCAGGCCGACGCGCTTGCGCTCCCCGGCTTCGGGCGTCGTCTCGTAGACGATTTCTCCCTCGTAGATGACGAGGATGCGGTCGCTCAAGTCGAAGAGCTCGTCCAGGTCCTCCGAGAGCAGGAGGACTCCGGTGCCTTCCTGACGCTGTGCGAGCAGTTGCTCGCGGACGAACTCGATGGCACCGACGTCGACCCCCCGCGTGGGCTGGTTCGCCACCAGCAGGTCGGGGTCGCGACTGAGCTCGCGCGCGAGGATGAGTTTCTGGAGGTTCCCTCCCGAGAGGTCCTTCGCCAGCGCCTCGCGCACCTCGTGGACCCCGCGCACGTCGAAGCCCTCGACGAGGTCCTCCGCGTACGAGCACACCTCGTCGTAGTTGAGCGCGTAGCCGTCGCCGAACTGGTCGTCGGGGTAGTCCTTCATCGCGGCGTTGTGCATCACCGGGAGCTCCTCCGCACAGCCGGTTTCGTGGCGGTCCTCCGGCACGAAGGAGACGCCGTGTTCGATGAACGCTCGGGGACTGGCGCCGGTGAGGTCCTCCCCTTCGACACGTATCTTCCCCGCGGTGGGCTCGCGGACGCCCGCCACGACCTCCGCCAACTCCTTCTGTCCGTTGCCGCTTACCCCCGCGACCCCGACGATTTCGCCCGCTTGGATGTCCACGTCGACCCCCGAGAGCGCCTCGAAGCCCCGGTCGTCGTTCGCGCGGACCCCTTCGGCTTCGAGAACGGCGCTCCCCGCGTCCACTGTCTCCTTCTCCAACTCGAAGAGCACGTCGCGGCCGACCATCATCCGCGCGAGGTCGGCGCGGCTCATGTCTTCGGTATCGACGGTTCCCACCCGCTCTCCCTCCCGGAGGACTGTCACCCGGTCCGTGATTGCCTTCACCTCCCGGAGCTTGTGGGTGATGAAGATGATCGAGAGCCCGTTGTCGGTGAGCTCTTCGAGGGTCTCGAAGAGCCGGTCGGCCTCCGAGGGGGTGAGGACCGCGGTCGGCTCGTCGAGGATGAGCAGGTCCACGTCGCGGTAGAGGGCCTTCAGTATCTCGACGCGCTGCTGTTGGCCCACATCGAGTTCTCGAACCTTCGCCGTCACGTCGATGTCGAACCCGTAGCGGTCCGCCAGCTCCTGAATCTCCCGTTCGGGCGCGTCGAGGCCGAGGGTGAGCCGGGAGGCGAGTCCCTGCACCAGAGGGTTCGAACGGAGGGACGCCAGCGGCCCCTCGGGGTCGCGGAACGCCGACGCGGGCTCGCGGCTGCCGAGGACGATGTTCTCGGCGACGGTCAATCGGGGAATCAGCTTGAAGTGCTGGTGGACCATCCCGACCCCGGCGTCGATAGCGTCCTGTGGGGAGTCCATCTCCAGACGCTCCCCGTCGATGTGTATCTCCCCGCTGTCGGGGGTGTAGAGCCCGTAGAGTATCTTCATCAGCGTGGACTTGCCGGCGCCGTTCTCGCCGAGCAGTCCGTGAACCTCTCCCTTCCGGACGGCCAAGTCGACGCGGTCGTTAGCCACGACGCCCGGGAACTCCTTGTGTACGTTATCCATCCGTAGAAATTCGGTTCCGTCCATATGTATCGCTCACCCGGGCTTCGCCTTTGGTTCATATAATTGCTTCCTTTCCCAGAATTTCCACCGAGTACTCGGGTTCATGTCCAATATTATCACCTATTCATCAAAATATA
>JBEQBK010000119.1:0-7739 GCA_041639855.1 Halobacteriaceae archaeon | reverse complement strand
CCCGCACCCTCGAACGCGAGGGGGGACGCATCCGAACGGGCGGTGACCCGTATCTGGACGACCCGACGGTGGCGGACCTCTTCGCGTTCCTGCTCGAATCGAACGAGGCGCGCCGCGCCGTGGCCCGCGGCGACGACCTGCGCGAGCTCATCATGCGGCCGGTCGATACGGACGCCATCCGCGCGGATATCCGGGAGCTGGAGGAGGAAAAACGCCGTTTGGACGACGAACTGGACGAGCTCGACGATTTGGCCGACCGCCTCCCCGACCTCCGCGCCGAGCGCGAGCGCCTCGAAGAGGAGAAGGCCGAGACGGAGGCCGAACTCGAAGCCAAACGCGAGGAAATCGAGGCCAACGAGGTCGCCGTCGAGGAAACCCGCGCCCAGCGCGACGAGCGCGAGGACGTCGTCTCCGAGCTCCACGACGTCCAGTTCGAGATCGACACCCAACGCGAGAGCCTCGAACGCCTGCGTGAGGAACGCGAAGCGACGGCCGAGCGCCTCACCGACCTCCCTGACCCCGAGGACGCGGCCGAAATCGAGAGCCGCCTCGACCGCCTCCGCACGGAGCGCTCGGAGCTGACCGCGCGCATCAACGAGCTTCAGCGGGTCGTGGAGTTCAACGAGAACATGCTCGAAGGCGACGCCGGCGTCGCCGAGGCGCTCCGCGACGACGGGGACGACGTGACCGACCGCCTGCTCGCGGACGAGGGCACCGTCTGTTGGACCTGCGGGAGCGAGGTCGCCGAAACCGACATCGAATCCACTCTGAGTAGCTTCCGCGACCTGCTCTCCGGGTGGGTGAGCGAGCGCTCCGCGCTGGGCGAGGAAATCGACGAGCTGGAGTCCGAACTGGAGGAGCGCCGCGAGCGCCGCGAGGAGCGCGAACGCGTCGAAGCCAAACGCGAGCGCCTCGCCGACGAAATCGAGGAGCGGGAGGCCCAACTCGAATCGTTGACCGAGCGCGAAACCGAACTGGAGGAGCGCGTCGACGAGCTGGAGGAGACGGACGACGCACTCCTCGAAACACACCGGGAGGCCAACGAGCTGGAGTTCGAAATCGACTCGCTCGCCGACGACATCGCCGAGACGGAGGCCGAAATCGAGCGTATCGAGGCCCGACTCGACGAGCGCGAGCGCATCGAGTCCGAGCGCGAGGCCGTCAGCGAGGACCTCACCGAGCGGCGCACCCGCATCGAGTCCCTCGAATCCGCGGCGGTCGAGCGGTTCAACGAACACATGGCCGAACTCTTAGACGTGCTGGGCTACGACAACATCGAGCGCGTCTGGATCGAGCGCGTCGAAACCGAAGTGCGGGAGGGCCGGCGGGTCGTCACGAAGGGCCGCTTCGATTTGCACGTCGTCCGCACCACCGACGAGGGGCGGGCGTACGAGGACACGGTTTCCCACCTCTCCGAGTCAGAGCGGGAGGTCATCGGGCTGGTGTTCGCGCTCGCCGGCTATCTCGTTCACGACGTCCACGAGATGGTCCCGTTCATGGTGTTGGACTCGCTGGAGGCCATCGACGCCGAGCGCATCGCCCGGCTGGTGGACTACTTCGAGGACTACGCCCCCTATCTGGTCGTCGCGCTCCTCCCCGAGGACGCCGACGCGCTCGACCCCACCTACGAGCGCGTCGAGGGAATCTGAAGGGAACCGTTTTGGGGCTCAGGCCCCGAGTGACACCCGATGGGACGGCAGTGTAAAATCGAGCGGGTCGTTGGTGCGTACGGCCTCGACGGGATGGAGGAGGACCTCGCGAAGCGCTGGACCGCCGAGGGCGAGGCCGGGCGCTCCACGCGCGAGCTGGCGGACTACTTCAACCGCGCCGTGTTGGAGACCGCGATGCGCGAGGCCGGAATGCGACCGCTGGACGGCGAGGTTGCGAACACCTACCGTCTGCTCACCGACGAGGAGGTGAGCGCGGGCGCCGAAACGCAGACCCGCCGGACGCTCGAACGGGAGGGCGTCGAGGTCGACGCCGTGCTCGGGGATTTCGTCTCCCACCAGACGGTGTACGTCCACCTCACCGAGCACGTCGGCGTCGAGTACGAGGAAGTCGAGCCCGACCCGGTGGAGTCGGTTCGCGAGACGGTGGGTCGTCTGCGCTCCCGGACCGAGGCCGTCACCGAATCGAGCGTCGAGCGCCTGCGCGACGCCGGCCACGTCGAAATCGGCGGCGCGGACGCCCTCGTCGACCTCCGCGTGCGGTGTACGAACTGCGGTACGACCCACGATGTCGACGACCTCCTCGCGGGCGAGGGGTGTGGCTGCTCGTTGCCCGAATAAACAATACTCCAATTGTTTAATTTTGCGGAGAGAATTACAGAACGAAAAACTGTATCAGAGGGTTTGAGAGACCGCCAGAACGACGAAAAGCGGCGAAAAATATAGAATACATTTCTTAAAAGCACTCCGATATTGGTGTGTATTTGTGATATATTTCAACCGCAGTTCCGACACGGACCGTTCAGACGGCGTCGATGACGTCTTCGGCGAAGCGCTCCAGCTCCCGGGCGGGGCGCTCGCCCGCCACCGAGACGAGCACATGGTCGACGCCTAGGTCCTGTAGGGTTCGGAAGTACTCGACGAACCACTCGCTCCCGGCGCGATAACCCAGATGCAGCTGTTCGGGCTCCGCCGTCGGGTCGTCGGCGAGTTCGGTCCGGACGGCCATCGCGTACGGCTTCTCGCCCGCGAGCTCGCGCCACTCCGCCAGGTAGGATTCGAGGGTGCGCTCGGGGAGATGATAAAAGAACCAGCCGTCGCCGTGCTCCGCGATCCACTCCTTCGATTGGCGAGCGTTGCCCGTCGGCAACAGGGGAATCGACCCTTCGACGGGCTTGGGCACGAGGTCCAACTCGCCGTCGAGTTCGCCCCACTCGCCCTCGGTCTCGGGGAACTCCTCGCGCCACGCGGTCCTGAGGAGGTTCACCGACTCGCGGAAGCGCGCGCCGCGCTCGTCCTTTTCGACCCCGAACGCCGGGAACTCCGGGTCGCGGTCGCCGGTCGCGACGCCCATCACCAGCCGGCCGTTCGAGAGCCTGTCGACGGTGGCGGCCGACTTCGCGACGTGGAGCGGATGGCGCAGCGGGAGCACGACGCTCGCCGTGCCGATGGCGATTTCCTCCGTGTTGGCGGCGACGTGACTCAGCCACGGCCACACATCGAAGGACTGGCCGGCGTCGCCGAAGGTGGGCCAGTAGAGGGGGACGTCGCGGGCCCACAGCGCGTCGAAGCCCACCGATTCGGCCCGCGTGGCGAGCTCCATCTCTTTTCGGACGGGCGGGGTCTCCTCCCTGCTGTCCGTGAGCGGGAAGCCCACCCCGAATGTCATCCCGTCGCCGCCGAAGACGCGCTCGTAACCGGCGTTCCGGTGGTCCATACCCGGTTCTGGGCTCGTGTCCCGATGTGCCCTGCGCTTCCGCGCCGGCCTACGCCTCCCGGGCGCACACGTCGCGAAAGGCGTCCTCGTCCGGGCGGACGACGACGAACCGCGCCCCGACGTCGGGTCGCGCGATGGCTTGTGCGAGGACCGCCTCCGCGTCGAGTTCGGCGAGGTCCAGTTCCTCCCACTCGTTCTCCCCCGCGAGTCGAACCCCGACCGTCGGCTCCTCACCCCCGCGCTCCCACGAGCAGGGCAGCCTCGTGGCGCCCTCCCCCTGCACGACGGACAGCGGCTCCTCGAAGACCGTCCCGCCGGCCTGCTCGACGCGGATGTCGATGCGGGCCCTCCCGTAGTACGGGTTCAGCGCCTGTACGCCGGCCAGTTCCGTTCGTGTCCCGAAGCCGCCACACCCCGCCAGTCCGGCGAAGCCCGCCGCGCCGACGGCGGCGAGCACCCGCCGACGCGGCACCGAGCGTTCCATTTCAGTAACACGAACCCCGCCCGTTCTATTCAACCCGTCGCACAGCTGTCCTATCTCTCGCCGAACGACCACACCGCCGCCGTCGTTCACGGTCGCCAGCCGCGCAGACTCGCCGCTGCCGCGCCGCCGGCGCCGAGCGCCAGCAGTAGGGAGAGGGTCCGAACGACGAGCACGGCGGCCGCCGCGCCCGCCGCGGGAACGCCGGTGACGGCCACGACGGCTCCGGCCAGTAACACGTCGTAGGCGCCCAGGCTGGCGGGGACGGGCACGACGCTCGCGGCTTGGGGGAGTGGGACGACGGCGACGACGGGCAAGAGCGCCACGCTCGCCCCGGTCCCACCGAGCGCGACGACGAGTGCGCCCGCCGTGAGGAGCTGTTCGAGAACGCCGCCCAGCGCGATGAGTGCGAGGAGGCCGGGTGTGTCCCGGAACGCGAGGGCCCGAGCCCAGAAGCGCTCGACGGCGTCTGCGACGACCGCTTCCCCGTGTGGGTCCTCGCGGTAGAGTGCCGAGACGCGCCGGACGACCGGCGCGAGAAGGGTGACGAGCCCCTGCGAAAGGTGTTCGTGTCCGCGGACGAGAATGGCGCCCGCGAGTAGCACCGCGACGACCGCACCGCCGAGCGTGTAGAGGACGTAGTCGGGCGCCGGCCCGCCGAGCAGAAGGGCTCCCGCGAGCGCCGTCGAAACGAGGAGTTGGGCGGCGGACTTGACGTACTTCGCGACGCCCCGAACCCCCAAGGCGTCGCTGTAGCCCGCGTCGGTGGCGACGGCGAAGAAGCGCGCCATGACCGGCTCCGAACTCACCGGCCCGGCGGGACTGAGCGTGTCGAAGAAGTCCCCCGCGAGCGCGAAGCGGGCGCTCGACGGGGGAGTAATTCCCCCGTTCAACGGGCGCAGCGAGGCCCAGACGCCGACCCCGTCGACGAGCGCTTCCGCGACGACCAGCGCGGCGACGAACGCGAGAACCCCCGTCGGGACGGCCGTCGCGCGCCTCAGCACGTCGGTGGGGCCCGCGTACACGAGGTAGGCCGCCAGCGCTGCTCCCCCGAGGCCGGCGCCGGCGACGAAACGGACAGCGTCGCGCACGGTCGGGTTCGGTGGCGTCGGTACAAAAACCGTCCGTCAGCGCTCCGGCGCGAGCCTCTCCCGGTGGTCAGTAATGAACGTCGCTATATCCCGGGGTTCGCGGCCAAGCACGCGCTCGACGTCGTCGGTCGTCCGCCCGGAGCGGCCGCGCCTGGTGACCTCGTACTCCGCGAGCATGAAGGCGACCAGCCCGGGCGAGACGCCGCGACGGTACATGTGCCACGCGAACGCGAGGCGGCCCGGGTCCGCGTAGGTGATCTCCCTGCCGAGTTCCGCACTGAGAACTCGGGCCATCTCGTCGAACGTCAGCGCGTCGGGCCCGGTCACGTCGTAGGCTCGGTTCCGGTGGCCCGGTTCGGTGAGCGCCGCCGCGGCGACGGCGGCGACGTCCCGGGCGTCCACCAGTCCGAGAGCGCCGTCGCCGGCCGGGACGTACAGTTCGTCGCGCTCGACGATTTCGGGGCGGTGGATACCCGTGAGGTTCTCCATGAAGTACGCCGCCCGGAGGAAGGTGTAGTCGAAGCGAGGTTCTAGGTGCCGTTCGATGCGCCGGTGTGGGAGCACTGGGACCTTCTCGGCGCCCAACACGGAGAGAGACACCACACGTTCGACGCCGGTCCGACGCGCGGCGTCCACGAACTCGATGACCGCTTCGACCCCGACCGTCGGGGGGAACAACAAGAAGAGTCGGTCCACGCCGTCGAGAGCGGGCCCCCACGTCTCGGGGTGTTCGAGGTCGAAGCGCACACAGTCGGCGTCGAAGCGCTCGACCGCGGACTCGGGGTCGCGCGAGGCGACCCGAACGGGGGCCTCGCCCGCGAGTCCCTGAACGAGCGGTGCTCCGACCCGCCCCGTCGCGCCGGTCACAAGGATAGTGCCCATACGTCGTCCCCACCCGCCGACCGAGTAACTCCCGGGGATTTCCGAAGCCTTTTTACCTTTAGGTTCACCTAAAACAATCTAATGGCGCCGGAATCCGAGACACGAACCGACGCGGAGACGCGCTCCGAAACCGACGAAACCCCTTGTGTGAACGCCCGCTGCGTCTCCGAGGACCGGACCGTGTTCACCGAGGAGGGGAACCCAGACGGCTGGATTTCGACGGACCTGACCGTCAGTTCTCCCGAGTAGCGAGCGCGTCGTCGGCGAGGTACTTCTCGATTCTGTTCGCGTCCTCCTCTATCGTCAGGATTCCGCCGCGGAGCAACTCGACCGTCGTCTCGTCGCCCAGCTCCATCGCCGTCTCGATGTGCTCGCGGAAGCCGACCGCGAGCGTCGCGTACGCGTCCAAGTCGTTTTCGAGCGCCGAGCGGACGTCGTACACGTCGCCGGCCTCGATGCGTAGCGGGGCGTGCTGGCGGATACCCATCGGGCCGTTGACCGGCACGCCGCCGAGCGCGTGCACCCGGATGGCGAGGTCGTCGGTCAACTCCGCGAGGCGGTCGGCGGCGTCCTCGAGGAACCCCTTGACTTCGCCGTTCTCGGCGCCCTCCAGCGTCCAGTAGTGTTTGCGCACCTGGTTGAAGGCGATGTAGAGTCCCGAGAGGGCGTCGTTGAGCGCCGCTATCACTCGCTCGGCGGCCTCGCGGGGGATGCCGAGCTCGTTCCCCTCGACGGTGTCCCACTCGCGGCGCAACTCGCTGTCGTCGGGGCGTCTGAGATGTGATTCGCTCATCGTTGTACCAGGGTGTCGTCGGCCAGGTAGTCCTCTATCGTTGCGGCGTCGTCCTCGATTTCCTCCAGTCGCTCCTGGAGGAGTTCGCGGGTCGCCTCGTCGCCGACCTCGTCGGCGGTCTCGATGGCGTCGCGGACGCACGCCGCGAGCGCCGCGTGGGCTTCCAAGTCCCCTTCGAGCGACGCACGCAGGCTGTAGAGGTGCTCCGCCTCCAAGTGGACGGTGGCGTACTCCTGGATGTGCGGCGGTGTGCTCGCGGGGACGCCGCCGAGCGCGTTGATGCGCTCGGCCACGTCATCGTTCGTCGTCCGGAGGCGCTCGTAGACGTCCTTCAGGAAGTCGGCGACCTCCTCCGCTTCGGCGCCCTCGGCGGTCCAGTAATGCTTGCGCGTGAGATAGAAGAGATTGAACGCGCCCGCGTGGACGGCGTTCAGGGCCTCGATTACCTCGGCGGCGTCCTCCCGGTCGAGGCGGACGGCGTTCTCCTCGACCGTCCCCCACTCCTGGCGAACGGTCGCGCCTTCGAGCTCGTGGACGAGGCGGCCCCGTTGGGTGTCGCTCACGGCCTACTGGACGAGCGTGTCGTCCTCAAGGTAGTGGTCGATTTCGTGGGCGTCGTCCTCCAGGTTCTCCAGGACATCCCGGAGGAGCTCGCTCGTGGCGTAGTCGCCGAGGTCCTCCGCGAGCCCGACGTGCTCGCGGACGTTCGCGATGACCTCACCGTAGGCGGCGAGGTCAGCTTCGAGCGAGGTACGGATGTCGTAGACGTCCTCGCCCTCGAAGTCGATGTAGGCGTGCTCCTCCTGCTTCGCGGGGCCAGCGACGGGCACGCCACCCAGGGCCTGCGCGCGCTCGGCGACGGCGTCAGCGTTGTCCTCGAGAGTCCCCGCGGCGTCGTCGAGGAAGTCGTGGAGGTCGCCGGACTCGGCTCCCTCGACGTTCCAGTGGTGCTTGCGCAGCTGGTGGTAGAGGACGTACGCGCTCGCGAGGTCGCGGTTGAGCGCGTCGATTATCTGTTCTGCCTTCTCCGTGTCGATGTTCAGGGCGTTCTCCTCGATTTGGTCGGCTCGCTGCCGGGCTTCTTTTTGGGTGCTCATAGTCACTCGTA
>JBEQBK010000118.1:0-7770 GCA_041639855.1 Halobacteriaceae archaeon | reverse complement strand
GGTATCGTGAACGGCGACGTGACAGGCCCCAAGCGGGACGTGATTCTCGCCAACGCCGGCGCCGCCATCTACGTCGCGGGCGAGGCCGAGAGCTTGGCAGAGGGAGCGGCGGTCGCCGCCGAGGCCATCGACGCCGGCGACGCCGCCGCCAAACTCGACGCACTGAGGGACGCCTGATGGTTCGCGTGAAGGTCTGCGGGCTGACGAACGCCGAGGACCTGACGCTCGCCGTCGAAGCGGGCGCGGACGCCGTCGGCGTCATCGTCGACGTGCCGGTGGACACGCCCCGCGAGGTGGGCCTCGAAACGGCCGCGGAACTCCTCGGAGCAGTGCCGCCGTTCGTAACCGGGGTGCTGGTGACGATGCCCGAAACCGCGGCCGCGGCCGGGCCGCTGGCGGAGGAGACGGGCGCCGATGCGGTGCAGGTCCACGGCGATTTCTCGGCGGACGAGTTCCACGAACTCCGGGCCGCGACGGACGCCGCGGTGTTGCCGGTTGTGGACGGCGGCGACGTCGAGCGCGCCGCGACAGTCGCGCCCGCCGCGGACGCCCTCGTCGTCGACACCCCGAGCGAATCGGGCGGCGGCGGCACGGGCGAGACACACGACTGGGAGCGTACGGGAGAAATCGTCGATTCGGTGGCTGTCCCCGTCGTTCTCGCGGGGGGTCTCACCCCCGAGAACGTCGCCGCAGCGGCCGAAACCGTCGAACCGTTCGCGGTAGACGCGTCCTCGGGCATCGAATCGAACGGGGGAAAGAAGGACCCCGAAGCGGTCCGCGCCTTCGTCAGAAACGGGGTAACGGCATGAGCCTCGACACGTCGCGGGCGGCGTTCGCCGAACTCGCCGACGCCGACGAGCCGGTCGTCGTCCGCGTGGCCGCCGAAATGCCTGACGTGACGCCGCTGGCGGCTTACGCCACGCTCGGAGCGGGCGACTTCTCCTTCCTGCTGGAGAGTGCCGGGAAAACGGCCGGCAGCGACCCGGACGGCGCGTTCCGACCCTCGGATGCGGACACAGAGCGCCACGCGCGCTACTCCTTCGTCGGCTACGACCCGGACGCGGTCGTGACCGTCGAACCCGGCGACACGTCCGTCGAGCGCCTCCGCGAGGGCGGCGCCGCCGACTACGTCACGCCGGGTGAGGGCGACACCCTCGACAAGCTCCGGGACGCGATGCCCGACGCCGAGCGCCGGAACTTCCCCGAGACGGAGCGCCAGCTGCTCGACGGGGGGCTCGTGGGCTTTCTCTCCTACAACGCCGTCTACGACCTCTGGCTGGACGAGGTGGGCGTCGAGCGCCCCGAGACGGAGGTGCCGGACGCCGAGTTCGTCCTCAACACCCGCACCGTCGTGTTCGACGACGCCGCCGAGACGGTGGAACTCGTCCAGACGCCCGTCGTCGGCCCTGAGGACGACCCGGACGCCGTCTACGACCGCCTCGAAGCCGAGGCTGAGCGGGTTCAAAGCGCGTTGGCGGCCGCCGAACACCCCGAAACCGGAGGGTTCGTCCCGAGCGATGAGTACGCCGGTCCCCGGGAGGAGTACGAGGACGCGGTGCGCGAGACCAAACAGCGCGTGCTCGACGGCGAGATTTATCAGGGCGTCATCTCCCGGATGCGTGAGCACACCGGCGACGTCGACCCGATGGGGCTCTACGAGGCGCTACGGGACATCAACCCCTCGCCGTACATGTACCTCCTCGGCGGGCGCGAGCGCACCGTCGTCGGCGCCAGCCCCGAGACGCTGGTCTCCGTGCGCGGCCGGGAAGTGCTCTCGAACCCCATCGCGGGTACCTCCCCGCGGGGGACATCGCCGGTCGAGGACCGCCGCCTCGCGGGCGAGATGCTCGCCGACGACAAGGAGCGCGCCGAGCACACGATGCTGGTCGACCTCGCGCGAAACGACGTGCGCCGGGTGAGCGAGGCGGGGAGCGTACGAGTCCCCGAGTTCATGTCCGTCCTGAAGTACAGCCACGTCCAGCACATCGAATCGACCGTGACGGGAGAACTCGACCCCGCGGAGGACGCCTTCGACGCGGTCCGCGCGTCGTTCCCGGCGGGTACCCTCTCGGGCGCGCCGAAGGTGCGGGCGATGGAGATAATCGACGAGTTGGAGCGCACGCCCCGCGGCGTCTACGGCGGGGGCGTCGGCTACTTCTCGTGGAACGGCGACGCGGACATCGCCATCGCGATTCGGACCGGCACCGTCAGTCACGGGACTGCCCGCGGGGACGAGCCGGGGGGTGCCTCGGCCGAGGATACCGTCCGCGTGCGCGCCGGCGCCGGCATCGTCGCGGACTCTGACCCCGAAAGCGAGTACGAGGAGACCGAACAGAAGATGGCCGGCGTACTCGATGCGCTGGACGCGATTACGGAGGTGCGCCGATGAAGGTCCTCTTCATCGACAACTTCGACTCGTTCACCTACAACCTCGTGGAGTACGTCAGCGTCCACGAGGAGACGGCGGTGCTGAAGAACACGGCGAGCGTCGAGGAGGTCCAGGCCGAAGACCCCGACGCCATCGTCATCTCCCCGGGGCCGGGCCACCCGAAGAACGCCCGCGACGTGGGCGTCACCGCCGACGTGCTCACCGAAATCAGCACGGAGGTGCCCACGCTGGGCGTCTGTCTCGGGCTCGAAGCGGCCGTCTACGAGTACGGCGGGAGCGTCGGCCACGCGCCCGAGCCGATTCACGGGAAGGCGTTCCCTGTCGAGCACGACGGCGAGGGCGTGTTCACGGGGTTGGAGCAAGGCTTCCAGGCGGGTCGCTATCACTCGCTGGTCGCGACGGAAGTCCCCGAGGAGTTCGCGGTGACGGCCATCACGGACCACGACGGCGAGGAGCTCGTGATGGGCGTGCGCCACCGGGAGTACCCCATCGAATGTGTGCAGTTCCACCCCGAGTCCGTGCTCACGGCCGTCGGCCACGACGTGATCGAGAACTTCCTCTACAACAGTCCGACGACGGTCAGTAGGTAGGCGATACCGACGACGACGGCGGCTATCGTCAGGATTCGCCACGCGACCCGCAGGAAGAGGCGACCGACGAGGATTATCAGGAGGAGGGCGACGATAGCGACCAGTGCCAACCCCAGCGGGTCGTTGGGGAGCGGGCCGAGTTGGAGCAACAGCGCGTTCATAGTCCCTGCCTACGCGCGGGGGGAGGTAAAAGCGTGGGGGGCGCGTTTTACTTTCACTCCGTGGTCCGGCTTTATGTTTCTCGGGGGGGTTCCGAACTAGCTACGAACGGGGCGACGCGAGTTTCGGCCATAGCCAACTTTATGAGACTGTGGCCTGAAGGAATGCGCCGTCCTAAACGAAGCCTACACAGGGCTATTCATAACCATGCAACCACCCGCTACATCCCCCAACGCAACGAGTGATAGCCGATGAGCGCCGACGACCTCGACGCGGGCGACCTGCGCCTGCCGGTCAAGCGAACCGACGGCGACACCATGGAGGAACGGCTCACCTCCAACGCGTATCACAACATCCTGCCCGCGCGTTATCTGAAGAAAAACGCCGACGGCGAGCTCGTCGAGAATCAAGAAGACCTCTTCGAGCGCGTCGCTGAGAACATCGCGCTCGCGGAGGCCGTCTTCGAGAGCCGGCGACGGGACACCGACGTTCTCGTCTCGCCCGACCAGCTCAAGCCCGACCATCCGCGCCGCGACGAGCTGGCCGAGGAGGTCTTCGGCGAGGGAACGACCGCCGAGGACGACGTCGAGACCGAACTCACCGAGGACAACGTCTCGAAGTTCGCCTACGAGACCGTCACGCCGGAGCTCCCCGCCGAGATTCAGGAGCACGTCGAGACGAAGGCCGACGAGTTCCAGAACCTGATGGAGCGTCTCTCCTTTATCCCGAACTCGCCGACGCTGATGAACGCCGGCGACGAGCTCCAGCAGCTCTCGGCGTGTTTCGTCGACTCCCCCGCGGACGACATCGACAACATCCACCAAACGGCGAAAGAAGCGGCTCAGGTCTTCCAGTCCGGCGGCGGGATGGGCTACGCCTTCTGGCAGCTCCGGCCGTACGGCGACGCCGTCGGTAGCACCGGCGGCATCGCCTCGGGCCCTATCACGTTCATGGAGACGTTCGACCAGATGTGCGAGACCATCGCACAGGGCGGCGCCCGGCGCGGCGCCCAGATGGGCGTCATGCGCGTCTCCCACCCCGACGTCGTGGAGTTCATCCACGCGAAGAACAAGGACGTTTCGCTGGCTCACTGCCTGAAGCTCAACGACCCCGACGACTACACGTACACCACCTTCTCCGAGGCTCTGGAGGAAGCACGGGACCTCATCGACGACGACGGCAAGGTGCCCAAGCACCTTCGCAACGCCGTCGAGGGCCACCTCTCGAACTTCAACATCTCAGTTGGCGTGACGGACGGGTTCATGGAAGCGTTGCAGAACGGCGAGGAGTACACCTTCACCAACCCCCGGACGGGCGAAGCGCACGTCGCCACCGAGGAGACGGCGGAGATGTGGGGCCGCTACGACCTCGGCGAGTACGTCGAAGTGGGCGAGGAACTCTCCGTTCCCGCCGACGTCGTCTGGGAGCGCATCGTCGAGGGCGCCCACGAGAACGGTGAGCCCGGCGTCGTCTATCTGGAGCGCATCAACAAGGAGCACTCCTTCGACGTGGAGGAGAACCCCGACCACCGTATTCTCGCGAC
Organism: Halobacteriaceae archaeon; assembly: GCA_041639855.1. Classification (GTDB taxonomy): domain Archaea; phylum Halobacteriota; class Halobacteria; order Halobacteriales; family Halobacteriaceae; genus JBEQBK01. The sequence continues at coordinate 3,089 of JBEQBK010000118.1, read as the reverse complement.
GAACCCCTGCGGCGAGCAGCCCCTCGAGGAGTACGAGGCCTGCAACCTCGGGCACATCAACCTCTCGACGCTCGCCGACGAGGACTCCCCGGACTGGCGCGTCTGGAGCGAGGAACACGACTACGACAGCCTGGAGGAGGGCGTCGACGCCTTCCTCGACGAGGCGCTGGACAACGAGGAGTTCGGCTACCGCATCGAGCAGGGCACCCGCTTCCTGGAGAACGTCGTCACGATGTCCGACTTCCCGGTGCCCGAAATCGAGGAGAAAGTCTCCGAGATGCGGAAAGTCGGCCTGGGTGTGATGGGGCTCGCCCAGCTCTACATCCAGCTCGGCGTGAAGTACGGCGACGACGTCGCCAACGAAATCGCGCGCCAGATTATGCGCCAGATTAACCACGGCTCCAAGGCGGCGTCGAACACGCTCGCCGAGGAGCGCGGCTCCTTCGCGGACTGGGACGACTCGAAGTACGCGAATCCTACTGAATACGCCGAGTGGTTCGAGAAGCAGACCGGCGAGCGTGCCGAAGAGTGGGAAGAGGGCTTCCCCATCCGGAACCACAACACGACGACTATTGCCCCCACGGGCACGACCTCGATGGTCGGCAACACCTCCGGTGGGTGTGAGCCCATCTTCAACGTCGCCTACTACAAAAACGTCAGCGACGACGTGCAGGGCGACGAGATGCTCGTCGAGTTCGACGACTACTTCCTGCGCGTACTGGAGGCCAACGACATCGACGTCGACGCGGTGAAGGAGGAAGCCCAAGCGCAGATGGCGAACAACGAGTTCGACGGCGTCGAAGGCCTGGAGACGGTTCCGGACGCCATCGGCGAGCTGTTCGTCGTCACGAGCGACCTCTCGGCGAAGGACCACGCCGGCGTGCAGGTCGCCTGCCAGGAAGGTGTGGACTCCGCCATCTCGAAGACGGTGAACGCGCCCAACTCCTCGACCGTCGAGGACGCCAAGGACGTCTTCGAGTACATCTACGAGCACGGCGGCAAGGGCGTCACCTACTACCGCGACGGCACCCGCTCGAAGCAGGTGCTCACGACCCGCGCGGACAACAAGGAGTACGCCGACATGGACGAGGAGGAGGCCGCCGAGGCCATCGTCGAGAACATCCGCGACGTGTTCGGTGACGTCGACGAGTTCCTCGACCGCGAGGAAGTCCGCAAGGCCGTCGCCGCCGACCTCGAATCGCTCGCCGAGGATGCGGACGGCGCCAAGAAGCGCCCGCGGCCCGACGTCCTCACCGGCGTGACCCAGCGCATCGACACGGGCTACGGCAAGCTCTACGTCAACATCAACGAGGACGAAACCGGGAGACCCTTCGAGCTGTTCGCCAACATCGGCAACTCGGGCGGCTTCACCGCCTCCTTCACCGAGGCGCTCGCGAAGACCATCTCGACGTCGCTGCGCGCGGGCGTCGACCCCCGCGAGATAGCCGACGAGCTTCAGGGCATCCGCAGCCCGAAGGTCGCCTGGGACAAGGGCGAGCAGATCAACTCCATTCCGGACGCCATCGGCACAGCGATGCGCCGCTACCTCGATGACGAGCTCGACCGTCAGCACCCCCAACAGCAGACGCTCGACGAAGCCGACGACGAGAGCGAGCCCGAGCGAAGCGCCCCGGAGCCGACCTCCGACGGGGGCGTGAGCGCGGAGGCCGCGCCCCACGACGACTCCGCGACGGCGCCCGCCCCGAGCGCGGACGCCGACGACGCCGGCGACACCCAGTCGCTCATCGACGCCGGCGAGAGTCCAGAGTGTCCGGACTGTGGCGCGATGACCCTCTATTTCAGCGAGGGCTGCAAGACCTGCGAGTCGTGTGGCTGGTCCGAGTGTTGAGCTAACCGAAACGAAAGCGAATTTTCTTGCGTTCCGCCGGCAAGCGACGGGTATGAACGACGGCGACGGAAACGAACGGCCCGGTCGCCCCTGTCCACACTGCGAGGCCGCGCTCTACAAGCGCCACTGCAAGTACGTCTGTCCGAACCACGGCGTCGTGATGGACTGCGCCGACACGTTCTGGAACTGATTTACTCCCGAAGCGCGTGGGCCAACAGGAGAACGCCGGCCAGCAGCGCCGCGACCAGAATCCACGGCTCCACCTCGGTCGGGATGCCGAAGCGGCGCATCGAGGCGCCTGCGGCGACGGCCGCAATCGTCCAAGGGAGTTCGCCGAGCAGGGTGCCGAGCGCGAAGGTCGAGAGAGGGACGCCCGCGACGCCCGCCGCCGCCGAAACGGCCTCCGGCGGCGAAGGGAAGAGCCGCGCGGCGACGACGCCCCGGAGGTCGCCGGCCGTCCCGAAGTAGCGCTCCGACCCGCCGACAAGGCGGGCCGCCCACCCGTCGGGGGTTTCCGGCGTGAAGCGACCCGCCAAATAGAACGGCGGCAGGCTGGTCAGGACGGCGCCCGCGAGCGCCAGCGGGAGCGCGACCATCCCGTACTGGTAGCCGACGAGCGCCGAGAGCACGGCGATGGGCCACGCCAGGAAGGGGCGGAGCAGATAGGCAACAACGAGAAAGAGCGGGAAGTACGGGCTAGCGAGCGCCGCGCGTAAGGCTGAGAGGACGCGCGCGGGCCGCATGAGGACGGCGAGCGCGACGAGGACGAGCGCGATGACGGCGAGGCGGCGGGCGCGCACGGGAGTCCTTGGCGGGAGGGGGATAAATCACCCGGGGAACGAGCCCGGGAGCTTTACTTTCCTGTGGGGGGTACGGAGCCCGATGGCGGACACGGTGGCACTCGGCGTCGAGTTGCTGGCGAACGTCGAGCGGGAGCTGACGCTCCCCGAGGCGATGGACCGCATCGAGACGGTGACGACCGACCCGAACGTCGCGCGCGAGATACTCGAACGCGCCGAGGCCGAAGGGGCCATCGAACGCGGGGAAAAGACGGTCAAACCGAAATCCGGGAGCTACGTCTCCTTCGAGTCCCAGATCGTCGTCAAGGAGGGAGACTTCGAGTGCCGGCGCTGTGGCGCGGGTCTCTCCGAGGGCCACTTCATCAAGTTCGACGCGGGCGAGCACGGTCCTTTCGGGTCGTCGTGTATCCGGAAAGTGACCGGGAGGGAGTAGGCGGTGG
>JBEQBK010000117.1:0-7817 GCA_041639855.1 Halobacteriaceae archaeon | reverse complement strand
CCCTGCGTCCGGAGTCCGCCGGCACAGGCGTATCCCGCGACTTCGCCGCCGCGCTCGCAGACGAGCCACGGATGCGTTTCGAGCGTCTCCGCGACGCGGCTCCGCATCTCCTCGACGGACGGGACGTTCGTCTCGAAGGTCACGGCGGTGTTCTCGACGTAGGGTGCGTAGATGTCCCGCAGCGCGGTGGCATCGGATTCCCCGGCAAGTCGCAACGTCGGCCCGCTCATGGCTCCCGATTCGACGGCTCCGGTTTCGGTGTTCCGGTTAGAAGAGGTTCTTCACGTCCTCTTCTTTCATCCGGCGCTTCGAGACCACGTCGGAGAGGCGCGTGTAGATGACCGCGCGGTGGGCGTCGTCGGCGACGAAGTCCAGCACGAAGCGCAGGAACCTGTCGCCGTCGTCGCCGGCCTCGTAGGCATCGCGGGCGTACCCGACGGCGCCCTCGACCGGGTCGGTGTCGTACCCCAACGCCACCGCGAGCGGGACGGCTGCGCGCAGGGCGGCCTCGGGGTCCGCGCCCAGCGATTCGGGACTCAGGCGCTCGCCCCGGTAGGTGACTTTCGGGGCTCCCTCGGGAACTCGTTCGAGATGCGAGAGGCCCAGACGGAGGGTACCGACGTTCACGCCACGGAAACCGGAGGGGAGACCGTCGAGGTACTCCCGCGCGCTTTCGGCGAGTCCGACGGCACCCGTCTCGTTGCCCGCTTCGGCGTGGTGGACGGCGCCCGCGGTCTGGATGAGGCCCTGCAGGAGGTCCTTCTCGGGGCCCTCGGGCAGGTCGAGCCACGCCGCCTCCCACGGGTCGTGCGCGGCGTGGTGCCCACCGGCGGTGTAGACGGCGATGCCCGACCGGAGCGCGGCCTCGAAGTCGGTCACACCTCCGTTTCGGGTCGAGCGCGCATTACGGTTTTCGTCGCGGCGCTGTGCGAGGCGGAAAGTACGGTTGGAACCGTCCGGAGGGAGCTCACGCTCGATACCCTCGCGTGAACAGGCCGGATGTGACTGACGGAACGAAGTGACGGAAGGAACGTCCGGACGGTGATTTGAACCTGGTCGGAGCGAAGCTCCTCCCCGCTCAAATCACCGTGGTGCGAATACACGCTGTACGACGCGAGAGCCACAGAGGACTCTCGCGGTCGTAGCAGCGCGAGAATGTAGCGTCCGGACGGTGTTCACGCGAGTGTAACGAGCGTGAACAGGCCGGACGTGACTGACGGAACGAAGTGACGGAAGGAACGTCCGGACGGTGATTTGAACACCGGTCCCTGGCTCCGCAAGCCAAGAGGATAGTCCACTACCCTACCCGGACTCACTCACAGGTACCCGCCATACCCGTAAAGCGGTTACGATTCGGTACCCTCAGGCGTCCACTTCGACGGCGACTTCGTTGCGCCGGAGCGGGGGGAGTGTCCACGGCGCGTCGTAGCCCATGTAGAACGGACGACCGCCGACCGGGACGCCCGCGGTGCGGAGCCCCTCGATGAGCTCTTCGCCTTCCTGATTCACCCGTGGGCCCTTCGCACGCCCCCGGAAACGGCGGACGGCGAGCGTCCGCTCGGGCCGGGTGACGACGCGCACGTCGTCGTCCGTCGGCTTCGGGACGGCGGCCTCGGCGTAGGACGCGGGGAGGTAGAACGCCATCCGGACCCCGCCGCCGTCGGACTCAGTTTCGACGGGTGCAGTCATCGGCAGGTCCCGGCCCACTTCCACCGGCGCGGTCATGGGAATGGACGCGCCGGTCTCGACGGGCGCGGTCGTCGGCATCTCGCTTCCGCCGGTCGCACCGTCGTCGCCGCCCGCCGTGTTCACGCCGGGCGCATCTTCGTCTCCGACCTGCTCGTCCGCGTGGATCGGTCCGCTGTTCTCCCCGTCGATGTACCGAAACAGCCGGCCGAAGGCCTCCCGGCGAGTGGGCGCGGTCGTCTCGACGAGCGTCGCCGAAGGGTAGCGCCTGAGTTCGGCGTCGCCGACCCGCGCGACGACGGTGTAAGGTGCCTGTTCCGTGGTGTGGCGGCCGTAGAGCGTCCAGCCGACCGCCGCGGCGGCCGCCGTCCCGACGACCCCGAGCGCGAGCGTGGATTTCCGGACCATTCCCTCCCTTGGCTTCGCGGGGGGGTAGCCTTTCCGACGGTTCCCGGGGTTCAAACCGGAGGACGAACCATCCCGGGGTGATGCTCGCCCGTGTGAAAGCAACCCTTTTGATGGGTCATTACCTTTCGTTGGACCATACGAGATGGACGAGGACACCGTACCCGAGGACGGGAACGTGAGCGGTAGCGAGTCCAGCGAAGCAGGTGAGGACCCCGTCGCGGCGGTGTACGCGGACATCGAGGACCCCGAGCCGGGCATCGAGGAGTTCCGCGCGGCGGTCCACGAGAAGGTCTCGGAGATGGGCGGCCTCGCCGACGAGGAGACGGCCGCGATGTTGCTGGCCCACGACTTGGAGGACGACGAGGGCGGCGACGTCGACGGCATCGCCGATATCGACGCCGACATGGAAGAGGTCACCTTCCTGGGGAAGGTCACGAGCGTCGGCGATCTCCGCACCTTCGAGCGCGACGAGGAGGACAGGGAGGAGGGTAGAGTCCTGAACGCCGACGTGGCCGACGAGACCGGTTCGGTCAGAATCACCTTCTGGGACCGGATGGCCGTTGAGGCCGAGGAGAACCTCGACCCTGGCGACGTCATCCGCGTCGGCGGCCGCCCGAAGGACGGCTACAACGGTGTCGAAGTGAACGTCGGCGACATCGACACCGACACCGACGCAGCCGTGGACGTCCAACTCGACGGGCGCCACGACATCGACTCGCTCTCGATGGGCCTCTCGGACGTGAACCTCCGGGGGCGCGTCCTCGAAACCGACTCAGTTCGGACGTTCGACCGCGACGACGGCTCCGAGGGGAAAGTCTCGAACGTCCTGCTCGGCGACGAGACGGGCCGCGTGCGTGTGACGCTCTGGGACGCCCGGGCCGAGCGTGCCGACGAACTCGAACCCGGCGACGCGGTCGAGGTCGTCGACGGCTACACCCGCGAGCGCGACGGGTCGCTCGAACTCCATGTCGGTGACCGCGGCCGGGTCGAGGACGCCGAGGACGAAGTCGACTTCACGGTCCAGGCCGACGAAATCGGATCGCTCTCGATGGGCGAAACCGCCGACATCGCGGGCGTCGTCCGTTCGACGGACCCGAAACGCACCTTCGACCGCGACGACGGCTCCGAGGGGCAAGTCAGGAACGTCCGCGTGCAGGACGACACCGGCGACATCCGGGTCGCGCTCTGGGCGGAGAAGGCCGACGCGGATGTCGGCGCCGGCGACGAAGTGCTCGTGACCGACGCCGAGATACAGGACGGCTGGCAGGACGACATCGAGGCGTCAGCCGGCTGGCAGTCCACGCTCGTCGTGTTGGAGGAGGGGGAGGCGGCCGACATCGAGCGCACGTCTTCCGAGCCCGACTCGGCGGAGCGCGACGCCGGGGAGACCGGGCTCTCGGATTTCGCAGACGGCGACGGGCCGTCGAGCGGTGACGACGACCGCCCGGGCGGGGAGGCCGCAGCCGTGGCTGGTTCGGGCGACGCGAACGCGGACGAAGACGCCGGGGGCGAGGAGACGGAGTTCACCGGCGTCGTCGTGCAGGCGGGCAGTCCGGTCATCCTCGACGACGGCGAGCGCACGGTGAGCGTCGAGACGGACGTCGACGTGGAACTCGGTCAGGAGATAACCGTGACGGGCTACTTGGAGGACGGTCGTCTCGACGCGGAGGAAGTGCGCTAGAATTAAGGGCGCAACACGCCGGGTGTACCTATGAGCGTCGAGTTGCCCTTTGCTCCGGTGGACGACGTCATTCGCCGGCACGCCGACGGGCTCCGAGTGAGCGCCGACGCGGCCGCCGCGCTCGCCGAGCGGATACAGGAGCGGGGCGCAGCCCTCGCCGTCGACGCGGCCGCCGAGGCCGAGGCCGACGGCCGCAAGACACTGATGGCGAGCGACTTCGGCGCGAGCGAGGCGGAACTCCCGCCCGCCGAGACGCTCGCGCTCCCTATCGCGCCGGTCGACCGCATCGCCCGTCTCGACATCGACGAGCGCTACCGCGTCGGTACCGATGCCCGCATCGCGCTCGCCGACCGCCTCGAAGCCTACGCCGACGACGTGGCCGCGGGCGCCGCCGTGCTCGCGCGCCACGCCGGCCGCCGCACCGTACAGGCGGAGGACGTCGAGACCTACTGCCGCCTACAGGGCGAGTGAGATGCGCTTCGGGTACAGCGAAACCTGTCTCGAACACGACCCCGGGACCCGCCACCCCGAGAGCCCCGACCGACTCCGCGCCATCCGGAAGGCGTTGAAGGGAAAACACGGCGTTTCCTACGCCGACGCCGACCCGGCTGAAATCGCGGACGTCGAGCGTGCCCACGACGCCGACTACGTTGCGGAGGTACGGGCGTTCTGCGAGGACGGCGGCGGCGAATGGGACCCCGACACCGTCGCCGTCGAGGAGACCTGGGATGCCTCCCTGCAGAGCGCGGGGCTGGCATCGTGGGCGGCCCGCCGTGCCGTCGCCGGCGACGACGGGCGCCGGACGCCGTTCGCGCTGGGGCGTCCCCCGGGTCACCACGCGGTGTACGACGACGCGATGGGCTTTTGCTTTCTCAACAACGCCGCCGTCGCCGCCGAGCACGCCCTCCGAACTACCGACGTCGGGCGCGTGGCCATCCTCGATTGGGACGTTCACCACGGCAACGGCACACAGGACATCTTCTACGAGCGCGGCGACGTCTTTTATGGGTCCATCCACGAGGACGGTCTCTACCCCGGCACGGGCGACGTTGAGGAGACGGGCGACGGCGAGGGTGAGGGAACGACGATGAACGTCCCGCTCCCCCCCGGCGCGGGCGACCTGGCCTACCTCGAAACCTTCGAGCGCTGTTTCGCCCCCGCGCTCGCGGCGTTCGACCCGGATTTGGTCCTCGTGAGCGCGGGCTTCGACGCCCACCGCCACGACCCCATCTCCCGGATGCACGTCTCGACCGACGGCTACGGCGCGCTCGCTCGGTGCGCCGCGGACCTCGCCGAGGAATCGGACGGCGCGCTCGCCTTCGTCCTCGAAGGCGGCTACGGGCTCGACACACTCTCGGAGTCCGTCTCGATGGTTCACGAGACGTTCGACGGCTACGAGCCCGTCCCCGACGAGGGCGAGCTGAACGAGGAAACCGAGGACGTCATCGCCGCCGCTCAGGGCCGGGGCTCGAAGTAACGGCGGAGTTCCTCGCCGAACGCGTCGGCGAGCACAGCGACCTGTTCGTCCGTCAGCAACTCGTACTCCTCCTCCAGTGCCGTCTCGACGTGCGCGCCGAGGGCCACGTCGAAGAGCTTCTCCCGGACGAACGCGGCCGGAGTTCGCAGTTCACGCTCCCGCTCGACGGCGTAGCGCTCGCCGTCGAGAAACGGACCGTAGGCATCGCCGTCGGCGTACGCGGCGTAGAACCCTCGGGCGTGTTCGCCTGCGCTCACCGGGGGCCCCCCGTGGCGCTCGACTGCAGGGAGCTCGGCGTGGGCGAGTTCGACGAACAGAACGGCCTCCTCGAAGCCGTCCGCACCCTCGCTCGCCCACGCGTCGCTCCGGAGCGGACCGAATCCGGCCTTCTCCAGCCCGCGCACGAGTCCCCGCTCGGAGCGGCGGAGCTGGGGGTAGAGCTGGTCGGCGACGAGATCGGGCGGGTCGAAGCGCAGCGCGAGTGCGGCCGTCCCGCGGCGCGCGAGATGCACTCGCACGTCCTCGCTCCCAATCGGCTCCGGTTCTCGGGGCTCGAACAGCTCGATGCGGGGCTCGGCGAGCAACTCGCGGGCGTAGTGCTGGAGCCGGGCGACGTTTTCCTCGCTGACGACCGCCGCGACGTTCCGTTCCGGGTCCGTCGGGTCCACGACCACGAGCGAGTCGTCGAAGGTCGCCTCGGCGTGGTCCTCCGGGTCCAAGACCACGGGGGGATGCCAGTCGGTGGCCGCGTCCAGCAGCTCCCGGAAGCCGCCGTACTCGACGACGAGCAGTTCGGTGAGATACCCCGAGAACCCCCGCGTCCGGAGGTCGCTCCCGTAGGCTCCGATACCCTTCAGGAAGCCCTTCGCCAGCCGGACCTCCCCGGCGAGGGCGTCGTCGATTCTCGCTTCGAGGTATTCGGTGTGGAACGGCGTTCGGTCGACAGCCGAGCGGATGTCGCCCGCGCTCGCCACGTCGTAGCAGGGGACCAGGTCCACCTCGTACCCTTCGAAGGTGCCCTTCACGTAGGGGTGTTCGGCGTACTCCTCGTGGCCGTCCGGCAGGACGGCGTGGCCGATTTCGAGGCCGTAACGTTCCAAATCCGGGCGGTCGAGGTCGGTCGGGAACCGGACGAAGAGGTCGATGTCCCGGTCGCCGCTCACCCACGTCCCGCGGGCCGTCGAGCCCACCTGAATCACGTCGGCCTCAACCGGGAGGTCGGAAACGGCCTCCCGGGCGCGCTCGGCGAGCCGTTCGGCCGCCGCGGCGAGCGACCGACGCTCCGCCTCGTCGGGGTCGACCCGCTCGCGGACGGCGGCTAGGGTGTCCTCGAAGGCCTCGGTCATGGCCCGGTTTCGCCCGACGGCGAAGAAAGGGTGTCGAATCCGACTCCGAAACGAAACCCCTATTTGCCGGACGCGAGTCTATTGAGCCAAGCCGCCGTAGCTCAGTTGGTAGAGCACCTGGTTGTTACCCAGGTTGTCCCAGGTTCGAGCCCTGGCGGCGGCGCTTCCTTCTCTCACGACGGCGTCCCTTTTCGAAGACGGACTGTATCCGTGAGCCTCGGCGCCGCGGCGGTATCTCGCTCCCGAAACGCTTTCTCGTCCCCGTGGCGTACCGCGCGGCGTGTCCGACGCCCTCCACGACGCGGCCGCCGACCTCGAAGCCGCCCGCGAGGCGGTCGCCGAGCGCGAACGCCCTCGCGAGGTAGCGGCGATTTACCGCGACGTGCTCGGAATCCTGGACCGCTGGGAGGAGCGCGCCACCGATTGGGACGACTTCGAGGGGTACGTCCGCTTCCGCGAGGCCATCTCCGAGCGTCTGGCCGAGATACCCGACGACCTGCCCGAGCGCGAGGCTTTCGAGAACGCGGACGACGTGCTGACGACGACGCCGCAGAACCCGCCCAGCGAGTCGGATTTCGAGGACGCCTGCGAACTGCTGGAACCGGCTGCCGCCCACGCGGAGGCCGTCGAGGAACTCGAATCGGCGAAGGACCGCTACGACCGCGCGCGAAGCGCGGCGGAGGAGCGCCGCGACGAACTCCGCGAGCGGGTCGCCGACCTCGAACGCTTGCGGAAACTCGGCGAGTCCGACGACGACGCGCCGGTCGAGGAGCTCAGGGTGCCTATCGAGTCGTACAACGACGCCGCGCGTGACGCGTTCCGTGAACTGCGACGGGACGAGCCGGCCCGCGAGACGCTGCGCGTGGTCTCCAGAACCGACGTCTTCCCGCTCGTCCCCTTCGAGTCGCCACCCGAGCCGTTGGCGGCGTTCGTCCGCGAGAGCGACGCAGGCAAGCAATCGATACCCGAACTCCTCGACCTCGCGGAGCGGACTCGCGCGAGCCTCGCCCACGACGTCGACGACCCTGCGCGGCTCAAAACCGTCGTCGGGGCGAACCGGACCTATCTGGAATCGCTCTCCGCGGAGCCGCTCACGGTCGCGTTCCCGCCGCCCGAAGCTGCCGTCCTGCACTGGCGGACGTCCGAGTTGGTCACGGTGCTCTCCTCGTTCGCGCCCGAGGACGCGGCCGCGGCGGCCCGCGAACTGCGCGAGCTCTCC
>JBEQBK010000116.1:0-7854 GCA_041639855.1 Halobacteriaceae archaeon | reverse complement strand
CTCGCGGTTGTGCTCGTCGACGGCGTCCCAGTTCTCCGGGTCGCCGGGGCCCTCCAGCGAAATTTCGGCCGCGCGGTCGGTGTCCTCGATGCGTTCGACCTGCACGACACCCTCCTCGACCCACTCCTCGGGATAGCAGACCAGCGTCTCGCCGACCTTGTCCTCGCGCACGCGAGCGACGAAGCCGTGTTTCGCCAGCAGTTCGTCGCGGCCCTCGCGGTAGGCCGCGGCCGCCCCCTCGTCGACGCTGTTGCGCGCGAGCCGGGTGAGTCGCTCGGCCTCCTCGCGGACGTCCGCAGGGAGTTCAGGGTCTCCTTCTTCGGTCTCACTCATTGTCCAACGCCTCGTTCGCCAACTCGTCGGCGCGGCCGTTTACCTCCCTCGGTACGTGGGTCAGCGACCACTCCTCGAAGCGCGCCAGCAGCTCGCGGGCGCGGACCCGCTTCTCCCGGAGTTCCGGGTCGTTCGTGTCCCAGGCGCCCTTCACCTGCTTGACGATGAGCTGGGAGTCCCCCCGGACCTGGACCTCGTCGAAGCCGTAGTCGTCGGCCGCCTCCAGCACCCGGATGAGGGCGTCGTACTCGGCCTGGTTGTTCGTCGCGCGCCCGATGCGCTCGCCGCCGTCCGCGACGACGCCGTCGCCGGAGACGAGCACCCAGCCCACGGCGGCGGGCCCGGGATTCCCCCGGCTCGCGCCGTCGAAGTAGGCGTGGACGCGCCCGCCCTCCTCCCGGAGGACGGCCTCGATATCCCGCGGGTCCGACCCCTGAATCACGACCTGGCCGTCGTAGGCGACGGCGTTCGCGTCCCCGAGCGTCGCGCGCCAACGCTCGTGGTCGGTGTTTCCGGCCTCGATTGCCGCGCCCGCAGCTTCGAGCTGCTCGCGGGCCGCCTCGACGTCACACTCGACCACCGGCATACACTGATTCGAGCGCGCCGTATACAACACCCCCGAGGAAGCGGCAACACGAGCGGTGTACCGGGTTTTGTGATGTTTCCGGACGGTCAGATTTGGCAACGGGTTTAAGCCTGTCCGTTTCGGTACTATAAAAAGACGATGACACGGTCCACGCGTCAGCGGGAGCAGGAGCGGGCATCGGAACAAACCGAGGAGGAGGAGACCGTTCGGACCTGTCCGGAGTGTGACTCCGAGAACCTCGTGAAGAGTTCCGACCGCTCGGAGCTCGTCTGTGACGACTGTGGGCTGGTCGTCGAGGACGAGCAGATAGACCCGGGTCCCGAGTGGCGGGCGTTCAACCACCAGGAGCGCCAGGAGAAGTCCAGAGTGGGCGCCCCCACAACCCAGACGATGCACGACAAGGGGCTCACCACGACCATCGACTGGAAGGACAAGGACGCCTATGGGCGTTCGATTTCCTCGAAGAAGCGCTCCCAGATGCACCGGCTCCGGAAGTGGCAAGAGCGCATCCGCACGAAGGACGCCGGCGAACGGAACCTCCAGTTCGCGCTCTCGGAAATCGACCGGATGGCGTCCGCGCTCGGCGTGCCGCGCTCCGTTCGCGAAGTCGCGTCCGTCATCTACCGGCGCGCGCTCAAGGAGGACCTCATCCGGGGCCGTTCCATCGAGGGTGTCGCGACCAGCGCCCTCTACGCGGCCTGCCGGAAGGAGGGCATCCCCCGAAGTCTGGAGGAGATTTCGGAGGTCTCGCGCGTGGAGCGCAAAGAGATCGGGAGAACGTACCGGTACATCTCCCAGGAGCTCGGCCTCGAAATGAAGCCCGTAGACCCGAAGAAGTACGTCCCCCGCTTCTGCTCGGAACTCGAACTCTCCGAGGAAGTCCAGACGAAGGCCAACGAAATCATCGAGACGACCGCCGAACAGGGCCTGCTCTCGGGGAAATCCCCCACGGGGTACGCCGCCGCCGCCATCTACGCCGCATCGCTCCTGTGTAACGAGAAGAAGACCCAACGCGAGGTCGCCGACGTGGCCCAAGTGACTGAAGTGACCATCCGCAACCGGTATCAAGAACAGATCGAAGCGATGGGCATCCACAGTTAGGGCTCGCGGACCACAGTTCTCGCTGACGTCTTCTCGCGGGCGCGCCGTTGGAACGCTGACCGAAGGGATTTTCATCCGGGCCGGGAAAGCGCCGGTATGACCCCCTGGGAGGACTGGAACCACGTCCTCAAAGTCGACCCCGACAAGCCGTTAGTCGAGGGGGAGACCTTCGAGGACGTGTGCCGGACGGGCACCGACGCCATCGAAATCGGTGGGACACTGGACGTGACCGCCGACAAGACCCGGCGCATCATCGACGCCTGCAAGAAACACGACGTTCCCCTCTATCAGGAGCCCTCGAATCCGGCCGTGGTCGTGGACGACGACGCCCTCGACGGCTATCTGGTGCCCGTGGTGATGAACGCCGGCGACGTCTCCTGGATTACCGGCGCGCACAAGGAGTGGGTGCGCATCGACAGCGTAGACTGGTCGAAGACGACCACCGAGGCGTACATCGTGATGAACCCCGAGGCCAGCGCCGCCACGCTCACGGAGGCCGACTGCGACCAGAGCCCCGAGGACGTTGCGGCCTACGCCAAGGTCGCGGAGAAGATGTTCGGGCAGGAAATCGTCTATATCGAGTATTCGGGCACGTACGGCGACCCGGAGCTCGTCGGGGGCGCCCGCGACGCGCTCGACGACGCGACCCTTTTCTACGGTGGGGGTGTCAGAAGCTACGACGCCGCCCGCGAGATGGGCGCCGTCGCCGACACCGTCGTCGTCGGTGACCTGCTCCACGACGAAGGGTGTGAGGCCGTCCGCGAGACGGTGCAGGGCGCACAGGACGCGGAAATCGAGGTCTGACTCCCGACGCGACTCCGAAACCCTGTTTTTAAGCCCCGCTGTCGGGTACGTCGCTGTATGGAAGAGAGAACGTACACCGGCGACGCGGAGGCCGGCACGGAGGCCACCTTCGCCGGCTGGGTTCACGAGATTCGCGACCTGGGAGGTATTGCCTTCCTCATCCTGCGGGACAAGAGCGGCAAACTGCAGGTCAAAATCGAGAAGGACAACTTAGACGAGGATATCGTCGAGACAGCGCTTGGCGTTCACCGCGAGAGCGTCGTCGAGGTGACGGGGAAAGTCGAGGAGGAGGACCGCGCGCCGACGGGGCTGGAAGTCGTCCCCGACTCCGTGGAAGTCGTCGCGCCCGCCGACCCCGAACTCCCCCTCGACCCCTCCGGGAAGGTCGACGCCGAACTTCCCACGCGACTGGACAACCGCACGCTCGACCTGCGCCGCCCCGAGGGCCAGGCCATCTTCGAGATACGGAGCGTCGTGCTCGAAGCCCTGCGCGAGGAGTTCCGCTCCTTCGCCGCCACCGAAATCAACACGCCGAAAATCGTCGCGACGGGTACCGAGGGCGGGACCGAACTGTTCCCCATCACGTACTTCGGCGAGGAGGCCTTTATGAACCAGTCGCCCCAGCTGTTCAAGCAGCTGATGGTCGGTAGCGGGTTGGAGCGGGTCTTCGAAATCGGCCCCATCTTCCGCGCCGAGGAGCACAACACGCCGCGGCACCTGAACGAGGCGACCTCCATCGACTTCGAGTCGGCCTTCTTCGACCACACCGAGGCGATGGACGTCTGCGAGGCCGTCGTGAAGGCCGCCTACGAGGCGGTCGAGGAGAACTGCCAGCGCGAACTCGAAGCGCTCGGCATCGCCGACGACTTCGCGGCGCCCGAGGGCGAGTTCCCGCGGCTCAGTTATGAAGAGGCCATCGAGCGCATCAACGCGACGGGCGAGCTCGACGAACAGCTGGTGTGGGGCGACGACCTCCCCACCGAGGGCGAGCACGCGCTCGGTCAGGACGTCGGCGAGCACTACTTCATCACCGACTGGCCCTCCGAAATCAAGCCCTTCTACATCAAGGACCACGACGGCGAGGAGACGCTCTCGACGGGCTTCGACATGATGCACCCGCGCATGGAGCTCGTCTCCGGCGGCCAGCGTGAACACCGCTACGACCGCTTGGTACAGGGCTTCGAACAGCAGGGCCTCGACCCCGACGCCTTCGAGTACTACACCAAGATGTTCAAATACGGCATGCCGCCCCACGCCGGTTGGGGGCTCGGCGCCGAGCGCCTGCTGATGACGATGCTCGATTTGGACAACATCCGGGAAGCCGTGCTGTTCCCGCGGGATCGGCAACGGCTCTCTCCGTAAGGAGAGAACGTTGCCGAGTCGATGGAAGGAGCGAAGCGACTTCCATCGGAACCGTCAGCGTCTGAGCCCGTAAGGCCGGAACGCCAGCGTTAATCCGGGGCTCCGCGAACGCCCGTCGATGAGCGAGACGGCGAGCGCCTTCGTCCCGGGTCACATCACCGGTTTCTTCAGCACACACACCCACGAGGACCCCCTGCGCGCCGGCTCACGGGGGGCCGGCCTCACGCTCGCCGACGGCGTAGAGACGAGTGTTGAGCCCGCATCGGAGCTATCGGTCTCGTTGAACGGCCGAAAGGCGGACGTCGAACCCGTCTCCCGCGTGCTGGACGCGCTCGGCGTGACGGCACGGGTCCGCTGTGAAACCCCGCTCCCCGTCGGCGCCGGTTTCGGCGTTTCCGGCGCCGCGGCGCTCGGCGCGGCCCTCGCAGCGAACGAGGCCCTCGGCCTTGCGCGCTCGGAGAACGAGTTGGTGGGAACGGCTCACGCGGCGGAGGTCGAGTCCGGTACCGGCCTCGGCGACGTGGTCGCGCAGGCGCGGGGCGGCGTCCCCATCAGGCTGGAACCCGGCGCCCCCGAGTACGGAACGCTCGACGGCGTGCCCGCCGCGGGGCGTATCGAGTATCTCACCCTCGGCGAGCTCTCCACCGCCGAGGTCCTCGCCGGCGACACGAGCGAGCTCTCCGCAGCCGGGGAGCGCGCGTTCGAGGAGTTGTGCGCGAACCCAACCCTCCGGACGCTCCTCGCCCGCTCGCGGACGTTCGCCGACGAGGCGGGACTGCTCACCGACGACCTCCGGGACGTCCTCGACGCCGCCGACTCGCCGGCTTCGATGGCGATGCTCGGCGAGACGGCGTTCGCGCTGGGGAGCGGGCTTTCCGAGGCCGGCTACGACGCCTCCATCACACGGATACATCCGGGCGGCGCGACCCTGAACCCCTAAGGGGGCGCCCGCCCACTCCTGAATATGACCGACGATGTGCCCGAGGACCACCCGCGCGCCGCGTCGCTTCGCACCCGCCACCGCATCGAGGAAGGGGTGGAGCGCGGCATCACCCACACACAGGGGCTCATCGCGGAGGGGCGAGGCGAGGCGTTCGACTACTTGCTGGGCGAACGGACCACGGAGAGCGCCGACGAGGCCGAACGGGCCGCGGCCGCCCACCTCCTTCTCGCCGACCATCCCGTCATCTCGGTGAACGGCAACGTCGCCGCGCTCGTGCCCGAGGAAACCGTCGAACTCGCGGAGGCGGTTGGCGCGGACATCGAGGTGAACCTGTTCAACAGAACCGAGGAGCGTCTGACCACTATTGCGGACTATCTCCGCGAGCACGGCGCGACCGAGGTCAAAGGATTAGTCGGCGACGGCGAGATTCCGGGGCTCTCCCACGCCCGCGGCACCGTTGACGCCGACGGCATCGAAACCGCGGACGTGGTGCTCGTGCCCCTAGAGGACGGCGACCGGGCGGAAGCGCTCGCCGCGGTCGGCAAGACCGAAATCGTCATCGACCTGAACCCGCTCTCGCGCTCGCCACGAACGGCGGCAGTCCCGGTCATCGACAACATCGTCCGCGCGGTGCCGAACATCACCGCCCACGCCCGGGAACTGGAGGGCGCAAGCGACGACGAGTTGGAGGAAATCATCGAGGCGTTCGACCGCGAGGAAGCCCTCGACGCGGCCGAGCGGGCCATTCGCTCGGGCGAACTGGACTAACCGACTGAGAGCGTCACCAGCCCGCCGAGAAACGCCTCGCGTACGTCGGCGTCGAGCGCGCCGCGCGCCGCCCGCACCTTCGCATCGAGCTCCGACACCGGGGAGCGGCGCAGCCGTCCGGGGTTCGCGAGGCGGACGAACGTCCCGAAAAGGGCGTTCAGCGGCGGGACCCACCAGTCCTCGCGCTCCGAGCGCGCGGCACAGAGCAGGCCGACACGCTCGGCCCGCTCGCGCCAGTCCGAAACGACCGCGGCGGGGTCGGCGAACATGCCCGCGACGAAGGAGCCGAGTATCGCGTCCGTCCCGTCGACGGGGAGGCGCGTGCCATCGCCCCGAACCACGGCGACGTTCCGCCAGCCGGCGCGCTCGATTCGACCCCGAGCACGGGCGAGCGCGCCCGGCGCCACGTCGACGCCGACTACGTTCCCGCCGGGGCCGACACGCTCCCGGAGATGCGGCAGGTTCGCACCGGTGCCACAGCCCACTTCGACGACGGTGTCGCCCGGTTCGACGAGCGCCTCCGCGGCCCGCGTGCGTGCCGCGGCGATTCCCGGGAATCGGGTCGCAAGGCGGTCGTAGAGGGGCGCCCAGCGAGAGTAGAAATCAGCCGAGGTCGACGGCATTCAGAGCAGGTCGGCGGCGACACCGGCCGCGGTCTCCGCGTCGGTGGCGAGCACGTAGACGATGGGTTCAACGCCGTGTGCGCCGGTCTGGTAGAGGACGTCGGCGTCCGGGCGTTCGGAGAGCGCGGCCGCGAGCGCGTCCTCCAGGTCGTCGTACTCGGCGTCGAACGCGGCCGTTCCGTGCCCCTCCGCTTCGAGCCGGGCGAGGATGTCGGGGTCGTAACGGAGGTTGAGCGCGGCGCGGGCGTCGCTGCCCGCGGCGCGGGCCGCCAAGAGGACCGCGGCGACGTGGCCGCTGGCGCCGAACTCGGGGTCGGCGGGAATCTCGGCGCGACCCTTCACGTCGAAGACCCGGCCCGGTACGCCCGCTACGTCCTCCACGTCCGTCGCGTCGGGGAGACACTCGACCAGATTGGAGCCGACGTTCGGGATGAGACCGGCGAAGCCGCTGGCACGTTCGAGGGTTCTGAGTCCGCGGCGCACGGAGGAGAGGGTCCGTTCCCGCGTGCGGAGCTCGCTCTCGGGGTCGTGCACCCGGAAGTCACCCTCGTAGCCGGCGAGCTCCGGGACCGCCTCCTCGTGGAGCTTCGCCAGCGTGTCGCCGCGGGCTTCCATCCGCCGGATGAGCACCTCCGCCTCGACGAGGGCCTGCACGCGGGACATCCCCCCCTCGTCGAAGCCGTCGGCGACCCGCTCGACCAGCGATGCGAGGCGCTCGTCCGTCAGCAGCTCGTCGTTTCGCGACACCTCGCCGTGGGCGTACTTCGAGACGGCCGACTGACTGATCGAGAGGGCGTCCGCGACCTCGCTCTGGGTGAACCCGCGCTCGCGGAGTGCCTCGGCGAGCATCGAGCGGAACGTGGGCAGGAACTCCTCGACGACGATCTCCTCGATGAACCTCATTCGCCGTCCCCCCGCTCGCGTGTCGTCCCTCCGTCGCTTCCGCTCGCTGGGGCACCGTTCGCTTCGCTTCCGGCGCCCTGTTGGCCCCCGAACTCATCGTCGCCGCCGATGCGCGAGGCTTGGGGCCCGGACTGGTCCTGGTACTTCGACCCGCGCTCGGTGCCGTAGGGACGGG
Organism: Halobacteriaceae archaeon; assembly: GCA_041639855.1. GTDB lineage: Archaea > Halobacteriota > Halobacteria > Halobacteriales > Halobacteriaceae > JBEQBK01. Next base: position 256 of record JBEQBK010000116.1, on the reverse strand, counting down.
CCGCCGGGGAGGAGAGCCGGGTGAGAATGATCTGGGAGATGCGCATCCCCGGCGTGAGCGCGACGGGCGCCGTGCCCAGATTCGAGAGTTCGAGCGTGATTTGCCCCCGGTAACCGGGGTCGATGACGCCCGCCGTCGCGTGAATCACGACGGCGAGGCGGCCCAGCGAGGAACGGCCCTGTACGTGGGCGATGAGGTCCGGGGGAATCTCGACGCGCTCCATCGTCGTCCCGAGCACGAAGTCGCCCGGGTGGAG
>JBEQBK010000115.1:0-7877 GCA_041639855.1 Halobacteriaceae archaeon | reverse complement strand
TTGGTGTCGTGGGGGACCCTCAGAACCCATCTCAACGGGTGTCTGGACGGCGAGAAACCGACCGTCGAACCGACCGACTGGGAGCGCGAGGCCGTCGACCGCGCGAGCGAGGTCGCCCGCGAGAAAGCCGCCGAGGCGCTCTCGGCGCTGGCGTCGAAGGGCGACGTCGACGGGGGCGACGCCGCAACCGTCGACGTGCAGGTACAGGTTGGCTGTCCCGACTGTCCGGCGCGCGCGCCCATCGACGTGGTGCTCCGCCGAGGGTACGTCTGCGAGCGCCACGACCGGCGGGTAGAAGCATGACGTGGGAGCTCTCCGTGGAGAACGTCGCGGGCATTCTGGAGGGGACGGCGCGCATCGAACCGGGAACGAACGCGGTTCGCGCGTCGAACTGGCAGGGGAAATCGAGCTTCGTCGCGGCCGTCGAGACGGCGCTCGGAACGGCCGAGCCGCTCACCGAGGGCGCCGAACGCGGCGGCGTCACTCTCGAAACGGGGGAGCGACGCGTCGCCGTGGACCTGCGCCGGGAGAACGGACGAGTCAGCCGGGAGGGTGAGCCGTACCTCCGCGACGAGTACGACGTGGTTCGGGCCGAGCTGTTTGCGTGTCTCGGGGAGCGCAACGAGCTCCGGCGCGCCGTGCGCGAGGGGGAGAACCTCGAAGACGTACTCTTGCGCCCGCTGGACTTCCAGAACATCGACGAGCGCATCGCCGACCTGAAGCGCGACCGCGAGAGCATCGAGGCGGAGCTGGCGAACGCCGAGGAGGCCGCCAAGCGCCTGCCAGCCGTCGAGGCCCGCGTCCGGGAGTACGAATCGGAACTCGAAGAGCTGCGCGAGCGCCGCAACGCCCTCGCCGAAGGGAACAACGGCGAGGGGAGCCGGGACGACCTGGCGGAGGCCCGCTCTGAGCGCGAACAGGCCGCCAACCGCGTCGAACGCCTGGAGGGGAGCGTCGAGCGCGCCGAAGAACGCTTGGCGGAGCGCCGTGCGGAGCTCGAAACCATCGAGGTAGCCGAGGACCGCGACGTGGCCGAGGAGCTCGCAGCCGCCCGCGAAGCCTACGAGGAGCGCAAGCGCGACGCGGAGGTCCTGCAGTCGGTCTACTCGGCCAACAAGCTCGTCCTCGACGAGGACCGCCTCGACTTGGTCACCGAAGTGAACCGCGAACTGACCGGCGATACGGTGAGCTGTTGGACCTGCGGGGAGGACGCTCCCCGGGAGCGGATCGAGGCCGAGATAGAAGCGCTCGGCGAGCACGCAACGGAGCTTCGCGCGAAGGCCGAATCCGAGCGCGACCGGGTCGAAACCCTCGAAGCCAAGCGCGAGGAGGTCAAGCAGGCACGTCGGCGGCGCTCGGACCTGAAAACCGAAATCGAGGAACTGGAGGCGAGCGTCGAGGAGAACCGTGCCAGCCTCGCGAGCGCCCGCGAGCGCCTGTCGGAGCTGGACGAGCGCGTCGCGGAGCTCACGGACGCCGTGGACGAGGCCGCCGAGGAGCTCTCGGACGTGGAAAGCGAAATCAAGTACCGCGAGGCCGAGCTCGGCGACGCCAGAGAGGAACGCGAGGAGCTCGAAATCCGGGCGGAGGGCGTCGACACCCTCCGCGAGCAACAGCAGGAGATACGCGACGAAATCGAGGCGCTCCGCAACCGGAAAGACGAGGTCGCCCGCGAAACACGCACGGCCTTCGACGCGGCGATGCGCGACGTCCTCTCCCGGTTCGACGCGGGCTTCGAGACCGCGCGGCTCACACCGGAGTTCGACTTGGTCGTCGCCCGCGAGGGGCGGGAGGCCGAACTCGACGCGCTGAGCGAGGGAGAGCTCGAACTGCTCGGCTTCGTCGCCGCGCTCGCCGGCCACGAAGCCTTCGACGTCGGGGAGGACGTGCCGGTGATGCTCGTGGACAGCGTCGGCGAGCTGGCCGAGGACAACCTCCACACCCTCGTGGAGTACCTCCGCGAGCGCGTTCCGTATCTCGTGTTCACCGTCTACCCGGAGTACGCCGAGTTCGACGGCGCCGAAATCCACCCCGGCGATTGGGAGATAGCCACCGGTCGTGCCCCCGCCGAGTGACCAATAATTTGTAAGTATGAATTTTTAGGAGCTCAAGAGTATCTTTCTCTTTCTAAGAGCTGAAATAAATGTCTTAATCAGAATATCTTTATTTTCCTTGTTTTCTGTAGTCGGAAATTCCAATCCAAGTATCGAATAGCAATTGCCTTCGACAAAAGCGTTATTTATTTTCGCGATTATCCGTCAGATATGACCGTCGAATCCTCCGATATAATCAGTATTGGGGAAAATCTAGTTTCAAGACACCCGGACGCGTTTGGCGACGATTTCGAAACAAATAAGAAAAAAGTATCTCGTCTGACCGACCTGCGTTCGCGGCGGGTCCGCAACCGGGTCGCCGGCTACATCACACGCCACGGGGCGGACGCGTGAGGGAGGTCCGCTGATGGCGACGATACGTGTCCGGGACTGGACCAAGGAACGCCTTGAGGAGATACTGGAGGCCGAATCGCACTCCTCGCACGACTCGGTTATCAAAGCGCTCCTCCAGGACCGGCGCTTCGCGGAGTTCGCCGCGGGAGCGGGCATCGAGAACGAGACGACGCCGACCCCAGAGCCCGTCGAGAAACGCTTTGGCGACCTGACCGTGCTGAACGAGGTCGTGAGCGCCGACAACGACGTGCTCTTCCTGTGGTGTCCGAACTGCGGGAGCGAAATCGCGTACCTCAACGTCGAGGACCCGACGACACTCTCGGTGTTCGAAGTGGAGTGCCAGCGCTGTCTCAGCCGCCTCGACGGCCACTCCATCGTCGGCATCGAAATCGGCTACCCCATCGAGAAGCGCATCGTGGAGGAGGACCTACGCGACGACCTACAGGCCTGCGTCGTCGACTACTGGGACCGTCTCCTCGCCGGTGACGACAACCCGGAGGAAGCGCAGCGTCTCGTCGCTGAGGTCGGTGACTACGTCCGCGAGTTCGGGTGGGAGTGGCCCAGCGACGTGCCCGTCGTGGCGCTCGAAGCTGGGGAGACGTACCGGGACGCGCGGACCGACGAGGAAATCGAGGTCCTGGAAGCGCTCGACACCGACCCCCCCGGGGAGTTCCGTGTTCGTGCAGGGGGCGAGGAACGAACCCTCGGGACGGACGCCGTCGTGGAACTGATACGGAGCAGGAGCCTCTACGCCACATCCGGCGAGTGAGCGGGTCGTGAGGTACACTTATCACCGCTGCTTCTGAACACCCGCAGTGATGGCACGCTCACCCGAAGCACTAGCGGCGGCTGTCTCCGACCGCGGCGTTCCTGACCAGTACACAACGTCGCCGACGCCGGAGCGCGACCGACTGACGGCGGCCCTCGCGGACGCCGTCGACCGCATCGACGAGAACCTCGACACGTTCTACGACCGCTTCCCCGAACCCTCCAGCGACGGGCTGGTGTACGAGGCGACGGACAACGCCGACGGCTGGACCACCTCCTTTTGGACCGGGCTCTGCTGGCTCGCCCACGAGGTGACCGGCGCCGAGCGGTTCCGGGAGGCCGCCGAGGCACAGCTAGAAACGTTCGAGCGCCGCATCGAGTCCGGCGACACGAATACCCACGACCTGGGCTTTCTCTACACACTCTCGGCGGTCGCGGGCCACCGCATCGGTGGCAACGAGCGCTACCGCGACCTCGCGCTCTCGGCCGCCGACCTGCTCGCCGACCGGTTCCTGGAGGGCCCGGGCCTGATTCAGGCGTGGGGCGACGTGGGCGGCGACGACTGGACCGCGGGGCGGACGATAGTCGATACGATGATGAATCTGCCCCTGCTGTTCTGGGCGAGCGAGACGACGGGCGACCCGTCCTACGCCGCGGTCGCGGAGACCCACGCCCGGACGGCCGCCGAACACCTCGCTCGGTCGGACGGCTCCACGTTCCACACGTTCAAATGCGACCCCGAAACCGGGGCGCCGTTGGGCGGCGAAACCGCCCAGGGCTACGAGGACGACTCCTGCTGGGCGCGCGGACAGGCGTGGGCCGTCTACGGCTACGCGCTCGTCAACGACTACCGCTCGCGGGGGCCGTACGCGGAGCTCTCGGCAAAGCTGGGGAACTACTACCTCCACGAACTGCCCGAAGACCACGTCCCGCGCTGGGACTTCGACGCGCCCGAGCCCGAGATTCGGGACACTTCGGCGGCGGCTATCGCCGCCTGCGGCTTCGACGAGCTTGCCCGCCGACTCCCGAGCGCCGACGAACGGGTCCCCGCGTACCGGAACGCCGCGCTCACCACGCTGGAGAGCCTCGCGGAGAACTACACCGCCGGCGAGGGTTCCAACGGCCTGCTCACCGACGCCGCCTACCACCGCACCGAGGACGACTACGACGAGTGTTGTATCTGGGGGGACTACTTCTACGTCGAAGGGCTCGTCCGCGCGACCGAGCACGCCGACTGGGGGCGGTACTGGTGACGCCCCTCTCCGACTCCGAACCCCGAACGCGCACCGACTTCCAGCGCGTCGTCCGGGAACTGTACGACCCCCTCAAATCCCACTACAGCCCGGGTAACGCCCGCGTCCGGCCCGTCGCGACCGGCTCGCACTGCGACGGCGCGGCCGCCGAGTTGGAGGGCTTTTCCCGCCCGCTGTGGGGACTCGTCCCGCTCGCGGTCCACGGCGAGTTCGACGACTGGGCGCGAATCAGGGAGGGACTAATCAACGGCACGGACCCAGACCACGAGGAGTACTGGGGCGAGGCCGGCGACTACGACCAGCGCCACGTCGAGATGGCGGCCATCGGACTCGGCCTGACGCTCGTCCCCGAGGAGCTGTGGGAACCGCTCTCGGAGTCCGAGCGGGCGAACCTCGTGGATTGGCTCAACCAGATACACGACGCCGAACTCCCCGCCTGCAACTGGTTTTTCTTCCGGGTGCTCACGGACCTCGGACTACGTTCGGTCGGTGCCGAACACGACGCCGAGCGCACCGAGAAGAGTTTGGAAGACCTGGAGTCCTACGCCGTCGGCGACGGCTGGTACACCGATGGCCCCCCCGAGGACGGGGCGCCGGTCGACTACTACGTCCCGTGGGCGATGCACTACTACGGGCTCGTCTACGCGGCCCTCGAAGGGGATGAGGACTCCGAGCGGGCCGAGCGCTTCCGCGAGCGCGCCCGGCAGTTCGCTACCCACCACCGCGCGTGGTTCGACGACGAGGGGCGGGCGCTCCCCTACGGCCGGAGCCTGACCTACCGCTTCGCGCAGGCCGGCTTCTGGGGCGCGCTCGCGTTCGCCGGCGTCGAGGCGCTCCCGTGGGGGCAGATTCGGGGGCTGTGGGCCAGAAACATCCGCTGGTGGCTGGACCAGCCGATATTCACTGACGGGGGCCTCCTCTCCGTGGGCTATCGCTATCCGACGCTGAAGAGCTCGGAGGCGTACAACTCGCCGAACTCCCCCTACTGGGGACTGAAGGCCTTCCTCCCGCTCGCGCTCGACGGGAGCCACCCGTTCTGGCAGGCCGAGGAAGCGCCCATGCCCGACCTGCCCGAGAAAACGGTGCAGGAACAGCCGGGGCTCGTGCTCTGCCGCGACGGCGGACACACCGTCGCGCTCGCGGCCGGCCAGCAGAGCCACCACGGCCGCGCGAAGTACGCGAAGTTCGCCTACTCGACCGCCTTCGGCTTCTCGGTCGGGAGCCGCCGCCACGGCGCGGGGAACGCGGGCCACGACAGCACGCTCGCGCTCTCGCTCGACGGGGAGAGCTACCGGATTCGGGGCGGCTTGGAGGAAACCGCCCGCGAGGGCGAGACCCTCTTCTCGCGCTGGGAGCCTTGGGACGGTGTCCGCGTGGACTCCCGGGTCGCGCCGGCGCGCCCGTGGCACGTCCGGCTCCACCGGATAGAAACGGACCGCGAACTCCACACCGAGGAGGGGAGTTTCGCGCTGGCGACGCCCGAGAGGGGGCGGCAAAACGACGGGTTCGATGCCGGCTCGGCCGCGCTCGCACGGAGCGACGCCGGGACGAGCGCCGTCCGCGACCTCCGGGGAGCGCGCGAGGCGAGCGTCGTCGGCGAGGAGCCGAACACGAACCTCTACCACCCGCGGACGGTAGTGCCGACGCTCCGCGGGACGCTCGAACCGGGCACGCACTGGCTGGCGACGGCCGCGCTCGGGCGGCCCGACGAGTCGTTCGACGCCTTCGACCCCGTCCCCGCGTTCCGGCGTTCCCCGGAGGGCGTCGCCATCGAGCACGGCGGCGGGACGGTGTTGGAGAACGACGACTGAGAGAAACACGTTTATTGAGCGGCGTGTCCAGCGTGACGTATGGAACACAACGACACGGGATGGATTACCGTCCCGGAGGAGACCATTATGGACGCCTGCGGGGACACTCGGATACCGGAGTTGGGCGTCATCGAACAGGTCTGGGAGACGGACCCCATCGCCGAAGCGGACATCTCCGAGCGGGCGGGCGAAGCGTTCGCCTCGCTCCCCCTCGACGAGGTGCCCGAGGGCGGGGAAGTCGCGCTGGGCGTCGGCTCGCGGGGTATCGCCAACCTCCCCGCCATCGTGTCGGGCGTCGTGGACGCGGCGCGCGCGGCGGGCTTCGAGCCCTTCGTTTTTCCCGCGATGGGGAGCCACGGCGGCGCGACCGGCGAGGGCCAACACGGCATGTTGAACGAGTTGGGCGTCAGCGAGGAAACCGTCGGCTGCGAAATCCGCTCCTCGATGGACGTGGTCGAGGTCGGACACACCGCCGAGCGGGACGTTCCGGTCGTCGCGGACGCGAACGCCGCGGGCGCCGACGCCATCGTCCCCATCAACCGAGTCAAACCGCACACCGACTTCGACGGCGATGTGGAGAGCGGGCTCTCGAAGATGCTCGTCATCGGGATGGGCAAGCAGCGCGGCGCGAAGATCGCCCACGAGCACGCCCTCGACTGGTCGTTCAGGAACATGATTCCCGAAATCACCGACCAGCTTCTCGCCGAGCTCCCCGTCGTCGGCGGGGTCGCTATCGTCGAGGACCAACACGACGAGACGGCCATCGTCGAGGGCGTCCCGCCGAGTGGCTTCCTCGACCGGGAGAAGGAGCTCCTGGAGACGGCCTACGAGTTGATGCCGACGCTCCCCTTCGACGAGCTCGACGTGCTCGTCCTCGACCGCCAGGGCAAGGAGATAAGCGGGCAGGGGATGGACACGAACGTCATCGGCCGGCGGCCCTTCGCCATCAACGAGCCCGCGCCGGAGAAGCCGGACATCAAGCGGGTTCTCGTTCGGGGGCTCACAGAGGCGACCCACGGGAACGCGATGGGCGTCGGCTCCGCGGACTTCGTCCACGAAGACGTCGCGGCCGAGCTCGACGCGTCGACCACCCTCATCAACGCGCTCACGGCGAGCACCGTCCGGGGCGTGAAGCTCCCGCCCGTCATCGAGTCCGACCGCGCCGGCCTCGTCGCCGCCCTCTCGACAATCGGCGCGGGCGACCCCGAGGACGCACGGGTGCTCCGGGCGCCCGACACGATGCATCTCCACCGCCTCTACGCCTCGCCGGCGCTCGTCGAGGCGGCCCGCGAGCGCGAGGACCTCCGGGTCGTCGAAGAGCCCAGCGACGTTACCTTCGAGGACGGCGCCTTCGCGGCGCCCTCGCTCGCGGAGTAGCTTCCGGGGCCCCCTCTCAGGGCGCCGTATCGAGGACGGCTTCGACGGTGGCGGCCGGGTCGGCCCCGTCGCTGGGGCTGTACTCCAGGCCGACGTATCCGTCGTAACCGGCGTCGTCGAGGGCCGCGAAGACGTTTTCGTAGTGCAGTTCGCCGGTGCCGGGCTCGTGGCGGCCGGGCACGTCCGCGACGTGGACATAGTCGATGAACGCGGCGTGCTCG
>JBEQBK010000114.1:0-7997 GCA_041639855.1 Halobacteriaceae archaeon | reverse complement strand
CGAACTGCACCGTCATCGCAGCGGACCACGCCGACTCCGCGGCCGATGAAGTCATCAATAACGCCGGATTCCTCGCCCAACCGAACAGAGAGCATCTCACCGACGTGCTCGAACGTGCGCTCGGCGGCGAACGCCCCGAAACCGACCCCCTCGAACGCGCCCAACGCTACGACTGGGATGTGGTTGCTGACCAAGCAGAGGAAGCCTACCGACGAGCCATCGACAGCGAGTGGTAATCAGCATCCTCCACCGGTGAGTTGGTTGCCCTGCAGAAGGGGAACTACGCCCACTCGTGGTTTTCCCATCCTTCGTGAGAGAAGGAGATAGGCCGTTCCCCTCGTTTCGATGCCCACTACGTCGGCGATATCACGGCCGTACGTGTCGTCCATCACGATGGGTTCCGAACACGTTCAGAACCGTTCAAGACCCCACACTGCAACGGCCAATACATGACTCGAAACGGAGTCGCTGCGGCGGTCGTGGCTATCTTGCTGGCCGTCGTCCTCTGGGTGGGATTGGACGCACTCCTTCGCGGTGTCGAAGCGATGGAGGCGAACGCGAGCGGCCTCGAAGACGTCGTTCGGGAGTGATACCCTCCCCGAACAGATGAGAAGTAGCTACCCCGCAGTTTGATGTGCGCCGCTACAAGTAGGAATACACACACGTTCATCATGTGTCCGGACGGCCGTCCCACGTCTCCCGAGCGAGAGAAACGCCAAGCGTCCGACCCACTCCCGCCGGACGCGACGGTCATCGCCGACGCGCGCGGCAGCGCGAACCACGGCTACGCCTACCATCTGATCGGCGACGACGGGACGCCGCTCTGTCGCCCGATGCGGGAGACGTTCGAGGAGATGACCGTCGAGGAAGCACACCGACGAAACAAATCGCCCTGCGGTCGGTGTCGGAACATGCGCGAGTCATGAACCCACCCTAAGGGATGGTCCCGCGCTGATACTGTATGAACGGCTGTGCTCATTCCTCCGTCGCGCGCCCATTCGACAGCTCTTGGCTCGCGTAGAGTACGAGAAAGGTGAGCGCGGAGAGGACGCCGTATCCGTTCACTAAGGGGTAACTCACCCGGCCTTGGGTCGGCGTACGAACATTAACTGTCGGGAGGGGCTGTTGTACGCTGGTGCCGCTAATCGTTTCTCCAATCACCAACTGCGTCGGATACTGAAGCCCGACGCCCGCATCGATTAGCGGATAGAGAACGCTTACCGGGCCGCCGTCCAGTACGTCCAACAACAGGTGGCTGAACAGCAACGCACCGACCAACACGGCGTAGGTTGAGCTCTCTTGCTGCCAGCGTTCAAGAACTACGAGCCCCCCAACCAGACCACCGAGCGTGATTGCGGAGTGCGACGCACCTTGCAAGCCAACCAACTTATCGAAGTCGGGGAGGACCGCGAACACGGCGAGCGTGAGATGCGCCGGTGTGGGGAACAGGTCGGGGCGAAGCACGTAGGCGACGGTAATCGGTAAAAAGAGATGCGTGAGGAAATCCATTTGTGCGTTCCAACAGGCCCCACACACATCAATCGTCCAGAAAAACCCGAACTAACCGGCGGCCGACACATCCGTCGGAGCTACTGAACATCTCTCTATGGATATGATGATTAAACGAATGATACACGACCCGACGATTCTACCACACTATAGACAAATTATAAGTACGTGAATGAGTACTGTCGGGTAGTGACGCCGGTTCGGGATGAGATGGGGCTGTTCGGACGGAACAGCTGGGGGCTCATCCCCGGCCGATGACAAACCATGTCTACTGATTCACGTACGACGGCTTCGGGGGGGCCGCCCACAGATGAGGAAGAACACGACGAGGGTGACGCTGACGCTGACGCTGATGTCTTGCTCGGCGCGGACAGCGAGGAAACACCGGTCGTGAGCGTTGTGATGCCCACACTCAACGAAGAGGAGGGCGTCGCGGAGTGTATCGAGCGCATCAAAACCGGACTGCGGGAAGCGGGGCTCAAGGGGGAGATAATCCTCTCGGACGACTCCACCGACCGCACGCCCGAAATCGGCCGCGAGATGGGGGCCATCGTCGTCACCCCCGACGGGAAAGGCTACGGGTACGCCTACCAGTACGCCTTCGAGCACTGCCGCGGGGAGTACATCGTTATCGGGGACGCCGACACGACCTACGACTTCGAGCAGATTCCTCGCCTCTTGGAACCCGTTATGGAGGGGGACGCGGACATGTCCATGGGCTCTCGCTTGGAGGGCGAAATCAAGCCCGGCGCGATGCCCGCGCTCCACCAATACGTCGGTAACCCGCTTCTCACGAGGTTCCTGAACGTCTTCTACGGCGCCGGCGTAAGCGATGCTCACTCCGGGTTTAGAGTGATTCACCGGGACGCCCTCGAAGACTTAGACCTCGAAACGACGGGCATGGAGTTCGCCTCCGAGATGATAATGGAGGCGGGCGCCCGCGACCTCACAATCGAGGAGAAACCCATCGTCTACCACGAACGCGAGGGGGAGGCGACCCTCGAAAGCTTCCGGGACGGGTGGCGCCACGTACGGTTCATGCTCGTGAACGCGCCCGGCTACCTGTTCACCGTTCCCGGCGTCGCCATGGGGCTCCTCGGAATCCTCGTGATGGCGGCCGCCTTCTTCGGCGTGAGCTTCGGGAACACCTCCTTTGGCACCCACTCGATGATCGCCGGGGGCCTCCTGACTATCGTTGGCCATCAGGTCGCCAGTCTGGGGGTGTTCGCCACCGTCGCCACGGACCCGATTCGCCGCCCCGACGACCCGGCGACGACGTTCATCACCGACCACATCGGCCTCGAACAGGGCGCTACCATCGGCTTGGTGATTTTCGGCGGCGGGGCAGCCTACGCCGCGCTCCTCGCGGGACAGTGGGCGAGCAGCGGGTTCACTCGTCTCCCCTTCGTCGTGGGCGACGTCGCGGCGTTCGTCGCTATCGTCGTCGGCCTCCAAATCCTGTTCAACTCCTTTTTCCTCAGCGCTATCGCCGAGGAGTAGTCCCGAGCTTCGGTTCGGGGCCACAGGCCGCTCGCGACGCGATTCTCGACGGGGCCAATTTGATTGGGAATCGCTTATTTAACCGCTCGTTCGCTCCAGACGTGTATGAACGATACGCTGACCGCCGCGATGCGGACGGTCGAAAAGTTCGCTCTGGGCTGGGCGCTCCTCATCGGGGTGTTCGTGTTGCCCCCGATTGCCCTGTGCAACGAGTTGTGGCGGGCGGATACGACACCACGCTAATACGGAGCGAGCGGGAGCCAACCCTCGGGGGTGGCCCAGCGACTGCTCCCGTTCCGAACACTCTTGGGGGCGGTTTACGCTAGCGAAGCTATGGACTCCGCGATCGTGTTGGCGGCCGGGGAGGGACGGCGCTTGCGGCCACTCACGGAGCACCGGCCCAAGCCCATGTTGCCCGCGGCGAACCGGCCCATCCTCGAATACGTCCTCGACGCGCTCGTCGGCGCCGGCATCGAGGATGTCCACCTCGTCGTCGGCTACGAGCGCGACCGAGTGCGAAGCCACTTCGGGCCCACGTACGGCGACGCCGCGCTCACCTACCACGTCCAAGAGAAACAGTTGGGGACCGGACACGCCGTTTTGCAGGCCCGGAACGCCGTCGACGGTGCGTTCCTCGTCGTGAACGGCGACGAAGTCCTCGACGAGGGGACGGTCTCGGCGGTCGTCGAGGCCCACACGGAGCCCGGGTCGGCAACCCTCGCGGTCGTCGAATCGAACCGGGCGCCCGAGTACGGCGCCGTCCGGATGCGCGGCGACGAGGTCACGGCGTTCGCCGAGCGCCCGGGGAGCGGCCGCTACCGACTCCTCAACCGCGGGGTCTACGCCTTCGACGCCTCCTTTTTCGAGACTGTCGCGTCCATTCCCCGACGCGAGGGTGAACTCCCACTCACGGACGCCTTCTCCGGACTCGTGGCGGACGGAAACGTCAGGGGGGTGCGAACGGATGGCATCTGGAGCGCCGTCACCTACCCGTGGGACCTCCTCTCGGTCACCTCCGACGTGCTCTCACACGAACTGGTGGATAAGCCGAAAGCGGGGGACCGCGTGTACGTCGACGATACGGCGCGTATCCACGAGGACGCGACGCTCCGCGGCCCCGTCGTCGTCGGTCCGGACTCGGTCGTCGGGCCGCAGGCGGTCGTCGGGCCGGACACGGCGCTCGGGCGGAACGTCACGGTCGGCGCGGGCAGCGTCGTCGAACGGTCGGTGTTCGACACCGGCACGCGGACCGGCCCGAACGTGACTCTCGTCGGGACGGTAACCGGACAGGCCGTCGAGTTCGAAGCCGGCGTCACGGCGACGGGGGGGCCGGCGGACGTTCGGGTCGGGAACACGATACACGAGGATATCGACTTTGGCTGCCTCGTCGCCGACTGGGCGACTGTCGGTGGCGGCGCGACGGTCGAACCGGGCGTGTTGATCGGTCCCGATACGGAGATTCAAACGGGAACGTACGTCAGCCGAAACGTCGGCGGGAACACGACCGTCACGAGATAATGTGTGGAATCGTCGGGTGCATAAACCAGGACGACGCGGTCGACGTACTGTTGGACGGGCTTTCGAACCTCGAATACCGGGGCTACGATTCGGCGGGCATCGCGCTCGCTGGAAACACCGGAACACAGGTCCTGAAGAAAGAAGGCCGTCTCGAAAACCTCCGACAGACCGTCCAAGCGACGCCGAACCTCCGAGCACGAACGGGCATCGGGCACACCCGCTGGAGTACCCACGGCCCGCCCTCGGACGCGAACTCCCATCCCCACACCGACGAGTCGGGGCGCGTCGCCGTCGTGCACAACGGCATCATCGAGAACTACCAGTCCCTCCGTGACGAACTCGAATCCCGGGGTACGACGTTCACCAGCGAGACGGACTCCGAGGTCGTCCCGCATCTCATCGCCGGACAGTTAGCGGATGGAAAAACCCCCAGCGAAGCGTTCGAGGCGGCCGTCGACCGAGTCGAAGGGAGTTACGCGCTCGCGGCCATCATCGACGGGCAAGACGAGATTTTCACCACGCGACACGACTCACCGTTAGTACTGGGCATCGACGACGGTGCCTACTACCTCGCGAGCGACGTGCCCGCGTTCCTGGAGCACACCCGCGATGTGATTTACCTGGAGGACGACGAGTTCGCGGTCCTCTCCCCCGACGGGTACTCGGTGTACGACCCGGACGGCAACGAACTCACCAAAACGGGTACACAGGTGGAGTGGAGCGCCGAACAGACCGGCAAGAGCGGGTACGACCACTTCATGCTCAAGGAAATCAACGAACAGCCAACCTCCTTGCGCCAGTGCCTGAGCGGCCGTATCGACGAACTGGAGGGTACCATCCACGTCGAGGAGCTTGCGGCCCTCCCCGACCCCGATTCAGTCAAACTCGTCGCCTGTGGGACTTCTTATCATGCCGCTCTCTACGGCGCGGAGCGCCTCCGGAGCGCCGGCATCTCCGCCCACGCACACCTCGCCAGCGAGTACGCCACCTCACCTGCGCCCGTCACCGAAAACACGCTCGTCGTCGGCGTCACTCAGAGCGGCGAAACAGCGGACACGCTGAGCGCCCTCAGAGAGGCGAAAAGCCGGGGCGCCCGCACGCTCGCACTTACGAACGTCGTCGGTAGTACAGCCGCACGGGAGTGCGACCACGTCCTCTACATCCGCGCCGGGCCCGAAATCGGCGTCGCCGCCACCAAGACGTTCTCCTCCCAACTGGTCTCGTTGAACCTCCTCATCGAGGAACTCGTGGGTCCTGCGGGGCGCACGGACGAAGTGCGCGAACTCATCGAGGGGCTCCGCACGCTCCCGGACGAGATTCAACAGATACTCGACGAAACGCGTGCGAAGGAGGTCGTCGACGAGTACATCGGCAAGGATTCGTTTTTCTTCATCGGCCGCGGGCTCCACTACCCCGTCGCCCTCGAAGGGGCGCTGAAGTTCAAGGAAATCACCTACGAGCACGCCGAGGGCTTCGCGGCGGGGGGATTGAAACACGGCCCCCTCGCGCTGGTCACCCGGAACACGCCCATCTTCGCCATCGTCACGGGCGAGGGCGAACAGGCCCGGAAAACCATCGGGAACGTCAAAGAGGTCGAAGCGCGGGACGCCCCGGTCATCGCCGTCACGGACGGCGTTTCGGATGTGGAACGCTACGCCGACCACACTCTCCCCATTCCCGAAACGGACCCGCGAACGGCGCCGATGCTCGCGAACGTCCAGCTCCAACTCGTGAGCTATCACATGGCCAATCACTTGGGCAGAGATATCGACAAGCCCCGGAACTTGGCGAAGAGCGTTACCGTCGAATAGCGAAGCGATCGGAATCTGGGATTTCGGGGAACGTCCGTCTGTCCGTCTCTGCTCCCCCAGAGCGTGCTACGACGTATCGCGTTTCACGTCTGCGATTTCGGCGGCGACGTCTTTGACGTGCTGGTCAGTGACCTACGACTGAAGTCGTGGGCTTGTCAGTGGACTCCCCTTCAGCCGTCGAACCGACGGAGGCGGTGTAATCGCCGTTCAGGGTCGGAACGCCCACGCGTGGAATCGCTTTGCACCAGCCATCCGGTCACGAAACCCGGTTAAATTCTCGAACGCGATATGCGTACAGCCGTGGTCACGGGATTCGTCGAGAATCCGATTCGCCGCTTGGTGCAATTCATCCTGCATCCGATACATATCCGGCGATGTAGACGTGATCGATGCCGAAACGCTTGAGAATTGCCGAGAACTCAATCGCGAACTCGTCCAGCTGGTTCCGCGATTAACGACGAGCGTTTCGAGCGCGTTCGCAAACAGCCCGACTTCGCCCCGGACCGCATCGTCTGTACCTACACCGACAGTTTGTACCCCGCCACTATCGAGGCGGCCCGCCTCGAACTCGTCTGGTTCGCGAACGGCGATTTCTCTATCCACTACCACGAAACCCACCGGGACGGGGCCTTCGACCATCGTTGGGACCGTCATCCTTCGACCCACAACAGCGACGACCACATTCATCCGGGCCCCGACGCGCCAACGCCGGGCGAGGACGCGTCGCATCCCCACGATTGGCGGGATACGCTGGCAGCTGTTCTTTCGGAAATCGAGGACCGACAACGGGCGTTCTGGACCGGTTGACTCAGTTTCCGAGTATTGCTTCGACATCCCCCCACTCGCCCAGTAGTTCGGCCATCCGCTCAACTGCTTCCACAGTTTTCGTCCGCCCCGACCCGAGGGTGTCTTCGACGCGCTCGATGGTCGTTCGCGTATCAGATTGAACCAGGAGGACGGGCACGCCCTCCTCCTCTGCGCGGCCGAGGATGGCCCCAGAGGGGCGCAACCCGCCCGTGAGGAGCAGCGCCTCGATGCCTGCCGCTTCGAGCGCAGCGGTCTGGACCTCCGCGCGGTCCCCGCCCGCTATCATCACGGCCTGTCGGGTGCGCCGAAACTGGTCGAGGGCCGTGTCGCCACCCATCGCGCCGACGGTAAAGCGCTCGACGTGGCCGTCCATTGACACCGCCTCCGAAGTGAGCACGTCGGCGCCCAACTCCTCCGCGAGCTCGGCGACGCTCGACCCAGCCAGCGACGGGTCGCGGGGGAGCTCACCCAGAACCGGAACGTCCCGCCCGTGCAGGAAGGGACCGACGTCTTCTTGGAGTTCGTCCAGCGCCGCGTCCTGCACGCCATTGAACAACACGCCAGCTAATCGATCGCCGTACGCCTCCGCGGCGGCCAGCGTGGGGTCGACATCGCTCGCGTCGGCGTACTCCGACACCACGAGCGCCCGCGCGTCGAGCGTCCGGGCGATGTCGGCGTCGGTGAGGTCGACGACGCTGCCCGTCGACTGGGAGCCGCTCCCCTCGACGATGACGAGGTCAGCGTCAGTCGCGACCGTCTCGAAGCACTCCTGAACACGCTCGCGCAGGGTCTCGCCGTCCTCTTGGCCGCGTAGGGCGCTCTGGATGAACGTCGGCGAGTAAATGATGGGCT
>JBEQBK010000113.1:0-8034 GCA_041639855.1 Halobacteriaceae archaeon | reverse complement strand
TGGCTCCTTCACCGACGGCTCGGTCACCGCGACGGGCCAGGTCACCGCCGCGGATGGCGGTGACGAGGAGACGACGACCGAGGAAGAGGAGACGACAACCGAGGAAGAGGAAACGACGACTGAGGAGACGACCGAGGCCGAGGAGACGACCGAGGCTGAGGAGACCACGACGTCCGACAGCTCCGGCAACGAGACGGAGTCCACGACGTCCGGCAGCGGCCCGGTGCCCGGCTTCGGTGTCGGCATCGCGCTGCTCGCCCTGCTCGCTGCGGGCGCGCTCGCGCTCCGCCGTGAGAACTAACTGAACTAACGCATCCGCGTTAGTTCGGTTATCGTCGTTCACCTCAAACCACGCCCGGTCGGGCGTCATCCGACCGCTTCTCTCCCGCCATCGCGGCGGGGGTTCTCATCTTCCGGAGTGCCGACAGTGTTCCAGTTTCATGCGTCGCAATCGGCCTATCCATATTGGCCGTATGGAATATGTCGAGGTCGTGATTGTACGTTACAAGGGCAATTCAGTAGCCGCCGCTATCGGTGCCCTCCTTACTATGGAACAAACACGCGCAATCCTGCTCTCGGCCTTACTCGTCGTATCGACGGTCGGCGCGACGGTCGCCTTCGCGGGCGGCTCGCTCGCGGCGAGTTCAGCAACAATCGACGTCACACCCGCGGAAGCCGGCGAAACCGCGACGCACAACGCGACGGCCGTCGTCGGGTCGAACGATGGCGGCAGTTCACTCAACGGCTTCCAAATCGACTACGCGGAGGGAACACCCGCAACGGACGCAAGCAACGTCGACGTCTCCGACATCAACGAAGCGTACATCCGCCAGTCGGACGGCGTGGCGGTGCCCGTCCGCTCGGACCTCAGCGAGGTGACGACCAGCAACAACGGCGCCACTATCACGTTTCGGTTCGGCGGAAGCTACAGCATCTCCGAGGGCGACACGGTTGTCCTCAACTACACCGATGTGCAGAACCCCGATTCGGGTGGGACATACGATGCGCAGGTCGCAATCAATCCCCAGAGCAGTAGTCCCGAACCCGGTGTCGCCTTCACCATCGAGGACATGCGGAACGCGACGATAGACGCGACGCCGGACACCGAGGACACCACGGCGACGCACACCCTCCTCACTCGTCCCAAAGAGGCGTACAACGAAACGGCGCTGACGAACGTCACCGTCGACTACCTGGCGTTCGAGAGCTCCGGCGGTAACCTCTCCTCCTTCGCGAATCTCACCGCCTTCGTTGACGCGGACGGCGACCGGGAGTACGACGAAACCGAGCGCAACCTAACCGACGATATCGCGAAGGCGTCGGTCGAAGGGCACGGCACCGAACTGCGCATCGAGTTCGACGGGGCAGGAACGGTGAACGCGACCGACGAGATAGTCCTGCAGTACGACGGCGTCGTGAACCCGAACGATGATGAGTACACCGTCGACGTGTTCCTCAACGGCGACGCGGAGGCACACGCTCACCCGACGCTGACGGTCGCTCCGGAGACCGAGACGAGGAACTCGGGGATTGGTCCGTTCATTCCCGCCCCGGGTGAGACAACACCGTACTTCGCGCTCGGTCAGGTCAGCGCGAACGACGATTCGGACTCCCTGAACAGCATCGAGGTCGACTTCCACGTCGGCACCGACTCGACAGACGTCAGCAACGTCGGACAGGCGGACATCGAGCGAGTCGGCATCGAGAGCGCGGACGATGATGTCAACTTCTCTACGCTGGATCAGAACGTAGGTGACGACCTCAGCGGCGTGACGTCCAGCAACAACGGCCACACGCTCATCCTCGGCTTCGGCGGGAACTACCAGCTCCACGACGACGACATCGTGTTCGTCGAGTTCGAGGACGCGCGAAACCCGAGTTCTGCCGGCGAGTACCAGGCGTCCTTCGGCGTCAACGTCCAGAGCACTGACAATCCGGCCAGGACCACCTACAACATCTCGGCTCTCGACCCGCTCGCCGCGCTCAACGTGTCCGACGACACCGACGGCGCGGTCACGACCCACACGGCGACGTACCGTCCCGGCTCCGCTATCAACGGAACGAACGCCTCGAATATCACCGTCGTGTACGACGCGGGCGCGACTGATGTCTCGAACGTCACCGAACGCGACGTGACGGCCTACCTTGGCGAGGAAAACACCGAAACCGGGGTTCAGGGCGTCTCCACCGACGGGAACGAGATAACGGTGAACCTGACGGCGAACCCGACGCTCAACTACACCACCCCGCTCACCGTGGAGTACGCCGACGTCGGCAATCCGACAACTGCCGGCGACTACGGCGCGACCGTCTACATCAACGGCAACGAGACGCACAGCGCGTCGGACGGGTTCTCCATCGACTCCGACACCGTCCCGTACGACGCGAACGTCGACGCGGTCAACGACACCGCCAACGCGACGACGACCCATCGCGGGAACGTTTCGGTCAACGCCAACGACGCCTCCGACTCGCTGAACGGCCTCGAAGTCGACTACCAGGGCACGGGCGTGGATGTGAGTAACGTGACGCAGGAGGACGTACAGTACGTCTCCATCGACGGAAACGCCGACGGCGACTACGACGATCCCGTTGACGCGAGGAACACGACGGACGACCTCGATGCGGTGAAGCTCTCGAACAACGCAAAGACTCTCCTGATGGAGTTCGGCGGGAGCTACAACCTCCCGAACGACGCCGTCGTCTCGTTCGCCTTCGCCGACGCGGTCAATCCCGACGCGTCGGGTGACTACGAGGTCGGCGTCGACCTGAACGTCCAGAGCAACGAGAACGCCGCGCTGGCGACGCTGAACGTCACGGCGCTCAGCACCGGGAACGACGATAGCGACTCCAACGGCGGCGGTTCCGGTGGCGGCGGGTTCTTCCCGCCACCCCAGAACTCGGAGCCCGATACGACGACCGAAACAACGACGGTGCAGACCACGACGGAGGAAGCGGAAACGACAACCGAGCGGACCACGGAAGCGACGGAAACGACGACCGAAGAAGCGGTGACGACGACCGAACCGGAGGAAACAGTCGAGCCCGAGGAGACGACGAGCGAGTCCGGCGGCACCCCCGGGTTCACGGTCGGCGCGACGCTCGTTGCGCTGCTCGCCGTCGCGTTGCTCGCCTTCCGGCAGCAGTAACCCCTCCTGTTTCGACCGTCACGGCTATACGCCGGTGGCCCTCACTCACGCGTAATGGTTGGACCGCTCACGGACCTCTTCGCGTGGGTTGTCATCGCGGCGTTCGTCTCGACGGCGCTCGTCTCGACGCGGTCGACCGAGCGCGCACAGACGATGGCCGCGGGCGCGTGGACGCTCTTTGCGGGCTTCTGGCTCGTTCTCATTCCGCACTTCACCCTCACACAGCGCAGCTATGTCGAGGGAATCCTCTGTATCGTCGCCGTTCCTGCCTGTCTCTACGTCGCTTATCTCGTCTACGAGAAACGCCCCTCGCTTATTGTCCTCACCCGGGCGGTCGCAGTGATGGGTCTCATCTACCTTCCCTTCCAGGTAATCGTCCCGCTCCAGCGGGCCGCCATCGAGGGGGTCACGGTCCACGCCCACTGGCTGATGACCGCTTTCGGCTTCGAGACGACGATTTACTCCTGTGAGGGGCTCCATCAGGCGGGCATCGTCGCCAGCGACTACTCCTGTCTGAACCCCTACGAGAGCAAGTTCGTCACGAGCTTCGACACCGCTTCCGGCACTCAGAACTACCTCACGCCGGTCCTGCTGGCGTGTACGGGCATCGGAAGCATCGCTATCGTCGTCGGCCTCGTGCTCGCCGTGGGCGGAACGCTCCGCCAGAAGGCCACCGCCGTCGGCATCGCGGTCCCCGTCATCTACGGGCTGAACGTTTTGCGTGTCGCCTTCATCGTCCTCGCGCACGCCCAACAGTGGTTCCGCCAGCCGCTGCTCGTCGATGTCATCTCCGTGATGTTCGGGCTCGGCAGCGGTGAGGCCGACCAGGTCTCCTACTACGTCGCGGACCGCGTGCTCGCCCAGTCGCTTTCCGTCGTGGCGCTCGTCCTCATCGGCTGGGCGCTGATGCGCGTCATCCCGTCGCTGGCCGTGGTGTTGGAGGAACTCCTCTATCTCGTCACCGGCGAGGAACACGACTTCGAGGGGCGTCTCGCCTGACCCGACAGCCCTTTCCGTTTCTCGAACCCGCTTTTCGCTGATGGATGACTGGCGGCCGGTGTTCGGCCACCCAACCCCGTACGACGAGCAGGTCGACGGCATCGAGACGGCCATCGACACCGCCGCTGACGGCGGCTTCACGGTCGTCGAGGGCGCCTGCGGAACGGGGAAGACGATGCTCGCGCTGACTGCGGGCATCACGGCGGTCCGGGACCCGGACACCGACTACGAGCGCGTCCTCGTGCTCACGAGCGTCAAACAGCAGCTCAAGCAGTTCGAGGACGACCTGGGGACGATAAACGAGAACTTACCCGACGACCACGAGCCCGTTTCGGGGCTCACGCTCGTCGGGAAGGCCGACGTCTGCCCCTACGAGCGCGAGGGCGTCGGCGGGATGCCCGACGCGAGCGTCTACGAACGTTGTGAGGCGCTCCGCGAGCGGACGAGCGGGCTCGCCGAGGAGGGGGACGCGGGCTCGCTGGCGGCGAACGCCCGCTCACAGCAGGTCGCGGTCGGGGAGTCGGCGCGCTACCTCGAAACGGCGGGGGCCGCGGCGCCCTACGAGCCGGAGATGCCGAGCGCCGACGGGACGGAGTTCTGCCCCTTCTACGCGCAGTTCCTCGACGACCTGCCCGAGGAGGGCGACCCGGCCGAGGCCGTTCCCTTCGATTGGACCGACGCCGGCCACATCGATGCCGAGGAGCTCGTCGCGCGTTCCGTCGAGGCGGGGACCTGCCCCCACTCGGTGATGGGCGCGCTCCTGGGGAAGACGGAGGTCGTCGTCGGCAACTACTACCACGCCTTCGACCCCGTGACGGCGGGCACCTTCACCGGCGCGCTGGTCGACGACTCCACGTTCGTCGTCTGCGACGAGGCCCACATGCTCGAACCCCGCGTGCGGGACCTCGTGAGCGACGGCGTCGGCGACCGAACGCTGCGGGACGCGACGACGGAGCTCTCGCGCGTGCTCGAACCCTTGGAGCACACCGACGCCACGGCCGGCAGCCAGGCCGCGGACGCCGAGCTCGTTCGGGGGGAGCTGATGGACGCGGAGGTCGACGAGGCGGACCTCCGCGAGGCCAGGCGTTTCCTCACGGACCTGCGCTCGGAGCTGGACCGACGGGTGACGGCCCATCTCGAACGGGAACACCGGGGGTGGCGCTCGTCGCTCTCCGAACTCGACGACGACGAGATTCCCCTCCGGGACCCCGAGGTCCCCGAACCGGACGAGATTACGGAGTGGGCGGAATCGGAGGGGTACGACGGCTACACGTTCACTCGTCTGGAGTCGGTCGGGGCGGTCGTCGCCCGGATTCTGGACGAGGCCGAAGACGAGGAGAAGCAGCGTGCGCTCCCCGCCGCGGGCCGAACGCTCGGCGAGTGGCACCGCGCGGACCACGAGGGATACTTCCGCGAAATTGCCCTCGAACGGACGTGGGACACGACGGAGCCCGGGGACTCGTGGCGCCGGGCGTACAACGCGGAGCTCGCGTTGCAGAACTGTGTGCCCGGTGACGCTATCGGCGAGCGCCTGAGCGAGTTCGGCGGCGGCGTCCTGATGAGCGCGACGCTCGCGCCGCTTGACGTGTTCACCGAAGTGACGGGGTTGAACGCCCTCGAAGACGAGGGGCGTCCCGTCGAGGAGCGCACCTACGGGCTGAACTTCCCCGCGGAGAACCGGGCCTCCCTCGCGGTGGCCGCGCCGAAGTTCACCTACGAGAACCGCGGGGCTCCCGGCGAAGGGACCGAGACGAGGCGGGTCCACGCCGAGGCGCTCGCGGAAATCGCGAGGGTGGATGGAAACGTCCTCGTCGGGATGCCCTCCTACGCCGAGGCGGAGTGGGCCGCGGGCGAGCTCGAATCCCGGGTGTCGAAGCCCGTGTTGCTGGACGCCGCCAGCGACGACGACGCGACCGAATCCCTGAAAACCGACTTCTTTGCGGGCGACGGCAAGGTGTTGGTAACCAGCCTGCGGGGGACGCTCACCGAGGGCGTCGACTACCGCGGCGACCGCCTCGCCGCGGCCGCCGTCTGTGGCGTGCCCATCGTCAACACCGCTAGCCCACGGACGCGTGCGGTCAGGACCGCCTACGACCGCCGCTTCGACGGGAACGGGTTCGAGTACGCCCTGCTGGTGCCCGCGGTTCGGAAGGCCCGCCAGGCCGTCGGTCGGGTGATTCGCGGCCCTGAGGAGACGGGCGTGCGGGCGCTCGTCGACGAGCGTTACGCCCGCGAGTCGTGGGACGGCGTGCGTCCCTACCTCCCCGAGAGCGAGCGCGAGGAGTTCACGCCCGTTTCGCCGGACATGCTCTCCTTGGGGCTGGAGCGCTTCCGGGAGCGGTGACGAGAGGTATTTCAACCTCCCGCGTCTCCGCACAGGTATGCCCGCGGCGTTCGGCTACCCGTGTCCGGCCTGCCGGACGACGAGCAACCTCCACGACCCCGACTGCCGCTTCGGCGACACGGAGCGCAGCGACGTGGAGTCCGCGTATCTCGACTTGCTGGCGACGGTGATGACGGCGCCCACGGCGAGGGGCGCGCTCGAACGCGACCTGCCGTGGTCGCCGCTCCACGCCGCCTGCCTCTCGCTTCTCGAACGGGAGTACCGGGTCGAGGAGACGAGCGGCGGCGACCTGCGCGGCGTCCCCCCCGAGGAGCGCCGCGAACGTCTCGCGGTTCCCGACCCCGAGCCCCTTCGGGTTATCTACGAGGAGGGCTCCGTGCCGGGCTGTCACGACAACGCCGTCTTCGCGCTTATTGCGTGGTACGAGTCGGCCGGCTTCTCTTGGGCGGAGACCAAGGAGCTCGTCGTCGACTGGCTCCACGAGTCGAACACTTGGGCCCGCGGGGGGTTCGAGGAGCCGAGCCCCGAGGCGCTCGTCGAGAACAAGCGCCACGTCTACGAGGAGGGGTACGGCTGGCAACAGCGCGCCCAGGCCGCACAGAACGTCATCGAAGGCAACCGAGGTAGGTAGGCTTTTCACCCCTGCGTCGCCCTCCCCGGGTATGGACGACCTTCGCTTGCCGGAGGGGTGGCGCGAGACCCGATTCGATGCCGAGGGGGTGTCCTTCGTCCGCGAGGACGGCTCCCCGACGGTCGACGTTGTCGCCGGCGACTTCGAGCGCGAGGCGGGCACCGAACGCTTCGTCGGGGACACTGACACCGGGCCCTTCGAGTCGGAGCGCACCCGCCTCGACGAGCGCCCCGACATCCCCGAGACCGACACCTTCGGCGTGCTCGCGGGCTTCGACGGCGACCGCTCGCTTTTCGCCGTCGCCCCCGACCGAGACGACGCGCTCGCCGCTGCCGTCTGGCTGGCGAGCGTCGCCGACACGGAGCGGGCGATGCGCCGCGCGACGGGTCTCCACGAGGGCGCGGCAGTTCCCGGCTTCCGTGCAGTGGTCCCGGACAACGACGCCGTCGAGGCGGCGCTCGCCGACGGCCCGGAGCGCTGTGTGTTCACCGGGAAACCCACTCGGAGCCACGAACTCACGCTTCCCTACCGGTACGCGCCGGCGCTGGATGGCTGTCCGCGGACCCCTCTCGGCGCCCCCCGGACGCCCGTCGTCGTCACGTCGCTCGTCGGCGCCGTGTCGCACACGGCCTGGGAGGACCGGGACCTCGCTACAATCGACTTCGACGCACCGCTCGAACGGACCGAGAGCGGCGTGTATCGCTACGACGCCGATGTAGTGTCCGCTCTAGAGGGGGCCGAATTCGGTCGCTTCGCCCGACGGGAGCCCGGACCGCAAGGGTAAATTGCCCCCGGCGGATACGCTTGCGTGCAGTCCCGTGGTGTAGTGGCCAATCATGAGGGCCTTTGGAGCCTTCGACGGCGGTTCGAATCCGCCCGGGACTATTCTGTCCGAACGGAGTGAGGACGAA
>JBEQBK010000112.1:0-8304 GCA_041639855.1 Halobacteriaceae archaeon | reverse complement strand
GACGTGCCCGACCAGGTCGTCAAGGCGTACGGCGACCAGCCGCTCCAGTTCGGGGCCGACTACATCATTCCGAAGCCCGTCGACCCGAGAGTCCTCTTCGAGGTCGCACCCGCCGTCGCGGAGGCCGCCATCGAGAGCGGCGCCGCCCGCGAGGACCTCGACTTGGACGCGTACCGCGACCGCCTCGAAGCTCGCTTGGGTAAGTCCCGCGAGATGATGCGCGTCGTCATCAACAAAGCTCAGTCCGACCCCAAGCGGGTCGCGCTCGCGGAGGGCGACGACGAGAAGATGATTCGTGCGGCCTACCAGCTCACCGAGGAGGGCATCGCGGACCCCGTGCTCATCGGCGACCGCGGAAAGATAACCGAAACCGTCGCGGACCTCGGGCTGGACTTCGAGCCCGAAGTCATCGACCCGGAGGCGGACGACCACGAGGAGTACGCCGAACAGCTCTACGAGCTCCGCAAGCGCAAGGGCGTCACCCGCTCGGAGGCCGACGAGCTCGTCCAGGACGGCAATTACCTCGGAAGCGTGATGGTCGAGCAGGGCGACGCGGACGCCCTGCTCACGGGGCTGAGCCACCACTACCCCTCCGCGCTGCGCCCGCCCCTGCAGGTCATCGGCACGGCACCGGACGCGGACTACGCCGCGGGCGTCTACCTGATGACGTTCAAGAACAAGGTGGTGTTCTGCGCGGACACGACCGTCAACGTCGACCGGGACGAGGAGGTGCTCGCCGAAATCGCGACCCACACCGCTGACCTCGCGCGCCGGTTCAACGTCGACCCGCGGGTGGCGATGCTCTCCTACTCGAACTTCGGGAGCGTCGACAACGAGGACGCCAGAATACCCAGAAAGGCCGCGGAGCTCCTGCGCGCCGACGACGCGACGGAGTTCCCCGTCGACGGCGAGATGCAGGCCGACACCGCGGTAGTCGAGGATATCCTCACGGACACCTACGAGTTCAGCCACTTGGAGGAGCCGGCGAACACGCTTATCTTCCCCACACTGGAGTCGGGGAACATCGGCTACAAGCTGCTCCAGCGGCTGGGCGGCGCGGACGCCATCGGTCCGATGCTCGTCGGGATGGACAAGCCCGTCCACGTCCTCCAGCGCGGCGACGAGGTCAAGGACATCGTGAACCTCGCGGCCGTCGCGGTCGTGGACGCACAGGAGTAGCCGGCTACGCGTCGGCGGGGCCGAGTTCCGCCTCGATGGCCGCCCGCAGCTCGTCCAAATCGGGCGTGTCCCGGGTCGGGTCGATGGGGTCCTCGCCAATCCACTTGTATCGGATTTTCCCGTTCGAGTCGATGAGAAAACAGGAGCGGCGGGCACGCCGGAAGAGACCCATCACGCGGTAGTCGACGCCGAACGCCGACGCGAGGTCCAAGTCGGTGTCGGCGTAGAGAGGAAAGGAGAGGTTCAGCCGGTCGATGAATCGCCGATGGGTGCCCGGACGGGACTTGCTGGCGCCGACGACCTGCACCCGCCGGTCGGCCCCGAACCACTCGTAGTCACGGAAGGAACACCACTCCTCGATGCAGTCGGGGGTGAAGTCGTTGGTGTAGAACGTCAGTAGAACCGGCCGGTCGGCGTACAGCGATTCGAGCGGGACGGTCTCGGTGTCACCGTCCGGGTACACCAGCGGCGCCGCGACCGACGGCGCCGTCGCACCGACCGACAATCCGGTTGCCATCCGGACGGTGTTGTGAGCCGCGACGGATAACGATTGTGCGACACCGGGTCAACAGCTTTATTTTAACACCTTCTTAATCGTTCAATCGTGTCCGACACGGAGCGCCTCGAACGCCTCATCGCCGACCGCCAGGGGAGCTGTTGTGCGGGGGACATCGAGGGCCGACTGGGGGAACTGGAACGGACGAAGGAAGACGCCACCGGCGACGTCGAGGGGAACACCGCCGCGTTCGCCGCGCTGGCCAACGACACCAGATACATCCTCTGTTCGGTGCTCGTCGCGGCCGGCGAGCTCTGTGTCTGTGAGCTGAGCCCGCTCGTGGACGTGAGCGACGCCGCCGTGAGCCACGCGCTCTCCCGGCTCCGCGAGGCGGGGCTCGTCACGCGCCGGAAGGAGGGCAAATGGCATTACTACGCGCCGACCGACCTCGCAAAGCGCCTGGTGGGTGCGCTATGAGCGGCGGACTCTCGGTTCTGGACCGGTATCTCACCGCGTGGATCGGCCTCGCGATGGTGGGCGGCGTCGCCCTCGGCCAGTTCGCCCCGGGCGCGGTCGAACTGTTGAACGCCGTGACGTGGCACGGCACGAGCCTACCCATCGCTATCGGGTTGTTCGTGATGATTTTCCCCATCATGGCAGAGATCGAGTACGAGCGCATCCCGGCGGTTACCCGGAGCGCGCGCAAAGAAATCGGGCTGACCCTCGCCTTCAACTGGCTCGTGGCGCCCTTCCTGATGTACGGGCTCGCTACCCTGTTCTTGGGCGGGTATCCGGAGCTCGTGACTGGGCTCATCATCGTCGGCATCGCGCCGTGTATCGCGATGGTGCTGGTCTGGAACGAGCTCGCCGCGGGCAACCAGGAGATGTGTGCGGTCTGTGTCGGCGTGAACAGCGTCCTCCAAATCGTGTTGTTCGTCCCCTACGCCTTCTTCTTCCTGACCGTGCTTCGGGGCTCGGCGGTGGACGTGTCGATGGCGCTCATCGCACAGATGGTCGGCGTCTTCCTCGGCCTTCCCTTGATACTGGGCTATCTCGTCCAGCGCGTCGCCTTCCGCTCCATCGGGCGCTCGGGGTACTACGAGCGCGTGATTCCCCGGGTTTCGCCGCTCGGCCTGCTGGGCCTACTGTTCACGGTCGTCGTGATGTTCGCGCTGAAGGCCGAGACCATCGTCGCCGACCCCGGGCGCATCGCGCTCATCGCGGTTCCCCTCCTGCTATTCTTCGCCGGGCTCTGGGCGCTGGCCTACGGGGCGAGCGCCGTGCTCGGATTCGACTACGCCGAGAGCGTGAGCCTGGCGTTCACCGCGAGCTCCAACAACTTCGAGCTCGCTATCGCGGTGGCTGTGGCCGTCTTCGGCGTTGCCAGCGACGTGGCGCTCGCGACCGTCGTCGGGCCGCTCATCGAAGTGCCAGTGATGTTGGCGCTCGTCCGCGTCGCGCTCGCCACGCGGGGCCGGCTGTTCGGGGACTCGGGCGAACGAACGACCGCGGCCTACACCGACTGAGATGAACGAACACAGCACGGAAACCGAAACGGAGAACGGCACCACCCTCGCCTTCGTCTGCGTGCAAAACGCAGGCCGCTCCCAGATGGCCACCGCCTTCGCGGAGCGCGAACGGAGCGCACGCGGGTTGGAAGACGACATCGAACTGCTGACCGGGGGTACCGAACCGGCCGAGGACGTCCACGAGGAGGTCGTCGCGGCGATGGCTGACCTGGACATCGACATCTCAGGGCGAGTGCCTCGGGAAGTGACCTTCGAGGAAATCCAACGTGCGGACTACGTCATCACGATGGGCTGTTCTGCGGATGATGTCTGCCCGGCTGGCTGGGCCGGCGAGAACCGCGATTGGGACCTGGATGACCCCGACGGGGCCGACATGGACGCCGTGCGCGCGACCCGCGACGAAATCGAGGGGCGGGTCGCGGCGTTGTTCGACGAGCTGGAAGCCTGAATACGGGAGCCGCTTCGGGTTCCGTTCCCGAAAAGGGCGGACAGTCCCGCGGTGTGACGGGAGTAGCGCTATCGGTTCCACGCACCGAACTCGGGGTCGATGAGCCGGTGTTCGGCATCAATAGCATCGATTCTCTCGATGTCCTCGGCATCGAGGGAGAAATCGGCCGCTGCGAGGTTCTCGCGCATGTGAGGTTCGCTGCTCGCTTTCGGAATCGCGGCGACGTGCTCCTTCGAGAGGAGCCACGCCAACGACACCGTCGCCGGTGTCGTGTCGTACTTGTCGGCGATTTCCCCGAAGACGGACACGTCGAACTGGACGGGCGTGGCGAACGGGTCGTCGATATCCCGGTCGCCGGGCGTGCCGAATATCTCGCCCTTCGCGAGGGGGCAGAAGGCCACCAGCGTGTGGTCGTGTTCGCGGGCGTACTCGCGCAGTCGCGCTTGCTGAAAGAGCGGATGGCACTCCACTTGATGGGCGGCGAGCGGTGCGTCCAGCACGTCCCGCGCGGTGTCGAGTTGGTCCGGTTCGAAGTTCGAGACCCCGACATGACGGATGGTGCCTTCCTCGTGGAGTTCGTCGAACGCCGGCAACGTCTCCTCCGGGTCGTACGTGTCGACGGGCCAGTGGACGTACAAGAGGTCCAGATAGTCCGTTTGCAGTCGGTCGAGGCTCTCCGCGACCGAATCGATTACGTCGTCGTAGGCGAGGTTGTCGGGTGCGACCTTCGTTGCGAGGAAAATCTCGTCGCGAGCGACGTCCGACTGGGCGATTCCCTCACCGATGTACGCCTCGTTTTCGTAGCCTTGCGCCGTATCGATGTGGCGGTAGCCGAGGTCAAGGGCAGTCCGGACGCGTGCGGACCACTCGTCGCGATCCCCTTCGGAGTACGTTCCTAACCCAACCCGCCCGAGCTCTGAAAGCGTCATGAACAAGGATTGAATTAAAAACGGTTTATACGTTTTCTTTCATCAAACACCGAACTGTTCGAGGATGTACGCCGGACGGTAGACACAGCAACTATCCGCGAACGCAGTAACGGACGACAGACGGAACCGACGCCTACAGTTCGCCGAGTTTGCGGAGCAGCTGGCCGCGGTACTCCTCGTCCGCGCGGACGCCCTTGTGTTCGAGGACGTTCCGCTCGAGCGTGTCCACGGCCATGTAGAAGCCGTTGTCGGCGCCGTACCCCTCGCCGGTGCCGGCCATCTGGCCGCGGTCGGTCCGCAGGCGGATCTGACACTGGATGAGCGGCGTGCCACGGAGGCGCTCCTTGTGCTTGTGGAAGCGAACGTGAGCGTGGAGCACGTTCATGTCCTTGTACTTCGCGGCGATTTCCTCGATGGCCTCGCGGATGTCGTCTCGGGTGATGGTGTCGAGCAGGTCGACGTTCGTCACCTGCACGTCGAGGTGCTCCTCCTCGGTGTAGGTGAGCGCGCGGAGCACGTCGGTCTTGGTGATGACGCCGGCGACGGTGCCGTCGTCGCCCTCGGGGGTGACGATGAGCCCGGCGTAGTCGGATTCGAGCATCTGTTCGACGGCGGCCTTCACCGTGGCACTGGGCGTGATGGTCTCGACGGGACTGGTCATCACGTCGTAGACAGGGAGGTCCAGAATGCGCTCGATTTCGCCCGCGCGGTCGCCGCGGGTCGCCTTGTCCATGTTCCGAACGACCACGTCCACGAGGTCGTGGGTCGTGACGACGCCCGAGAGGTTGCCGCTCTCGTTGAGCACGGGGAGCCGGGAGACGCCGTGGGAGCGAAGCAGGTTGATGACTTTCCCGATGGTCGCCTCCTCGTCGATGGTGACGATGTCCTCGGAGTAGATGTCGGCCACGTCGATGGCGTCCAGCGAGTCGAGGGTGTACTCCAGCACGTTGTCCTCGGTGACGACACCCCAGAGCGTGTCGTCCTCGAAGACCGGGGCGATTTTGGAGTCGGCCTCGACGAGGAGACGCGCGACCTCCCGGATGTCCGTCTCGCGGGCCACCTTCGGCGCGCGCGGGGAGTCGTCGTCGCTCAGCAGCGCTCGGGCGCGGGTGTCGTCCTCAATGTGCGAGCGAAGGAGCTGTTTCTGCGTGATGACGCCGAGGTACTGCCCGGCCTCAGTGACGACAATACCTTTGGGGTTCTCCGACTCGAATATCGAGCGGACCTTTCCGAGGCGCTCCTCGGCTTCGACTTCCTCGTACTCGCGAGTGGCAATTTCGGCGAGGTCCATGCCTCCACGTAGATTCGCCCCGTTCTTCAAGGTTGTTGCCCCGGATTCCGTCCTGTGGTTCTTCGCCGTGCGGTGACAGTACACACGATATCCGCACCCTCCGCGCGGTTTATGTTGGGGCAGTCCTTCGGGGGAAGCGAATGGAGACGTGGACGCTGAAGCGAACGCCGGACTGGATGCACGTCGCCGACCCGCGCATCCTCGTCGCGCTCGCTGCCAGCGACGAGCCGGCGACGGTGCGCCGACTCCACCGCACGCAGCCCTACCCCAGACTCTACCTTCACCAGCGCTGTGAACGGATGGCAAGCGAGGGACTGGTCCAGCCCCTGCCGGAGCGCAAGTACGAACTCCGGGAGCTGGGCCGGGCGTTTCTGAAGGGGGAGGTCCCGATCTCCGATCTGGAGAGCCACCCGATGGGCGGTGCGCACCTGACGGCGTGAGCCGGTTTTAACCGCGCCGCGTGAGAGGCGTCGGTATGGTCCTCCAGTCGCTCGGCCTCCTCCTCGGGTTCTGGGTGTTCAACGCCCTCGCGCTCGCCCCGCTGTTGGCGTTCGCGTCGATACGGCGGCTCGTCGCGTGTGGCCCGCTCGGCCGCCGCAGCGGTGACTTCTTCCTCGGGACCGTCGTCCTCACGCTCGCGCAGGTCGTCGCACTCATCGCTACCGTCCTCGCCGCCGGCGGCAGCGTATCGACGGGGGAGTCAGGACCCGCGGCGTTCCTCGTCCTGTTGGCGCCCCTGCTCGGGGTCGTCGCCGTGGCCGCCCTCGCGCTCGGGACTGTCCTCCCTTTCCGGGACGACTGGGACCCGAGCGCCGAGGGCGTGGACGGCCGCCTCGTGCTCGCGGGCGGAGTTGTCTGGTACGCGCTCGCCGCCGGCCTGGCAACGGTCGTCGTCGCCTTCCTCGCCTTTCTGTTCGGCTATCCCGGGTAAAGACAGCGTTATCCCGTGCCCGCCGAGTGTTCCGCTATGGTTTCTCACGAGAACCAGGTACTGATCGCCTCGACGGCGGTGGCTCTCAGTGTCATCGTCCTCCTCCGGACGTTCACGAACTTGGGAACGGTACCGCGGTTCGCGGTCGTCATCGTCGCCATACTGGTCACCCAATCCGTTCTCGGACGGGCCAGCGAGTAGGGCACCGGCCCGCAGGAGACATCCGTGGAGAATTTCAACCTGACGTAGCGGTTCGCTGCGCTCGCCCTGCGTAGTTCAAATCATTCCGCACCGCGCTACAGCGGGCGCTCAGGAGTTGAGCGCCCGCAGAATATGGGTTTGGGCGGATTTGAACCGCCGGCCTCCTCCATGTCAAGGAGGTGTCATAACCAACCTAGACCACAAACCCGGGCTGGCGTCTTCTTCGCATCCAACCGTTCGCCGTCGGCCATGTTGAAGGTTTCGACTCGGAGCTGCGAGCCCGATATCCGACGCGTTTAAGTTGATGTACGTTTTTGTACATCGTAAGCCGAAAATAAACGTTGGTGTCCACTAATGCAAGACTACATCGAGCGCGTGGTCGAGGGGGAGGACCTCTCTCTGGCCGAAGCGCGCGAGGCGGCGACGGAACTGTTCGAGGGGGCGACCGAAGCCCAGATAGGCGCGCTGCTGGCGGCGCTCCGCGCGAAGGGCGAGACGGAGGACGAAATCGCGGGCTTCGCGCAGGGGATGCGCAACGCCGCGCGGACCATCGACCCCGACAGGGAGCCACTGGTTGACACCTGTGGCACGGGCGGCGACGACTACGACACCATCAACGTCTCCACGACGACCGCGCTCGTCGTCGCGGGCGCGGGCGTGCCGGTCGCCAAGCACGGCAACTACTCGGTCTCCTCCTCTTCGGGGAGCTCGGACGTGCTGGAAGAGGTCGGCGTGAACCTCGACGCGGAGCCCGAAGCCGTCGAGCGGCGCATCGAGGAGGACGGCATCGGATACATGCACGCGCCGGCGTTCCATCCCGCGATGAAGGCCGTCATCGGCCCCCGCCGGGAGCTCGGGATGCGCACGATTTTCAACGTGCTCGGACCCCTGACGAACCCCGCGGGCGCGGACGCCCAGCTGATGGGCGTCTACGACCCCGAGCTCGTGCCCCTGCTCGCGAACGCGCTCACCCGGATGCCGGTCGAGCGCGCGCTGGTCGTCTACGGCGACGGGCTCGACGAAATCTGCGTTCACGGCGAGACGGTCGCTGCGGAGGTTCGGGGCGACGAAATCGAGGAGTTCACGCTCACGCCCGACGACTTCGGCCTCGAAACGTCCGCCATCGGAGACATTTCCGGCGGGACGCCCGAGGCGAACGCCGCCGACCTGGAGGGTATCGTGAACGGCGACGTGACAGGCCCCAAGCGGGACGTGATTCTCGCCAACGCCGGCGCCGCCATCTACGTCGCGGGCGAGGCCGAGAGCTTGGCAGAGGGAGCGGCGGTCGCCGCCGAGGCCA
>JBEQBK010000111.1:0-8377 GCA_041639855.1 Halobacteriaceae archaeon | reverse complement strand
AGGTCCGCGGCGTCCTGCCAGCCGAGATACTCGAACATGTACATCCCCGAGAGGATGAGCGCCGTCGGGTTCGCCTTGTCCTTGCCCGCGTGTTTGGGCGCGGAGCCGTGGACCGGCTCGGCGAGACAGCGCGCGTCGCCGAAGTTCGCGCCCGGCGCGATGCCGAGGCCGCCGATCTGAGCGCCGGCGGAGTCGGAGAGGTAGTCGCCGTTGAGGTTCGGCATCGCCAGCACGTCGTAGTCCGCCGTGCGCGTGAGCAGCTGCTGGAGCATGTTGTCGGCGATGCGGTCCTTGACGACGATTTTGTCCTCGGGGGCTTCCCCATCGTATTCCTCCCAGAGGGTGTCCTCGTCGATGGTCTCCTCGCCGAACTCCTCGGCGGCGACCTCGTAGCCCCAGTCGCGGAACGCGCCCTCGGTGAACTTCATGATGTTCCCCTTGTGAACGAGCGTCACCGAGTCACGGTCGTGCTCGATGGCGTAGTCGATGGCGCGCCGGACCAGCCGCTTGGTGCCGAACTCCGTGATGGGTTTGACGCCGATACCGACATCGCCTTGATGGATGGTGTCGTCGAAGCCCATCTCGTCTTCGACGAACTCCCTGACCTGTTCGACCTCGTCGGTGCCGGCCTCCCACTCGATGCCGGCGTAGACGTCCTCGGTGTTCTCCCGGAAGTTCACCATATCCATCGTTTCGGGGTTCTTCACCGGGGAGGGGATGCCCTCGAAGTACTTCGTCGGGCGCATGTTCGCGTAGAGGTCGAAGTGCTTGCGCAGGGCGACGTTCAGCGAACGGAAGCCGGCGCCGACGGGAGTCGTGAGCGGCCCCTTGATGGCGACGCGGTGCTCGTCGATGGCGTTCAGCGTGTCCTGGGGGAGGTTCTCGTCGTAGCGCTCCCGTCCTTCCTCGCCGGCGTAGACGCGCATCCAGTTGATCTCCCGACCCGTTGCCTCGGCGGCGGCGTCGAGCACCGTCTGCGCGGCAGGACCCACGTCCTCGCCGATGCCGTCCCCGTGGATGATGGGGATGATGGGGTCGTCCGGTACGTTCAGTTCGTCGTTGTCCTCGTCGACGACCTCGATTTTGCTCCCGGTGTCGGGAACCTCGACCTGCTCGTAGTCGTAGCTCATATCGTCCGAACCCTCGGAGCATCGGCCTAAAAGGTCTGCGTTCGCGGTATGCCGCAATATTCGCCGTGACTGGGCGAATCCGCTTCTTTGGGGCAGCGTGAGACCGCCGAGTGCGGAGTCGCGTTGGACGGTCCGGTACCCGGTCGTCGTTCGTCCCCTGCGAGAGAGATGACTGCGCCGTACGTTGCCACGGTTCGGAGTGGAAGGCTTTTTTCCACCCCCCACAACCCATCGGTATGGTCGAACTCGGCAGCGAGGCCCACGAGAAGTACCGCGAGGCCGGCGAGATTCTCACGACGGTTCGAGAGGAAGCCGCCGAACGGGTCGAAGTCGGCGCCACACAGCTGGA
The DNA here is from genome assembly GCA_041639855.1 of Halobacteriaceae archaeon. GTDB lineage: Archaea > Halobacteriota > Halobacteria > Halobacteriales > Halobacteriaceae > JBEQBK01. The sequence continues at coordinate 6,898 of JBEQBK010000111.1, read as the reverse complement.
AGTGGCGGAGTTCGCGGAGGAGCGCGTCCGCGAACTCGGCGGCGGGCTTGCCTTCCCCGTGAACATCAGCGTCGACGAGGAGGCGTCCCACGCCACGCCCGCCCGGGACGACGACACCGAGTTCGGCGAGGAGATGGTCTGTCTGGACATCGGCGTCCACGTCGACGGCTACATCGCGGACGCGGCCGTCACCGTCGACCTGACCGACACGCCCGAACTCGTCGAGGCCAGCGAGGAGGCCCTCGAAGCCGCCATCGACGCCGTCGAGCCGGGCGCTCACACGGGCGAAATCGGACAGGAGATCGGCGAGGTCGTCGACGCTTACGGCTACAACCCTATCGTCAACCTCACCGGTCACGGACTGGAGCGCTACGACGCCCACACCGCGCCCAACGTCCCGAACCGCCCCGTGGAGACGGGCGTCGAACTCGAACCGGGCGACGTGATCGCCATCGAGCCCTTCGCCACCGACGGGCGGGGAAAGGTGGGAGAAGGTTCGAAGACGGAAATCTACGAGGTCGTCGGGGACGCCAACGTCCGCGACCGGACGGCCCGCTCCGTGCTGGAGGAGGCCGAGGCGTTCGACGGGCTCCCCTTCGCCGAGCGCTGGCTCGACACGAAGCGCGCGGCGATGGGTCTGCGCCGCCTGGAGATGGCGAACGTCGTCCGCTCGTACCCGGTGCTCAAAGAGGAGGACGGCACCCTGGTCAGTCAGGCCGAGCACACGCTGATCGTCACCGACGACGGCTGCGAAGTCACGACCCGCTGAACGTTCGCCAAAGAAATGCCGGGGTAATGACCCGCAGAAACTGACTCAGGCGTTGTTCATCCGCTGCGTCGTTGTTTCGCCGCAGACGGTACATTCGCTCACACGGTAGGGTTCCCGGGAGAACTCGGAGTTCTCCGACTCGGAACTCTCCGTCTTCAGTTCAACGGAGATGGAGTGGGGAGTCTCGTGTTGACACGAATTACACCGCTCGGACATCTCGCTGAACGCGGAGCTTTTGCTTGCCATGGGCCAATTCCCACTAAGGTCGAGACGCGACGACCGCATAAGCGCACGCCCAACATAGAAAGGATGTCTCCCCTTACCGGAAATCCGCGCCGGGGAGCGTGCGGCGGAGACCCGTGAGAAAGAACCGCGCCCGTTGTGGGCTGAAGGTGTGTAGGAACACATATGCCCTTCGGTCCGTTCGCGCCGGTATGGACCAGGTCTTCGCGCCGTGGCGCATCGAATGGGTCGAACGCGACGGCGGCGAAGGGGACGGCTGTGTCTTCTGTACACTCCCCGCCGCGGACAACGACGTCGAGAACCGCATCGTCGCGCGCACCGACGGCGCTTACGTCCTCCTGAACAACTACCCCTACAACCCCGGGCACGCGATGGTCATCCCCGAGGCCCACGGGGGAGATTTCACCGACCTCGACGAGCAAACGCTTTTGGCGCACGCACAGCTGAAACAGCGGACCATCGATGCCCTCGACGTGGCGTTCGACCCGGACGGGTTCAACACCGGGATGAACCTCGGCGGGAGTGCGGCTGGAGGCTCCATCGACGACCACCTCCACACCCACATCGTCCCGCGCTGGAGCGGCGACACCAACTTCATGCCGGTCATCGGCGACACGAAGGTCATCGTGGAGGCGCTCGCGGACACCTACGACCGCCTGCACGCGGCGTTCGCGGACCAGGACGGCGCGACCGTCACGAACTCGGACGAAGCGGTCGAACTGAACCTATAGTTCAAGGAAGAGAGCGAACCGACCCCGGGCTATGTAACCCGCTCGCCCGGCTGGCTCACGAGGCCCGTGCAAACGACCGGAGCGGCGCGCGCCGCGAAAGGAGCGCGACAGCCCAGTCGGAAAATTCCGTCGCCCGCAATCCCCCTCAGACCGGCTCGCCGAACGCGTACACCGTGTTGTGTCCGGTTATCTCGACCTCGTGGAACTCACCGACGTCGACGCCCCGCTCGGCGGCGTTGCGGACGATGACTTGGCGATAGGCCGGGTCCCGACACTTCACCGACTCGCCGGTCCCCTCTTCGACGGCCAACACCTCACGGGTTTCACCGACCATCGCCTCGTGGGCCTCGCCGACGATTCCCATTTTCTCCTCGCTCATCGCCTTCGAGCGGTCCTTCTTCGTCTGCCCGCCGAGGCCCTTCATCTCGGCGGCGTCTGTGCCGGGGCGCTTGGAGAACCGCGTGACGTTCATTTTCTCCGGTCGGACTTCACGCATCAGCGCCATCGACTGCTCGTGGTCGTGCTCGGTTTCGGTGGGGAAACCGACGATGAAGTCCGTGGAGAGCGTCCAGTAGTCGAGGGCCTCGTCGAACGTCTCGACGGTCTCGACGAACTCCGAAACCTGGTGTTGACGGCGCATATCTCCCAGCACGTCGTTCGACCCCGACTGAACGGGAGCGTGGAGGAAGTTGTAGAGCTTCTCCTCCGCGGCGAACACGTCGGCCAGCTCCTCGCGGATGCCGTGAACGCCCTTCGGGTTCGCCATCCCGACCCGAACCCTGAACTCGCCCTCGATGGCGCAGACGCGCTCCAGCAGCTCGTGGAGCTTGCGCTCGCCGTCGTCCCAGCCGTAGACGCCCGTGTCCTGCCCGGTGATGCGTATCTCCTTCGCGCCGGCGTGGACGAGCGCGCGGGCCTTCTCGACGTTCTCCTCGACGGGCGGGGAGTCGATTTTCCCGGTCGCGCGCTTGGTGATGCAGTACGAACAGTCCGACATGCAGCCGCGCGCGATAGGGAGGATACCGATAACGCCGTCGAGCACCGGCTCGGCGCCCGGGGCCGTAGTCGGACACTCGCCGTTGGACACCGCCTGTGGCACGTCGTCCCAGTGGACGACTCTGGCGTCCACGTCGCCAAACTCCTCGCCCTGTGCGAGCGCCATACAGCCGGTGACGATGAGGTCGGCCGTCTCGTCGGCGAGCTCGTTCGCCCGCGCGAGCATGTTCCGCTCGGTCTTCTCGACGACCGTGCAGGTGTTGAGGATGGCGACGTCCGCCTCGCCGGCGCCGTCGGCGCGATGGTGGCCGGCGTCCCTGAGCCGGCGCTCTATCTCCCGGCTTTCGCCGCGGTTGGACGTACAGCCGTAGGTTTCGATGTGATAGCGCGCCATCCGAGTTGTGTTCGGTTGTGCGTGGACGGGCAAAAGCGCCGCGGAACCGGGGCGGTTCCATCCCGCCCATGCGGCAGTTCACACGCCGAATCCTACTGGCCGCCCGCGTCGAAATCCGCCAGAATCGCGCCGCCCGCGGAAGCACCGATCCGCTCGGCGCCGGCCTCGAACATCGCTTCGGCGGTGTCCCAGTCGCCGATACCGCCGCTGGCCTTCACCGGGAGGAACTCCGCGAGCGTCCGGACGTCCTCAACGCGAGCGGGCCCTCCGGCGAACCCGCTCGATGTTTTGAGGTAGTCCGCGCCGGCCTCGGTGGCGAGCTTGCCGATTCGCCGGAGTTCGGACTCGGTCAGTAGTCCGGCTTCGACGATGACCTTCACCGGGAGCGGGGTCGCCGCGACGACGCGTTCAATCTCGTCTCTGACTGCGTCCCCCTCGCCGGCGTGGAGGCGGCCGACGTTCGCCACTACGTCGAGTTCGTCGGCCCCGTCATCCCACGCGCGTTCGGCCTCGTACTCCTTGACTGCGGGCGCGTGCTGGCCGTGCGGGAACCCCACGACCGTGGCGAGTGTAAGGTCGGGCGCGTAGTCGGCCGCCTCGGCGACGTAACAGGGCGGGATACAGGCGTTCATCCCTTCCTCGTCGGCCGTATCGAGGACGGCTTTCACGTCGGAAAGCGTCGTCTCTGGACCGAGCACCGTGTGGTCGATAGCGGCCGCCAGCGCGTCGCGCTCCATACCGTACGAGGCGCCGGCGGCGACTTATAGGTAACCGCAACGTTTTGGACGGTTCGCCGACAGCGACGGGTATGGTACTCCCCGCGGGGTCGACGGTCCCATCCCTCCCCTACCTGGTCGGGCTACTGGTCGCGGCCGCGCTCGTCGGGTGGACACTCGTCCGGGATTCGCCTCCCGTAGACGACCGAACGGCGCTCGCGCTCGCGCCGTGGATGGTCGCGGGTGCCGCGACGTACGCCTGTTCGCAGTTGGGCCTCGTGCCCGGCCCCGTCGCGCCGCTGTCGACCTCGCCGGTCGTGTATCTCACGACCGCCGTCGTCTGCGGGGCGGTGTGGCTGGCGGCCCGTCGGCTCCGGGAGCGCCCGCTACGCCACCTCGCTCTCGGGGGTGGCGCCGCGGCGCTCGTGCCCGTCGGGGCGGCAGTGCGCTCGGGCGTTCGCGGGGGGACCCTCGCGCTCGCGTGGCCACTCGGTGGGGCGCTCGCGGCCGGGGTGCTGGCGACCGGAATCTGGGCCGGACTGAATCGTGTACGACCGTCAGTCGGAGTAACTGGAGGGGCCGGCGCGCTCGTCGTGTTCGGCCACCTCCTCGACGGCGTCACGACGGCCGTCGGCATCGACGTGTTGGGGTTCGGCGAACGGACTCCGCTCTCGCGAATCATCATCGAGTTCGGCGCGTCCCTGCCGACCGAACCCTATCTCGGCGGCGCGTGGCTCTTCGTCGTCGTGAAAACCGTACTCGCGTCGAGCGTCGTCGTCCTCTTCGTCGACTACGTCCGGGAGGAGCCCCGCGAGGGCTTCCTCCTGCTCGCGCTGCTTGCGGCTGTCGGGCTGGGACCCGGCGCGCACAACGTCGTCCTCTTCGCGGCCTCCGGCGGCTAGTCCCGAGCGGGGATGCTATATGGCCCCCGAGGGAAGACCGGGTATGGCGCAGCCACACCTGCTCGTCGAACCGGGCGACCTGAACGACGTCGCGCTCCTGCCGGGCGACCCCGGTCGCGTCGAACGCATCGCCGACCACTGTGAGGAGAGCGAGGTCGTCTCCGAGAACCGCGAGTACAAAGTCGTCAACGCCGTCTACGAAGGGACCGAGTTGACTATCTGCTCGACCGGCATCGGCTGTCCCTCCGCCGCCATCGCCGTCGAGGAACTCTCGCGGGTCGGCGTCGAGACGTTCATCCGCGTCGGAACGACCGGCGCCCTCCAGGCGGAGATCGACATCGGCGACATGGTTGTCGCCACCGGCGCCGCAAAGGAGGAAGGAACTAGCAAGCGCTACGAGTCCGCGACGTATCCCGCAGTTCCGGACTACCGCGTCCTTTCCTCGCTGGTGGACGCGGCGGAGGGGAACGGCGAGGACGTCCACGTGGGACCCATCGTCTCGGACGACGCCTTCTACGCCGAAACGGACGAGCACATCGAGGACTGGGAGGACGCCGGCCTCCAGTGCGTCGAGATGGAGGCGGCGACGATATTCGCGCTCGCCCGCCGGAAAGGCCTCGCCGCGGGCGCCATCTGCACCGTGGACGGGAACCTCGTGCTGGGCACGCAGAAGGGGGCGACCGGCGAAGACGAACTCCCCGAGAAGGCGAAGAACAACGTCGAACGCGCCATCGCCATCTCGTTGGACGCCGCAGCGTCGCTCTGAGGCGAAACGGACTTGTCGGCGGACGCGTTCCGGACGGGCGATGGGTGTTCGCGACGCGTTCGACCGGGCCCGGGACGCCGTCACGGAGCGCTACTTCGCGCTCGGCCGCCGGTTCCGGCGCGTCGGGAACCGCGAGCGCCGAGAGTTCCGCGGCTGGCTCGAACACACGAGCAATATCACGAACCTCTCGGTCCTCCTCTTCGTTCCCCTGCTCATTTCGCTCGTCACGCTGCTGTCGAACGCCGTTCGGCAGGTGACGTTCCTGCTGTTTCCGCCGCTGGCGTCGGGCACGTACACACTCTTCGCAGACCCCAAGGGGAAGTACGCACAGCCCGGCCGCTTCGTTGGCGGGCTGACCGTTGGCGCGGTCTGCGGGCTCGTCGCCCTCGAACTGGCGGCGCGCGTGCTCTATCACGTCGAACCGGCAGCCATGGAGGTCCACGCCGGCGCGGCGGCGCTCGCCATCGCACTCACCGGCGTCACGGTCTGGGCGCTCTCGCTCGAACTGCCGACCGCGTTCTCGACGGCCCTCCTCGTTCTCATCACGGCGACGCCCAGAACCGGGGGTGCGACCCCATTTACCTACGTCGTCGGCGTGTTCCTCTCCTCGTCGCTGGTGGCGCTCGTCTTCCTAGTCTGGCGCGAGGAGTTCTACGAGGAGCGAGCGCGCTACCTCTACCAGACGACCGGCGCCGACGACCACGTCCTCGTGCCGATGCGGGGGGACCACCCGTGGCGGACGGCCCTTTTCGGGGCCTGTCTGGCCGCCGCACACAGCGCCGGCAAGGTCGTCCTCCTCGACATCGTCGACGACGAGGCCGACGCCGAGGCCGAGCGCACCGCCCTGCACCACGACACCGCGGGAGAGGACATCGAAAACGCGGCCAACGAGGCCGAACGACGGGCCGCAATCGAGAGCGCTCGCGTACTGGAAGCCGACGCCGACCGTATCCGTACGAAAGTCGGGGTCCCTTGCGAGGTTGTCATCGCCGTCGACGACGGCGATAACCCCGCCGGGACCGTGCTCGACGCGGCCGACCGGACCGGCTGTGACCTCGTCGTGACGCCCTACGAAACCGTCGGAGGGCGCGCAAGCGCCTTCCTCCGCTCGTTGTTCGGGAGCAACACCGACGTAATCGCCTTCCGCTCGGTGAACGACGTCGAGCGCTGGCGCCGGGTGCTCGTTCCCGTCCGGAAGGCCGGTGACGCCGCCCACGCGATGGCCGACTACGCCGAGCGCCTTGCGGGGGACGTGGGCACCATATCGCTGTGTACCTGTATCGGGAGCGAACGCGAGCGCCGCCGGACAGAGGAGATGTTGGCCAACCTCGCCGAAACCGTGCGGGTGCGCTGTGAGACGCGCGTTTCGCGGGCGAAGCTC
>JBEQBK010000110.1:0-8434 GCA_041639855.1 Halobacteriaceae archaeon | reverse complement strand
GCCACTCGACATGGCCCGTCAGCCGGAACGCTTCGAGAACCGCCACACAGAGGGTGCCCAAAACCAGGAGCCATCGCACCCGCTCCCAGGTGAGCAGGCCGACCGCCAGCCGCGCGTCCAGCAGGTAGGCCAGCGGCAGGGCCGACCCGCTGGCGTGGACCGCGCGGCGGCGGAGTTCGCCCATCTACACCTCGCCGTAGCGCGCCCGGAGGGTGTCGAAGTCGGTCCGACCCGCCTGCAGTTCCGCGAGCGTCCCGACGAGCTCCTCGGTGGGGAGGCGAATCTGTGCTGTCGAGTCCCGCTCCCGGAGCGTGACGGTGTCCGTTTCGAGGCTCTCGTAGTCGACGGTGACGCAGAACGGCGTTCCGACCTCGTCCTGGCGGCGGTAGCGCCGGCCGATGGCGCCCGAATCGTCGTACTCGGCGTCCATCCCCGCCTTCCGGAGGTCGGCGGCGAGTTCGCGCGCTTTCTCGCCCATCCCGTCCTTGTCCATCAGCGGGAACACACCCACCGTGGTGGGTGCGACGCCCGCGGGCAGGCGGAGCACGTCGCGCTCTTCGCCGTCGATTTCGTCGGCCTCGTAGCTGTGGACGAGCGCGGCGTACACCGCGCGGTCCACACCGAAGGACGGCTCTATCACGTCAGGTGTGACGTGCTCGCCGTTCTCCTCGACTTCCTCGACAGCGAAGTTCACCTTCTCGACGGGGACCGAGTACGAGTCGCCGTCGACCTCGACCGCGACCGCGTCGCCCTCGAAGGCCGAGCGGTCCGTCGCAGCGAGGTCCGCCAGCGCCTCGGCTACGGCGCCGGCGTCGCCGCCGAACTCCGGCCCCAGATAGGACATGTCGGGGTCGACGGTGGCCTTCTCGACGACTTTCGGCTCGTCGTACGCCTCGAACACGGTGAAGTCGTCCTCGCCGTGGGCGGCGTGTTTCGAGAGGTCGTAATCCCCCCTGTCGGCGAAGCCGGCGAGTTCGATCCACTCAGGGTCCTCGCCCGGCATCGACACGTCGGCCTCGGCGTCCCAGCAGTCCGCGGCGTAGTGGGCGCGCTCGCCGGACTGGTGTTGGCGGAATCTGAATCGATTCATGTCGAGGCCGATGCGCTCGTACCACTCTCGGGCGGCCGCGAGGTAGTAGCCGATGTAGGCGGAGCCGATGGTGCCATCCGAGACGGCGTCGGCGATGTCGCGCACCTCGGGTTCGCCGTCGGGGCCCTGTTCGGCCGCCGGGTAGAGCGGCGCCGCCGTGCCCGCGAACGATTCGGGGTCCGGGCCGGCGTCGGCGGGCGAAACGAACAGTTCCAACTCCGCTTGCGTGAACTCCCTCGTTCTGACGACGGCGTTCCGCGGGGAGATTTCGTTTCGGTATGCCCGCCCGATTTGGGTGACGCCGAAGGGGAGCTGGCCGCGGGCGTACTCCTTCAGGCGCGGGAACTCCACGAAGATGCCCTGAGCGGTCTCGGGGCGCAGATACCCCGGTCTATCGGAGCCGGGACCGATGTTCGTCTCGAACATCAGGTTGAAGTTCTCGACCGGCTCGCCCGCGAGTTCGGCGCCACAGTCCGGGCACGCGAGGGCGTGCTCGGCGATGAGCTCGGCTATCTCGTCGGGCGAAAAGGACTCGGCCTCCTCGATGTCGGTGTTGTCCTCGACGAGGTGGTCCGCGCGGTGGCTCGCCCCGCAGCCGGGACACTTCACGAGCATGTCGTCGAAGGTGTCCAGATGCCCGGAGGCCTCGAAGACGGGTTCGTCCATCACCGTCGGGGCGTCGATTTCGACGTGGCCCTCCTCGGTGCTGAAGCGGTCGCGCCACGCGTCCTCGACGTTGGCCTTCAGCGCCGCGCCGGCGGGGCCGTAGGTGTAGAAGCCGGCGACGCCGCCGTACGTCTCGCCGGAGGGGAAGTAGAAGCCCCGTCGGCGAGCGAGCTCGTCAAGTTCCGTCATAGCAGCGACTTCAGGAGGTCCGTGTCGCGGACGACGCCAACGAGGCCGTCGCCGCGCACGAGGGGGAGCTGTTCGACGTCGTGGTTCAGCATCTCGCGGGCGGCCTCGCGGGCGGTCCGAGCGGCCGTCACCGTCACCGGGTCCGCGGTCATGAACTCGCTGACCGGCCCATCGGGCAGTTCGACGTTCCGCGTCGGGATGTAGGAGGTGCCCACGGTTCGGATGCTCTCCCAGGTCCAGTCCTCCTCGTCGTCGGCGATGGAGCCGGTGGCCTCCTCCTCGCCCTCCACGACGCGGGCGACTTCGATGATGTCGACCTCGGTGAGGATGCCCGACATCTCGCCGGCGTCGTCGAGCGCGACGGTGTAGGGCACGTCGGCGTAGGAGAGTTCGCGCTCCGCGACGTGCAGCGGGGTCTCCTCGTAGGTGGTGTTCACGTCCCGGCGGGCCAGCTCCCCGACGGTCGCGTCGCCGTCCTCGTCGCCCTCGGCGATGGCGCGTACGACGTCCGTGACGGTGACGATGCCTTCGAGCGCGCCGTCCTCGACGACCGGAATCCGGCGGGCGCCCTCCTCGACGACGAGGCGGGCCACGTCGGCCATCGTCGCGTCCGTCCCGAGGGTCGGGACCTCACGCATCAGCATCGCGAGCTGGTCCTCGTCGGGGTTCTCGATGAGGTCGTCGCGGGAGACGAGCCCACGGTACAGTTCGCCGTCGTCGGTTTCCTTCACAACGGGTAGCGCGGAGAACTCGCCCTCCTGCAGGTAGGAGAGCGCGTCCTCGCGGGTGCCCGGAATGGAGACGGTAACGACCGTCTCGCGCGGCGTCATCGCGTCGGCGACGTTCATACCGAGCGACTCGGGCGGGCGCCTTATACAAATTGCCAAAACCCACGGCTCGGGCCGGAGCGACGGGCTGTCGCGGACGGGCGTGGCCGGACCGTCGCGTGCCGGTTTCCGAACTATTCAGGAACCACGTTTAAGTATCCGTGATACTGAGTATCATACATGAAGGGGAAGGACCCGAAGCGTTCGCCCGCCCCGGACAGCGTGATGGCCGCCGTCGATGAGGGGGAGCTCGTCATCTCCGACCTTGAACGCGACGGCGCGTGGGTATCGATGGACGCTGGCGGGGCGTGTCCGGTGACCGAGTGGGCCTGACCACGGCGGCACAGTTCCACCCCGAGCGAAGAGGTTTTCCCCCGGGACCGCGACACCTTTCTCCATGCACTACCGCGAGATGTCCGCCGGCCGGGAGTTTCTGGTCCGGCTGGAGACGGGCGCGGACTGGCGCGGTGAAATCGAGGCGTTCGCCGCCGAGGAGGACGTCTCTTCCGGGTGGTTCGTCGCCATGGGCGCGGTACAGGACGCCGAACTCATGTACTACGACCAGGAGGACTTCGAGTACAAGTCGGTCGAGTACGACGAGCCCCTCGAAGTCGCTTCCTGTGTGGGCAACGTCGCCGAACTAGAGGGGGAGCCGTTCGCCCACACGCACGCCGTCCTCTCGCGGCGTTCCGGCCAGTCGCTGGCGGGCCACCTCGATTCGGCGACCGTGTTCGCGGGCGAGGTCTACCTCCGCGAGTTCGACGACGACCTCGTGCGTGAGCACCACGAACCGACCGACCTCGACCTCTGGCTCTGATGCGCCCCGAGGACGAGCGCTACTTCGAGCGCATCGAAACCGACCTCGATTCGGCCTTCGACGTGGCCGAACGGGCCAAAGAGCGGGGCGGCGACCCCGAGCCCGAGGTCGAGATTCCCGTGGCCGTGGACATGGCCGCGCGCGTCGAGAACATCCTCGGCATCGACGGCGTCGCCGAGCGAGTGCGGGAACTGGAGGAGGAGATGAGCCGCGAGGAGGCCGCCCTCGAACTCGTCGAGGACTTCGTCGAGGGCGCCGTCGGCGACTACGAGACCCGCGCGGGGAAGGTCGAAGGCGCCGTCAGAACCGCGGTCGCCCTGCTCACCGAAGGTGTCGTCGCCGCCCCCATCGAGGGCATCGACCGCGTCGAGTTGCTGGAGAACGACGACGGTACGGAGTTCATCAACATCTACTACGCCGGCCCCATCCGCTCGGCGGGCGGAACGGCACAGGCGCTCTCGGTGCTCGTCGGCGACTACGCCCGCGCCCTCCTCGGGATTGACGAGTTCAAGGCTCGGAACGACGAAATCGAGCGCTACGCGGAGGAGGTCTCGCTCTACGACTCGGAGACCGGTCTCCAGTACTCCCCGAAGGACAAGGAGACGAAGTTCATCGCCGAGCACATGCCCGTCATGCTCGACGGGGAGGCCACCGGCGACGAGGAGGTGACGGGCTTTCGCGATTTGGAGCGCGTGGACACGAACAACGCCCGCGGCGGGATGTGTCTCGTCCTCGCGGAGGGCATCGCCCTGAAGGCGCCCAAAATCCAGCGCTACACGCGCCAACTCGACGAGGTTTCCTGGCCGTGGCTCCAGGACCTCATCGACGGCACGTACTACGACGACGGTGAAGGCGAGGGGGAGTCCGACGACGGGAACGAAGGTGACGGCGACGCCGAGGCCGACGACGACGCCGAACCAGACGGCCCGCCCCGCGTCGACCCCTCCACCAAGTTCCTGCGGGACCTCATCGCCGGGCGACCGGTGTTCGGACACCCCTCCGAGGAAGGCGGCTTCCGGCTGCGCTACGGCCGCTCTCGCAATCACGGCTTCGCGACCGCCGGCGTCCACCCGGCGACGATGCACCTGGTGGACGACTTCCTCGCGACGGGCACCCAAATAAAAACCGAGCGCCCGGGGAAGGCGGCCGGCGTCGTCCCCGTCGACTCCATCGAAGGCCCCACGGTCAAGCTCGCGAACGGCGACGTGCGGCGCATCGACGACCCCGAGGAAGCCCTCGAAATCCGCAACGGCGTCGTCGACATCCTCGATCTGGGCGAGTACCTGGTGAACTACGGTGAGTTCGTGGAGAACAACCATCCGCTCGCGCCCGCCTCCTACGTCCGGGAGTGGTGGGAGCAGGACATGGAGCACGGGGGCGCGGACGTACAGGCCCTACAGGACTCCCCCTACGTCGACCTCGCGGACCCGTCCCCCGAGGAGGCGCTGGAGTGGACCGAGCACGCGCCGCTCCACCCGAAATACACCTACTGCTGGCACGACATCACGGTCGACCAGTTCGAAGCGCTCGCTGACGCCGTCGAGTCGGGGTCGGTCGTGGCGGCGAGCACGGACGGTGGGGACCTGAAGCGGGCCGGGGCGGAACCGAGCGCCGGCAGCGAGTCCGTCCTCACGCTGCCCGACGAGGCGGCCGTTCGCGACGCGCTCGAAGCGCTCCTCATCGAGCACTCGCAGGGCGAGGACGCCGTCCGCATCGAGGACTGGGAGCCGTTCGTCCGGACGCTGGGCTTCTCGGCCGCTCTCGAACGCGAGTGGAGCGAGCTGAGCGCCGAGGCGAGCGAGTGGCCCAACGCGATGAAGGCGGTCAACGAGGTGGCCTCCTTCGAGGTGAAGGAGCGGGCGCCCACGCGAATCGGCTCGCGGATGGGCCGCCCCGAGAAATCCGAATCACGGGACCTCTCGCCCGCGGTCCACACCCTCTTCCCCATCGGCGAGGCCGGCGGAAGCCAGCGCGACGTGGCCGCCGCCTCCAAGCACGCCGACGGGATGAGCGACACGCCCGGGGAGCTCTCCCTACAGTTGGGCGAGCGGGCCTGTCCCGACTGCGGGACTCACACTTTCCGCGCGGACTGTCCCGACTGTGACGCGACGACCGAGGCCTACTTCGAGTGCGAGGACTGCGGCGTCGTCTGTGAGCCCGACGAGTCCGGCCGCGTCGAATGCCCCCGCTGTGAGCGCGTCGTGGACAACGTCCGCGAGCATACGGTCGACCTCCACGGGGAGTACCGCGACGCCCTCGACTCGGTGGGGGAGCGCGAGTCCGCCTTCGAGATTCTGAAGGGCGTGAAGGGGCTCACCTCCGCGGAAAAGGTCCCCGAACCCATCGAGAAAGGCGTTCTCCGGGCGAAACACGACGTTTCGACGTTCAAGGACGGTACCGTCCGCTACGACATGACCGACCTGCCCGTGACGGCGGTGCGGCCCTCGGAACTCGATGTGGCGCCCGAACAGCTCCGCGCGCTGGGCTACGAGACGGACGTGAACGGCGACCCGCTGCGCCACGACGACCAGCTCGTCCACCTGAAGGTCCAGGACGTTGTCCTCTCCGACGGCGCGGCCGAGCACATGCTCAAAACCGCGGACTTCGTGGACGACTTACTGGAGTCTTACTACGGGTTGGAGTCCTTCTACGACTGCGAGGAGCGCGACGACCTCGTGGGCGAGTTGGTCTTCGGGATGGCGCCCCACACCTCCGCCGCCGTGGTCGGTAGGGTGGTTGGCTTCACGAGCGCGGCCGTCGGATACGCGCATCCGTACTTTCACGCCGCGAAACGACGGAACTGTGATGGAGACGAGGATTGCGTGATGCTTCTGATGGACGGCCTGCTGAACTTCTCGCGGGCCTACCTGCCCGACCAGCGGGGCGGGCGCATGGACGCGCCGCTGGTCATGTCCTCCCGCATCGACCCCTCCGAAATCGACGACGAGGCGCACAACATGGACATCGTCGACTCCTACCCCCGGGCGTTCTACGAGGCGACTCGCGAGATGGCCGACCCGGAGGACGTGGACGTGACCATCGCGGAGGAGACGCTGGGAACCGAGGCGCAGTACGCCGGCTTCGCGCACACCCACGACACCGCCGACATCGCACTCGGCCCGGACCTCTCCGCGTACAAGACACTGGGGTCGATGACCGAGAAGATGGACGCCCAGCTGAACTTGGCCCGAAAGCTGCGGGCCGTCGACGAGTCCGACGTCGCCGAGCGCATCATCGAGTACCACTTCCTGCCCGACCTGATAGGCAATCTCCGCGCGTTCTCCCGCCAGGAGGTCCGCTGTCTGGACTGCGGGGAGAAGTACCGGCGAATGCCGCTAACCGGCGACTGCCGGGAGTGTGGCGGGGACGTGAACCTCACCGTCCACCAAGGGTCGGTGAACAAGTACATGGAGACGGCCATCACCGTCGCCGAGGAGTTCGACTGCCGGGAGTACACCAAACAGCGCCTCGAAATCCTGGAGCAGCGTCTGAACCGCATCTTCGAGAACGACAAGAACAAATCGTCCACGCTGGGCGACTTCATGTAGCGTTCGCGAGCGGCACCGCCGCGAGCGTCTTTTCGGTCCGGCGGGCGCAGAAACACGACGCCTTAGGCCCCCGAGGCCGTAGTCGGGCTGTGTACCGAACACTCGGGGGCGATGCGGCGCCGGACTCGCGGTGGTGGTACTGGATCGCCGCGGTGCCCGCCTCGACAGGGCTGTGGCTCCTCTCCTTTCTCTGGGCCGCGCTCGCGACGGCGAGCGAGGGCGTCGCGACCGGCGGGGACCCCGTGGGCGTCGCCTTCGGGCTCTCCCTGCTCGTGGGCGGCGTGCCGCTGTTCGTCGTGGGGGTCCTCTTCCCCGTGGCGGTGCTCTTCGACTCGCGGGCGGTTCGGGCGGCGGGGTTCGAGTGGCCCGCGCCCGGCCGGTACGCGGCGCTCGCCGCGGCGAGCCTGTTGGTGCCGCCGGTCGCGGTGTGGCTGGCCGCGCGCTACGTCTATCGGCGCCGCCAGAACGTCGGGGTGCCCTAAAAGGACGTGACGTGCGTCAGCCGTCTCCGCCCGCGTTCACCGACGCTCCGAGATGACCGTCGGTGTACACCGACGGCCGCTCTTCAAAGGATGTTTGAGCGCTCCAACCCCCAGAGCGGGTATGAGCGATTCGCCTATCCGACTCGCCACCCGCGGGTCGGAGTTAGCCCGACGGCAGGCCGCCACCGTGAAATCCGCCTTAGAGGAGCGGCGCCTCGACGTCGAGCTCGTCGAAATCGAAACGAAAGGGGACGAGATACGTGACGAACTCATCCACCGCCTCGGCAAGACCGGCGCGTTCGTCCGCGCGCTCGACGAGGCTGTCCTCGACGGGGAGGTCGACGCCGCGGTCCACTCGATGAAGGACATGCCGACCGAACAGCCCGACGACCTCGTCGTCGCGGGGGTGCCCGGGCGCGCGGCGGCCGGCGACGTGTTGGTCACGCCGGACGGCACGGCGCTTGACGACCTGCCGGAGGGCGCGACGGTCGGCACCGGGAGCCTGCGCCGGGGTGCCCAGCTCCGTGCGCACCGCTCTGATTTGCGGGTCGAGCCCCTGCGCGGGAACGTCGACACCCGCGTCGAGAAGCTCCTCGCGCCGGTGGTGCAGGCGGAACACGCCCGGCGGAGCGAGGCCGAACGGGAACGCCAGGAGGACATCGAGGGCGACACCCGGACCGAGGAGGAGGTCGGGGAACTCCCCGACGGCGACTACGACGAGACCGTCGAGGAGTGGTTCGCGGGGCTCACCGAAATCGAGCGCCGCGCCTCGGAGCGACAGGTCGAGACGGAGTACGACGCCATCGTCCTCGCGG
>JBEQBK010000109.1:0-8669 GCA_041639855.1 Halobacteriaceae archaeon | reverse complement strand
CGTCCACGCGGGGAACACGTCCGGCGTCCCGGGGATGACGTAGCGGCCCAGCCAGTGGGACCACGTCGCGGGGTTCGTCGCCTCCGCGAAGGCGTCCCCGTACGGCGCCCGGATGCCGACGATGGCGGCGCGGCCGTACGTCATGGCCAGCGACTCGGGGAGCAGCCCCAACAGGAAGCGCACGGGGGTGGCGAGGTTCCCCGCGGCGGCCGCGAGGAAGGCTGCGAGGAGGCCTGCGCCGACGCTCGGGTAGCCGTTCCGTTCGGCGATGGCCGACGCGAGACCGTAGGCGCCGGTCGCGAGCGCGGCGTAGAAGGTTGGCAAGAGCAGGTTGTACGCGAGGCGGGCCTCGACCCCGCTCAGTCGGGTGAGAAAGCCGGAGACGAGGTAGCCACCGTAGTAATACCTGACCGGCTCCCCCGCGAACCACGGGTCCTCGGGGGGGAAGGCGCCGGCCCGGAGCACGGCTTTGAGGAGGGAGAAATCGAGGAACTTCTCCCCACCACCGGGGACGACCCACGGGTAGCCGAGGCGAACGACCAGCATCGCGCCGAAGGCGACGGCGAACACGGCGACCGGCGCCCGGAGGTCCGCCGGGTCGGGCCGGGTGCCCGCCCGGAGGGAGAGTCCGGCGAGCGCGAGGAGGGCGAGCCCGCCGGCGGCGAAGCCGGCGGTCGCGTCGAGTTTGCCGACCCAGTAGGCGGGGAGCGAGACGACCAGCAGGGCGAGGGGGAGTCCGAAGGCGGCGCCCGCGTTCGGGGACCGCGGGAGGAGGCGCTTCGCGACCGGCAGGCCGGCCGCCCAGAGCGCCGCGAGGACGAGAACCCACCCGAGGAGAACGAGGAGTTCCACACGGGGTGGCGGCGGCCGAGCGGCAAGAACGTGTCGGGCTCTCTCAGCGGCGCTCGGCGAGCCACGCGGCCACGCGGTTGGCGGTCTCCGCGACGGACTCCTCGGTCGTGTCGACGGTGTCGATGCCCTCCTCGTCGGCGTGCTCCCTGAGCCAGCGGTTGAACGCCAGCTGGCGCTCCACGCCGCCCCAGTACCCCTCGCCGGTCCACCCCGGGCGGGTCCGCAGGCGCTCGGCGAGCGCGTCCTCCTCGCAGACGACGGCGAGAAAGTGCGCGTCGCCGAAGTACCGGCGGTTCGTCAAGGTTCTGACGGCGTCGGGCTTTCCGAGCGTGGTCGTGAACAGCACGGGCGTCACCCCCGACTGCGCGAGGTCGCGACAGCGGCCCAACACGTACTCCCGGAACGATTCCTCGGAGTCGAACTCCGCGCGCTCGGTAGCAAGGGCGTCCTCCTCGACGAGGACGGGGTCCACTCGCTCCAGGAGCGCCTCGCGCACGGTCGTCTTTCCGGCCCCGTTCGCGCCGGTGACGACGAGCAGCGGCGGCTTCCGGAACGACCACTCGTGGTCACAGGCCGGGCAGACAGCAGTGGCCCCCTCGACGGTCATGTCCTCGCGTTCGACCCGACAGGACGGGCAACGGGTGAGCATACTGGGGGGTAGTCGGGTGGGACAAATGAAACCGGAGGGCTCGCCCCGCGCGCCGGGAACGGGGTGTGAAAGCGAGCCGGACCGCGGGCGACCGTTTAACCGCGCTGGCGTGGTAGTTGTCCTGTGACACACGAATACGAATCGGAGCGGACGGTCGGACGGGAGGAGGCTGCCGCGACGTTCGACGGCGTCGCGGACGGGCTCGCCGCCGGGGCTGTCCGGCTCGGCGACGGCGCCGAGGGACTGGTCGTTCGCCCGCCCGCGGCCCTCACCCTCGAAGTCGAACTCGAAACGGAGGGCGGCGAGACGAGTCTGGAACTCGAACTGGAGTGGCCCGACGGCGACGGCGAGGTTGTTCCCGTC
Organism: Halobacteriaceae archaeon; assembly: GCA_041639855.1. Classification (GTDB taxonomy): domain Archaea; phylum Halobacteriota; class Halobacteria; order Halobacteriales; family Halobacteriaceae; genus JBEQBK01. The sequence continues at coordinate 6,805 of JBEQBK010000109.1, read as the reverse complement.
GCGGACGCGGACGGAGTGGCGTCCGACGACAACGGGGCGTCCTCGTCCGCGGACACCGCCGACCCCGTTTCGGAGGGGGAAGACCCCGCACCGGAGCTGGATGACGACCCCATCTCGAACGCGGACGCCGCCCCCACCGAATCGCACTCCCGGTTCGAACTCTTTCGCGACCGCGCCGACGAGTGGCGGTGGCGGCTCCGCCACCGCAACGGCAACGTCATCGCCACCAGCGGCGAGGGCTACACGCGAAAACACAACGCGAAGAAGGGCGCCCGCAGCGTGATGCAAAACGCCGCCGGCGCGGCGATGGTCGAGAAAGACGGAGTGTAGGTAGCTCTCGCCCGCTCGGTCCCGAGGGCATCGTTTCGCGGGGCGAACGCGCGGGAGAACGCCCCGCGCGCTTACGCCACGAGTTCGACGTTCGCAATCTCGAAGCGGGTCCCCCCCGCGTCGGCCTCGGTGACGCGGACGTCCCACCCGTGAGCCCCGGCGATTTCCGCGACGATGGCGAGCCCGAACCCACTCCCACCGGATTGGGTCGTGTACCCCGGCTCGAACACGTCTTCGCGGTCCGCCAGGGGGATTCCCGGACCGTCGTCTTCGACGTAGAATCCCGGGGAGTCCTCCAGCTTCCCGACCGTCATCGAAACGTCTGTCCCGGCGTGGTCGATCGCGTTCCGGAACAGGTTCTCGAAGAGCCGCTTTACGCGCGCCGAATCGCCTTCGAACGTGACGTCGTCGCGAACCGTCAGGTCGGCGTCGGCCGTCGCGACCATCTCCCAGCAGTCCGACGCGATATCCCCGAGTCGTATCGACTCGGTCCTCTCGACCGGTTGGCCCTGTTCGGTGAGCGAGAGCACCTCGTCGATGAGGTCGTCCATTCGGGTGAGCGCGTCCTCCGCGGCCCTCAGATTCCCCTCTTCGTTCTCACCCGTCTCGCGAACGAGTTGGAGTCGGCCCTGCGCGACGTTGAGCGGATTGCGGAGGTCGTGGCTCATCACCTTCGCCAACTCTTCGAGCCGTTGGTTTTGGCGCGCCAACTCCTCACGACGGCGTTCGCGCTCGGTCACATCGCCGAACACGAGCGTCCGCCCGAACCCGGCTTTGGCGATGCTGAACGGGCTCGTCGTCACCCGGAAATACCGCGTCCGGCCGTTCCGCTGTCGTTCCAACACGGGGTCGTCCCCTTCGAGACACGCCGCGACCGACGGGAGGACTGTTCGGAGATTTCGTCCGCGCGCGTCGTCGAGCGCCGGAAAGAGATCGCGGGCGGCCCGGTTCGTGTCCCGAACCCGTCCCTGTTCGTCCACGGCGACGATGGGCGTCTCGCGTTCCGCCGCGAGGCGGACCGCCTCGAAGCGGTCCAGATGCACGAACGCGACACCGGTAGCGAATACGGCGACGCCGAGCGGTTCGTACGTCATGTCGATGAGGTAAGGCGTCGCGTAGCCGACGATGTCGAACACGACCGGGAGTCCGGTGAGTCCGACGAGCGCGGCGAGCGGTCGGGTGTCGTAATCGACGGCGGTGAACAACTCGAACAGCATGAAGAACCCGACGAACGCCAGCGCGTAGGAGAGGCCCATCGCGGCCCAGTGGAGCGCCCCCGTCTGGACGGAGAGATGTGGAAACGGAGTCGTGTGGGCGGTCGTCGTGAAATACGCGCGATGCAGGGGGTTCGTAATTTTGACCGAGACGACGAGAGCGAAGACGACGAGCGCCAGGCGCCGATACGACGCGTTTCGGTGGTAACTGCGCCCGGTGTACGCAGAGCAGAAGTACAGCCACGCCCCCACCGCCGCGAACCCCGAGACGAGCCCGACCACGTAACTCCCGAGCTTGAGCGGGGTCGTCGGCGCGACGAGAAACCCGAGTTGGGCCGCCGCCCACGCCCCGCTGGTTCCGACGAGCGCTATGAGTCCCCGCCGCGTGTCGCGGCCGTTCACGCGCCGCAGTCGTGGGAGGCTGAGAAAACATCCGAGGACGGCGGCGGCAAACACGGCGATATAGAGGGCTTGTGAGAGGTTTGTCGCCACCGTGGTTCACCCAGTACTAGGAATGGTTGCTGACTAAAGAGGTCCGACGAACCAGTTAGTCTCGCCGACAAACCGACCCGCTTCCGAGCGACAGCCCCGCATCTCGGGTAGTTGCAATTTACTCGCCGGCGATGCGCTCGACGGTGGCCGCCTCGTCGTTGCGCAAATCGGAGAGAAACCCGAAGACCCGTTCGAAGTCGGTCAGCTCCGCCTGGCGCATGTAGCGGACGTAGCGGTGTTTCCGGTGGAACTCGGCCTCGACGTCTTCGAGGGGGCTGTCCGTCCGCGCCGCGAGCGCGTCGAAGACGCCGTGGTCCAGCGAGCGCTCCTCGTCGCCCAGGTTCGGGTGGTCGTAGGCGAACGTCCACCCGCCCTCGGGCTCGCGCTCGAAGACCCGGTTCCAGCCGATTTCGTAGCCGTCCTTCTCGATGACGCCGTCGAGAGCCCGCGCGTCGTCGGGGTTCCCGAGCAGTTCCACCGCCGCCCCGACGTAGCGCTCGCCCTCGACGTGGCGCGGGAAGACGACCAGGTCGACCTCCGTGAGGAGATACGGCGGGAGACCCTGTTCGATGACCCGGTTCACGAGGGTCTCGACCGTCTCGGCGTGGGTGGTTCCGACGACCCCATGTCCAGTATTTAACACTTCGCCGAACGTCTCGAAGGACTCGGGCGTGTTTATCTCCGCGATGACCTCCACGTCCGGGTTCAGGTAGTTGGTCTCGGTCATCAGGTCGGCCATCGTGACGCGCTTGTACGCTTCCTCGTGCTCCCTGGTGGTGAGTGAGACGCCCGTCTCTTGGGGGAGGCGCACTTCGCGGCTCCCTTCGTCGATGGATATGGGGCGGTCGCTGTACCGAATGAAGGGCATGTGGGCGTTCATCAGCGTCGTCTTGCCCACCCCCGTAGGGCCCGAGAACAGCACGACGCCGTGGTGTTCGTACAGCATCCAGAGGAGGGCGACCAACTCCGTGGGCACCGCGCCGCGCTCGATCAAGTCCACGGGCGTCATCGCCTCGGGGGACTGCTTGCGGATGGAGACGTGCGGGCCGTCCTCGCTGATGACCGGCAGACCGACCGCACACCGGATGGTCGTCCCCTCCGCGACGTCCTCCGGTTCGAGGTTCACCTTCGCGGACGGGTTCGACGCGTTCAGCTCCACGCCATCCGCCGCGGCGAGTTGCGTCACCAGATTGGTGAAGCGGCTCTCGTCCTCGAAGACCAGATTGGTTGGAATGCGCTCGTCGTGGAGCGTCCGTCTGGGAACGACTTTCACCCGCTCGCCCACGCGGTTGGCCTCGATGTCCTCTAAGTAGTCGTCGCGGATGGGTATCGTGAGCTTGTCGTCGCCGACGAAGTCCCGGAGGACGTAGTACACGAGGTCGTCCAGACGGTCGCCCGCGAAGCGGTCGTCCACGGGCGGGACGCCGACGCCGTACTCCGCGAGCGCCGAGCGGGCGCGGTGGCGGGCGGCGGCCAGCCACGCGCCGGCGTTCCTCGCGGTGAGCTGTCTGGAGAGGAACTCCCGGGCGCGCTCGCGGACGAACGCGGCCTTGTCCTCCACCACGGAATCGACGTTCGCCTCCCAGATGCGGTCCTTGCAAGCCTCGATGAGTTCCCGGTCGCCCGGCAGGAGCTCGGGTTCGAGGACGGCGTACTTCGTGTCGAAGGCGTCCGACCCCAGGAGGCGCTCGCGGTAGACCACGACGGGGATGTCGAAGCCCCGGAACGGAACCGTATGCCGTTCGAGGCGCTCGGCGAGGAACCGGTCGAGGTACTCGTGGTCCGTCGGGAGGCCGGTGTGGGCGGGGGCGAAGTTCTCCGTGTGGACGAGCAGTTCCTCGCCGGTCGTATCGCCCACCTCGACGCGCTCATCCAGCGCGAGCGGCGTGAGCTCGCCCAGACAGCGCAAGTCCCGCAGCGCGTAGTAGCGCACCCGCCGCCGCCCCTCGTGGCTCCCCGAGAGCAGGCGCTCGACGGCGCGGTCGTACTTCCCCTCGAAGCCGGCGGCGGCCCGTTCGCGGGTTCCCTCCCGGGTTCTGGGCCGCCGGAGGTTCGCCCCGGCGAAGTGCTCCAGCACCGCGTCGAGCTCGTCGCGCTCGGCGGGGGTGAGCGCCGGTTCCCGGACCCGGTATCGGTAGGCGTCGCCCTCGTCGGTTACGGTGGCGACGACGCCGGGGTGGACCTCGCGTTGGGTGCGCACGTCGGGGGCGTACCACGCATCGGGGGATTCGGGCGGGACGGGCGCGGGGACGGACTCCATTACCGGAGACGTATCACGCCTGCTGTATGAGTCGTGTGGCCCGGCGTCCGTTCAGTTGAGCGCCGCCGCAGCCATCAGATACCAGCCCTGCCCGTAGGGCGTCACCGTCAACGGCGCTTCGGGGCCGCCCGGCGGGCCCGCGATGCGTCGTACCTCCCCGTCGTCGGTCACGACGCGCGTAACAGCGGCGAGTGCGTCCTCGGCGGCGTTGCGGAACGCTTCCGGGAGGAGCCCGAGCTCGACGCCGCGGGCGAAGGCGTACGCGAACATCAGCGTCCCGGAGGATTCCAGCGGTGTATCGGTGTCGTCGACGAGGTTGTGCCAGAACCCACTTCCGTCCTGTAACGGCCGGAGCGCCTCGCAGTGGGTGCGAAACAGCGACGCGAGTTCGTCGCGCCGCGGGTGGTCGTCGGGCAAGCGCGCGAGCACGTCGACGGTCGCCGCGGCGGCCCACCCGTTGCCACGTCCCCAGAACGTCCCTTGCGGGTAGTGGTCCGGCGTCTCGACCCAGATATGGCGGAACAGGTCGGTACGCGAGTCGTGGAGGTGGTCGGCGTGGACGAGGATTTGCTCGACCGCCTCGTCGCGGGCGTCGCTGTCACCCGTCGCCTCGGCGTACCGCGCGAAGAAGGGCGACATCATGTACACCGAGTCTATCCAGAGCGACTTGATGCCCGCCACCTCGGGGTCGTGGTGCGGGATGCCGCCGTCGTCGGTGCGCTCGAAGGAAGTGAGCGACTCGTATTCGCGCCGCGCCGCGTCGAGGTAGCGCTCGTCGCCGGTCCGGTCGTAGAAATCGAGGACACCGTGCCCGATGGCGGTGGTGTTGTTCGTGTTCATCGTTTTCTTGACGGTCAGTTCCCAACTCGCCTCGTACTCCCGGCCGTGGCTGAACACCTCGATGGGGTAACTCGGACCGTAGCCCAACTGCCCGTCGTCGTCCTGCGTGGCGACGGCCCTGTCGACGAGGCTCCGGGCCGCCGCCACCGATTCGTCGCTCCCCTCCGCGAGGAGGCCGTTTATCGACACGCCGGTCACCCACGACTGCCCGTCGATATCGAGCGACCGGAGATGCGTTGCTACGCTGTCGGCGGCGTCCACGGCGTCGTCTCGTGACATCCGAATGGTGCCCAACTCCCGCACGAGGGGACAAAAACGTATGTGCTCGTGTCAACCGGTTCCGCCGAGTGCGGTCCCGCGCGGCGGACCCACCGGGACGGGTTCCGTGCCCGTCCCGCCGTATCCCGCTGAGAGCAATCGCGTGGTCGGATTGGCCATGCGGCTTTTCCGGACTGACTGTCAATTCAGGCTATGACTGACGACACGCCGTCGTTCACGCGCCGGGAGTACACGATGGGCGCGGTCGGGCTCGGCCTGTTCGGCCTCGGGGGGGCAACCACGTTCATGTCGACCTCCGATGCTGAAGACGACGAGGGGAACGCGACGTACATCCTCAAACAGGGGAAACTCCGCTGGGAGGTCGAGGCGCTCTCCGACGGCGAGTTGAACGTCCGGGAGTTCTACAACGTCACGGGTACCTCCGCGAAGCCGACGACCGACATCGTCGAAACCGAGGCGGCCTCCCGTTTGTTCGTCTACGAGGGCCCCGTCGACACCTCGCTGGTCTTCCTCCACGGGAGCCGGGACGTCGAGCACGGCGGGACGGCCTTCTTCAAATTCTCCGGATTGAGCCGGGAGCAGGGCGAGTGGGCGGTCCGGGACGACCCCCTGTCCGTGAGCGACGACTTCGAGAAATGGGAGGGGGGCAATAGCAAGGTGAAGTGGGAGTGGGGGGAGAACACCACCGACGGCGGCGCCTACTGGGGCGTCCCGACGGGCGAGAACACGGTGAAAGTCACGCCCAAAACCCTGCGGGGCGTCGACGCCTGGCGCTTCCTCTCGGGGGACATCGCGGACCCCGAGCGCTACGAACTGTACGAGCGGAAGGCGGTCCAACTCAAGCCGACGACGAACAAATCGGTGAAGCAGGCGAACATCGATATCCTCCCCGACCAGGAGGAAAACGAGTTCGACCCCTACGCCCAGGAACCCATCACCGTCGCGGTCCGCGACCCACCGGAAGACGCCGAGGGCGAGTGGGTTTCGCCCGGCGAACTCGACCCCGGGAACTACGCGCTGAACTTCGGGAGCCGCTCCTATCTTGCGGGGGGGAACGCGGCCCAACCCCAGTCCTACACCCGCGAGAACGGCACGCTCGAACTGGAGTTCAAAGCCAGCGCCGCGAACTTCACGCTCGACTCCTCGCACGGGTTCCTCGTTGGGAAGGCCGACGACAAAACCTGGATACGCGGGAAGGACACGGTGAGCCCGGGCGGCTTCGACAACACCGAGGCCGACTCGGCCGAACTGGCCATCGCCGAATTCCACCCCGATTCGGAGGGCCTCAACGGGGAGTACGTCACCTTCGAAAACGAGGGTGCGGGCGAGTTGGACCTCTCGGGGTGGACGCTCGAAAACGAGGCCGGGTGGGTCTTCGAGTTCGGGAACA
>JBEQBK010000108.1:0-8782 GCA_041639855.1 Halobacteriaceae archaeon | reverse complement strand
ACAACGATTTCACTGTCGTTGTCGGCTACGAGGAGGAGTACGTCGTCGAGGGCGACGGCTGTACCTGCAAGGACGCCGAGTACAATCTGGACGAGGCGGACCCCACCCAGCGCTGCTGGCACGTCCTCGCCGCCGACATCGCCGAACGGGTGGGGAAAGTCGACGACCACGACATGTGGTACTCCGAGGTCCGGGAGTTCCTGTAACGCCGCTCGCCGCGATGGGAACGCTGATACGGGTCCCATTCGAGCCTTCCCCTACGTGGACCGTCCTCGCCTGCTCGCGATGTGGAAGCGGACGTTCTCGCTGTCGTGGCCTGTCAGCGCCGAGCACGTCCTCCGGACGCTGATGCGCACGACGGACGTGCTCGTCACCGGTTCGTTCTCGCCGGCGGCGGTGGCGGCCATCGGGCTCGCGGACCTCTACGCCCGCTTCCCCCTCCGCATCGGTCTGGGCCTCGGGAGCGGGGCCATCGCGCTCTCCAGTCAGGACACGGGCCGCGAGGCCGACGCTTCCCGCGACGAGGCCGTCTCTCAGGCGCTCCTGATGGGCGTGCTCGCCGGCGTGCCGTTCGTCTTCTTCGGCCTCCTCTTCGGCGAGGCGGCCATCTCCCTGCTCGGCGCGCCCGAGAACGTCGCGCGGATGGGCGGGCAGTACCTCGCCGTCGTCTTCGCGACGGCGCCCGCGAGACACGTCGCGCTCGTCGGGGCCCGCGCGCTCCAGGGAACCGGTGACACGAAGACGCCGATGTACGTCAACGTCGTCTCGAACGCCCTCAACATCGCGGGCTCCTTCGGGCTGGGCCTGGGGCTGCTCGGGCTCCCCCGCCTCGGGATTTTCGGCGTGGGGCTCGCAACGGCCGTTTCGAACGTCTTCACCGCCGTCGCGCTCACCGCCGCGTTCGTCGGGCCGTGGGCCGCCGCCGGGCTAGTCCGCCCCTCGAACCCCGTCATCGCGCGCCAGCTTGTCCGCGTCTCGGCGCCCCGGGTCGGCGAGGGGCTCGCGTCGAACCTCGCGTACTTCCCCTTCAACTCTCTCCTGTTGGGCCTCGGAACCGAGGTGAACGCCGCCTTCCAAATCGGGCGGCGGCTCTACCAGCAAGTGACGGCGCCGCTCACGCGCGGGTACAACGTCGCGGCGAGCGTCCTCGTCGGCCAGTCGCTCGGCGAGGAGGACCCCGACGAAGCCACCTACCGCGCGTGGGCCGTCGTGGCGCTCGGCGTCCTCTCGGTGGGCGCGCTCGGTGTCGGGCTCTACGCCGCGGCGCCCGCGCTGGCGGACCTGTTCACTGACGACGCGCTCACCCTCCGCTACGCGGCGGACTTCGCTCGGGTGTACGGCGTCACGGCCGTCGCAACGGTCACGTTCGTCGTGCTCTCCGGCGCGCTACAGGGCGCGAGCGAGACACGGGTCCCCTTCGTCGCCCGCGTCAGCGGCACCTTCCTCTTCCTGTTGGGCCTCTCGGCGTTGCTCGTGGAACTGAACTGGGGCGTCCTCGGCGTCTACGTCGGCATCGGCCTCTCGTGGGTCTGGATGGCTCTCTTGGGGGTTTTGGGCTTCCGTTATCTGAACTGGGCCGAGCGCGCCGCGGATATGATGGCCGAGCGGGAAGCGAGCGCCGGGAAATGAGGTCGGCTACCGCTCCGCCAGCGGGACGAACGCGGCCGACTCGTCGCCGACGTACTCCGCGCGCGGCCGGATGAGGCGGTTGTCCGCGACGTACTCGACGACGTGGCCGACCCACCCACCCGTTCTGCTCATCGCGAAGATGGGCGTGTACATGTCCACGGGGATGCCGAGGTGGTGGTACACCGAGCCGGAGTAGAAGTCGACGTTCGGCGCGATGTTGTGCTCAAGCAAGCCCTTCTCCTCGACGAGGTAGGTCTCGATTTCGTCGGTGTAGCGCTCGAAGGTGTCGTCGCCCGACACCGCGGCGAGCTTCTCCAGGCGCGACTCCAGAATCTCCGCGCGCGGGTCCTTCACGTCGTAGACGCGGTGCCCCCAGCCGGGGACGCGCCAGTCGCCCGCCAGGCGCTCGGAGACGTACTCCACGGGCCCCTGCTCGGCGTCGCGGATGTCGAGGAGCACCTCCATCACGTCCTGGTTCGCGCCGCCGTGGAGCGACCCCGAGAGAGCGGCCACGCCGCCGGTGACGGCGCTGTAACTGTCCGCCAGCGTCGAGGCGATGACCATCGCCGTAAACGTGGAGGCGTTCAGTCCGTGGTCGGCGTGGAGGACGAGCGCCTGGTCGAACGTCTCGGCGGACACGTCATCGGGGCGCTCGCCGGTGAGGGTGTAGAGGAAGTTCGCGGCGGAGCCCAACTCGGGGTCGGGTTCGACGGGCTCCTCACCACGCCGAATCCGGTCGTACGTGGCGAGCACCGTCGGTATCTTCGCCGTGATGCGTCGCCCCTGCCGGAGCAGCGCGTCGGTGTCGCCGGGACTCGGGTCCTCGTCATCGCTCGCCGACAGCATCGAGACGGCGGTCCGGAGCGCCGCCATCGGTCGTTCGTCCTCGTCCGCGAGCGAACGGAGCGTGTCGTAGACCGCCGGCGACACCGTCCGTTCCTCCGCGAGGCGCGTCTCGAAGTCGGCCAGTTCCCCCTCCGAGGGGAGTTCCCCGTACCAGAGGAGGTAGAGGACCTCCTCGTAGCTCGCCTCCCGCGCCAACTCGCCGACCCCGTAGCCGCGGTAGACGAGTCGCCCGGCCTCCCCGTCGATGGCGCTCAGTTCGGACTCCGCGACGGGAACGCCTTCGAGGCCTTTCTGCATCTCGTCGGACATAAACGACAACTTCAATCGGGGTTGGAAAAGCGTTGTCGGTTCCGGAGCCGGGATAGGGGAAACGTTTGTCCAATTATCCTGCGGGGAACGCTTTTCTCCTTCGCTCCTGTGAACCCGACCATGAGCGAGCGGGTCGCGTACGAGCCGGTGAGCGTCAAGGAAGTCCTCGCCGAGATGAAGGACACCGCGGAGGCGCTCGTGGACCTGGCGTTCTCGGCGGTACTCCACGGTAGCGACGACGTGGCCCGCGAAGTCCTCACCCTTGAGGAGCACATGGACGTGCTCCAACTGCGCGCCCGGATGAGCCTCCTCCTCGCCGCCCGGACCACCGACGACGCCGAGCGGCTCGCGCCCGTGCTCGGCGTGGTGGGGGCCGCCGAGAAGACGAGCGACGCGGCGGGCGACATCGCGAAAATCGTGTTGGAGGACATCGGCCTTCCCGACGCGATGCGCGCCGCGCTGCCCGAGGCCGTCGAAGCCGTCGCCCGTGCCGAACTCGACCCCGAGAGCGACCTCGCCGGGCGCACGCTGGGCGCGTCGAACCTCGAAACCGAGACTGGCGTCCGCGTCGTCGCCGTCCGCCGTGACGCCGAGTGGGTGCTCAACCCCGACGCCGACACCGAACTCCGCGGGGGCGACACGCTCGTCCTCCGCGGCCCCGAGGCCGGTATCCGCGACGTGTACGGGGACGCTACCGGCGAGGCCTACGACCCGCCCGAACCCGCCGAAGCGCCTGTCGAGGACCTCGAACGCGCGGTCGACTCGGTGATACTGATGAAGAACATCTCCGAACTCGCGGTCGATTTAGCCTACGGGTCGGTGCTCTACGACAGCGAGGCGCTCGCGGAGGAGGTCGTCGAACTCGAAATCGAGGTGGACGCCCTCCAGGCCAGATTCGAGGCGTGGGTCCTGCGGGCCGCCGCGCGCGTCGAGGACCCCGTTTCTCTCAGGGGACTGTTTCACCTCGCTTCGAGCACGGAGGTCATCAGCGACGCCGCGCTCGAAATCAGCGAGGGGGTGTTGAGAGGATTGGACGCCCACGACGTCCTTCAGGAGGCCGTCGAGGAATCCGACGAGGTCATCGTCCGGCTGACCGTCGCCGCGGGCGCCCCGCTGGACGGCACCACGCTGGGCGCGAGCGCCGTCGGCACCCAAACGGGCTCCGCCGTGGTGGCGGTCCGGCGGCCCGGCGACGAGACGGAGTGGGTCGTTCAACCGGGTCCGGAGACGGACCTGCGCGCCGGCGACGTGTTGCTGGCGACGGGCACCCGCGCCGCGGCGGAGAAGTTGGCCGAGTTGGCCGGCGACGACGTCGAGTTCGAGTAGCGGCTCGCGGACGTGACAAGACGGACGCGGCCGACCGGTTCGATACCCGCCTCACTCCGTCCGACGGCTGAGCCGGTAGGCCTCGACGAGCGCGAAGACGACCGTCAACAGCATTCCCCCCGAAACGGCGAGCACGAACAGGAGAACCAGATAGAACGGCTCCGCGGCGGCGGGCGCGGTTCCCCCGGTCGCGTTCGCCGTCGCGTTCGCGGCGCCGTCGGGGGACCCCGGCGCGACGACGAAGAAGACGTAGGCGCCGACGGCCAACAGGGCGGCCAGCGAAAAGCCCCGCAGAACCTGTTTGCGGACTTCGAGGGCCCCGACGAGGCTGTCGGCGTCCGTATCGACCATACCCGTTCTTCGTCTCGCCGCGGGAAATACGGTGCGGAAGCGGGGCGCGCCGGGACCGAACTGCTAATGTGGTTTCCGCCGCCCTACGTAGGTAATGACGGACCTCGGCACGGCGAGTGCCGCCCCCGGCGAGTTCGACACGGGCCGCCTGCAGGTGGGCGAGTCCCGGGATGGCTCGCCGGTTTCGCTCCCCGTCGCCGTGCTTAACGGCGCCGCGGACGGCGACACGCTGTACATGCAGGCCGCCAGCGACGGCGACGAACTGAACGGTGTCGGCGTGATTCAGCGCGTCGTGCCCCAACTCGACCCCGCGGAGTTCGCGGGCACCCTGCTGGTGGTGGGCATCGTCAACTACCACGGCTTCCAGGTCGCGGAGCACAGAAACCCCATCGACGACACCAAGCTGAACCGGACCTACCCCGGCAACGCGAACGGCTCCTCCAGCGAGCGCATCGCCCACGCCACCTTTCAGGCGGCGTCGCGGGCGGACCTGATTCTCGATTTACACCAGGGCTCGACCTCGCGGATGATAAACGAGGTTCGAGTCAGGTGCGGCCGCCACCACCGCCACCACCGGGAGTGTCTGGAGCTCGCGCGGGCGTTCGACGCCGGCTACGTCCTCGACCAGAAAGGACCCGAGGGGCAGCTCGCCCGCGCGGGTCCCGACGAGGGTATTCCCACGGTCGACCCGGAGCTCGGCGGCGCCGTCGGTTGGGACGAGGAGAGCATCCAAGTGGGTGTGGAGGGGGTGTTCAACGTCCTGCGCTACTACGACTTCCTGGACGGCGACGCCCCGGCGACGAGCCAGACGCGGGCGAAGGGTTTCGACCGTTACGGCTCGCCCGCCGGCGGCCTCGTGCGGTTTCAGGTCGACCTCGGCGAGCGGGTCCGCGCGGGCGAAACGCTCTTCGAAATCACCGACTCCTTCGGCGGCACGAAGGCGCGAGTGACGGCGGACGCCAACGGCATCTTCTGGCGCTCCCGCCGGCTACCCCAGGTGGCGACCGGCGAGTACGTCTGTAGCGTCGGGACGAACGTCGACGCGGTCTGACGATGCGCGTAGCACGCTTGTCGACGCAGTCTGAATTTCCTACGCCGATTTCAGGCCGTGGACCACCTGTGCGGTGAGAACGTACGCTGCGCTCGCGGTCATCACGACAGCCACCGTCAGGGGCTCCGGATACAACAGCAACGCGGCGAAGTCGGCCATCAGGAGAGCGAACGCACCCACGCTCACTTGTTCACACCCGGGGTAAGCCTCGCAACTAAAACCCGATGAGCTACCGCTCGGGATGTGTCGCCGCGTCGAAACCGCCCCGAACGAGCGGTTTGGCGACGTGCCGGCGCGCGCAGGGCGGCACTTCGTACCAGCCCCTCTCTAACTCCCGCCCGATTTCCCGCTCCACCTTCCCCGGCGCGCTCGTTTTGCACTCCCGGCAGCGGTAGCCCTGATTCCGGCCCGCCGAGCTCATCGAGCTCCCGCAGTCGGGACAGGCGGGCACGGCGGGTTCCGTGCGCACGAGTTCGCGGACGGCGAACTTCTCCAGCTTGAGCGTGCCCCCCGAGAACTCGCCACAGACGGTGAGTACGTCACCTTCTTGCAACCCCCGGACGCGCTCGCGGAAGCGCTTCGTCGGTTCGAACGCCGCACAGGGCGTCCCTTCGATTTCGAGGAAGACGTGCCCGCCCCGTCTGGTTTCGGGGTCAGCGGTGACGGTGCCCGTCGCGCGGTACGCGCGGTCCTCCGCTAAGCCGCCGAAGGTTCCCTCTCGGAGGTGGGCGTCCGTGCCCTGGTTCGTCAGGAAGGTGTGTGCCGAAGCGATGGGCTCCGAGCCGATTTCCCGGGCGACGCGCCGGCAGGCCTCGGCGTCGTCCCCGCGGATTCCGTGTAGCACGGGGCAGGGTGTGTGTGGCACGCAGACGGCCTCCTCCTCGACGGTGTCGACCGTGTCCCACACGTCCGGATAGCCCGCCTCGGCGGCGGCGAAGAGGCTCGTCTCGTCCACGTCGCGCTCGGTGCCCCAACGGCTTTCCTCCCGGTAGGAGATGTGCTCGTAGGTCCAGTCCTCGAAAGCCCGCCAGGCGCCGACCGCGGCGAGCGCTCCGATGCGTCCGCGGCCGTTGCCCCGCGAGAGCGAGCGGTAACCCGCCGACTCGATTAGGGTCTCGGCGTCCTCGATGGCGTGGATTTCGCTCATCGCGTTCGCACCGAACCGCTCGACGGAGTCAGGGATGCCTTCGGGTGGTCCGGGCGCGACGACGGCGCCGGGGTTCGTCTTCGGGTCGCCGTCCGCGGCCGTGTCCAGCGCGCCGGCGGCGAGCCGCTCGGCGACCTCGGCGGACGCGTCCGTGTGTATCGCCAGCGCCGCGTTCCCCCGCGTCTTGTGCTCGACTGCGGGGTTCAGCCTGACGAGGAGGGTCCGCTCGACGGCGTGGCCCGTCGCCGCCAGCTCGCGAGCGAGTTCGGCCGCGGCGTATGTGGTACACATCCCCCGCTCGCGGGAGTCCGTATCGTCGATGCCGAGAACGGTCACAGTCGGGGTAGGAAACCGCCGCCTTAAGCCGTTTCGGCGCGCCTCCCCGGCGGCTTCGTGCCCGCCCGCCGCCAGAACGCATATATGCGATGAGCGGCTAGCGAGTCCCCATGTCCCGGTCCGCACTCATCGGCAACGTGACCGCGATGCTGGAGGACGCGGGCTTCGCCGTGAGCGATGAGTGTGCTATCCGCCCCCGGAGTTTCGACGTGGCGGCGCGCCGCGGCGAGGACCTCATCCTCGTGAAGATACTGCGGAACGTCGACGCCCTCGACGGCGCGACCGGCGCCGAGATGCGCCGGCTCGGAACGCATCTGAACGCGACGCCGCTCGTCATCGGGATGCGCGCCCGCGACACCGAGCTGAAGCCCGAGGTGGTTTACTTCCGTCACGGCGTGCCCGCGATGAGCCCGGACACGGCGATGGACCTCTTCGTCGAAGGGGTCCCCCCGATGATTTACGCCGCGCCCGGCGGGCTGTACGTCACCATCGACAGCGATGTCCTCGCCGACGAGCGCGAGGAGCGCGGCTGGAGTCTCGGCCGGCTGGCCAACGAGCTTGGCGTCTCCAGACGGACGGTCTCGAAGTACGAGGACGGTATGAACGCCTCCGTCGAGGTCGCGATGCAGTTAGAGGAGATGTTCGACGAGCCGCTCACCGGCCCGGTCGACGTGCTGGAGGGCGCCGAGGAGGTTCGCGACACCGACCCCACGCCCGAGGACCCGGAGACGGAGCCCGAGGACGAGGAGGTCGTCGGCGTGCTCACCCGCGCGGGCTTCGATGTCCACCCGACCGTCCGTGCGCCGTTCAAGACGGTCAGCGAGGACGACGAGGAGCGCAAACTCCTCACTGGCCACTCCGAACTCACCGAAGCGGCCCGCAAGCGCGCCCGCCTGATGGCGTCCGTCGGCGAAGTCACTCGCACGAAGTCCGTCTACTTCGTCGAGCGCTCCCGGCGGGAGTCCATCGAAGGCACCGCCATCGTCGAGCGCGAGGAAGTCGAGCGCGTCCGCGACGCCGAGGAGCTCCAGGACCTCGTCCGCGAGCGCGGGTAGCCCCTCCTCGTTCTCCGTGTGTTCTGCTCCCGTAGCTCCGGCGCCGCCCCGACACTCGCATGCGCTCCGTCCGACACCCCAAGCGCCGACACTCGCATGCGCTCCGTCCGACACACCGACGCCGTCTTCCAGTTTCACTTTCACGCCGCTTCCATCGGGTTTAAGTCCGAACGGCGACCAGATGTAATCGTCACACGCTTCTGCGGTTCCCCTTTCCGAGCTCCCGAGCGACGGCGCCCGGCGCGTTTTTGACGCCGCCGCCGGTAGGTCATCCATGCTCGACATCTCGCAGGTTCGCGAGGCTCGCGACCGCATCTCCGACGTGGCGATACATACGCCGCTGCACCCCTCACACACGTTCTCCCGCCGCACCGGCGCCGACGTGCGCCTCAAACTGGAAACCTTCCAGCGCACCGGCGCGTTCAAGATACGGGGCGCGACGAACAAGGTCCAGCTCATGTCCCCGGCCGAGCGCGACGCGGGCGTCGTCACCGCCAGCGCGGGCAACCACGCGCAGGGCGTGGCGCTCGCGGCCCAACAATCGGGCGTGGAGGCGACGGTCGTGATGCCCGAGTTCGCGCCCATCTCGAAGGTGCAGGCAACCGAGAGCTACGGCGCCGACGTGGTCCTCCACGGGGTCGACTACGCCGAGGCCCAGACGAAGGCCCACGAGCTCGCCGAGGCGGAGGGGTACACCTACCTCCACGCCTTCGACGACGAGGCCGTGATGGC
>JBEQBK010000107.1:0-8822 GCA_041639855.1 Halobacteriaceae archaeon | reverse complement strand
CAACGAGTACGAACACGGCGTCGCGTGGCGAAACGACCCGGAGGAAATCCGGGCGTGGAAGGACGGGCGGACGGGCTACCCCATCGTGGACGCCGGGATGCGCCAACTGAAAGCGGAGGCCTACGTACACAACCGCGTGCGGATGATCGTCGCCTCCTTCCTCACGAAGGACCTGCTCACCGATTGGCGGGTCGGCTACGACCACTTCCGGACCCACTTGGTCGACCACGACACCGCCAACGATAACGGCGGTTGGCAGTGGGCCGCCTCGACCGGCACGGACGCCCAGCCGTACTTCCGGGTGTTCAATCCGATGACCCAGGGCGAGCGCTACGACCCCGACGCGGAGTACATCGCCACGTTCGTCCCCGAACTGGCGGGGGTTCCGGCCGACGTCGTTCACTCGTGGCACGAGTTGGACGAACGCGAGCGCGAGGCACACGCGCCCGACTACCCCGCGCCGATAGTGGACCACGCCGAGCGCCGCGAGGAGGCCATCGCGATGTTCGAGGCCGCGCGCGGCGAGTGACGCTTCGGTCGTCGTCGGCCCCGAATCGGCCACAGCGGACGGGTCGGGGTGTCACGGGCCGGGACGCCATTTCCCCCCTTCCTCAAAGTTGAAGTTCCCGCCGGTCGTGTCACCACTTGGTGATACGATGACTGAGTACGAACTTCCACCCCTTCCCTACGAGTACGACGCGCTG
Source organism: Halobacteriaceae archaeon (assembly GCA_041639855.1). Classification (GTDB taxonomy): domain Archaea; phylum Halobacteriota; class Halobacteria; order Halobacteriales; family Halobacteriaceae; genus JBEQBK01. The sequence continues at coordinate 8,118 of JBEQBK010000107.1, read as the reverse complement.
GAGCCACACATTTCGGAGCAGGTGCTGACGTGGCATCACGACACGCACCACCAAGGCTACGTGAACGGCTGGAACGCGGCCGAGGAGACGCTGGCGGAGAACCGCGAGAACGGTGATTTCTCCTCGTCGGCAGGCGCCATCGGGAACGTAACGCACAACGGGTCGGGGCACATCCTCCACGACCTGTTCTGGCAGTCGATGTCCCCCGAGGGCGGCGACGAGCCTGACGGCGAGCTCGCGGAGCGCATCGAGGAGGACTTCGGGAGCTACGAAGCCTGGGAGGGCGAGTTCAAGGCCGCTGCGTCCGCCGCGGGCGGCTGGGCGCTTCTCGTCTACGACTCCTTCAGCAACCAGCTCCGCAACGTCAAGGTCGACAAGCACGACCAGGGCGCCCTCTGGGGCTCCCATCCCGTGCTCGCGCTGGACGTCTGGGAGCACTCCTACTACTACGACTACGGTCCCGACCGCGGCGACTTCATCGACAACTTCTTCCAGGTCGTCGACTGGGAGGAGCCGTCCGAGCGCTACCAGGCCGCTCTCCAAGCCCACGAATAAGCGACCAACACGTTCGATTTTTTGCAGAGCACCCCCGTCCGACAGCCACGGGTGGACCTCCTACGGCGCGATACTGCGAGTGCCTTTCTCGGCGACGACCCCGGCGGCCGCATCGAAGACGGCGTTCCAGTCCACGCCCGCCCCGGCGTCGACGCTCGCGAGCACGCCGATCCGCCCCTCGTCGTCGCCGAGGAAGGTCCGGAACTGGGTGAACCGGTCGAATCCCCGCACGGTGTAGCGGAACTCGGCGTAGTGGAGCCCTTCGTAGGTGTCGTGGGAGAGGTAGCCCAACCGCTCGTTGTCGATGTACCGGTCCAGGGAGATGTCGGCCAGCCGCTCGCGCACGTCGGGGCGCAGATAGACCGTCTCGTGGGTCCCCTCGTCCATGACGTGACAGTCCCGAAGCGCGCTCCCACACTCCCGTCGCATCGCCGCCAGAAGCGCGGCGTGGGCCCCCACGGCCGGTCGGGTCGCATCCCCCTGCATCTCCACCATATGTGACAATAGGTAGCAAACAACGTGTATTTGAGTGTTTCGTTCCCGTAGCTTTAGGCGGTCCCCGCCGTCTTCGGGGTGTGCCCAAACCGAAATCCGAGTTCGAGACGGTGGTGCCGTGTGAGTTCTACGACCCGGCGGAGCTCCTGGAGCCCGACGAGATGTACACGGTCTACGAGCTCGCGCGCCTCCTGCAGGACCTGGAGCCCGACGCCGAACTGGACCCCGACACGGAGAACGTCCTCCTCGACTGGACCATCCCGTGGGTGATGGCGAACGCCGACGACCTCGTGGTGGCCGACCCGCCCAACGACGACGACCCTGGATACTACGGGCTGCGAACCTGAACGCCCCGGCGCTCCAGTTCGTCGAAGAAATCCTGAGAACTGAGTTCGCGGACGCCCTCCGATTCGGCGTCCGAGCGTTTGGACTGTCCGGGGTTGTCGCCGACGACGAGGAAGTCCGTGTTCGACGACACCGAGGACGTGGCGTTCCCACCGTGGTCCTCCACGAGGCGCTGTAGCTCGTCCCTGGTCCACCCCTCGACGGAGCCGGTGAAGACGAATGTCAGCCCGTCCAACTCCTCGCCCCCTTCGACCTCGAACGCCTGCGGGTCCACGCCGTGCTCGCGCAGGCGGCGTATCGCCTCGCGGTTCCCCTCGTTGGCGAAGAACTCCGCGACGTGTTCGGCCACCGTGGGGCCGATACCCTCGACCTCCTGGAGCGCCGCCTCGCTCGCGTCCAGCACTGAATCCAGGTCGCCGAACGCGGCGGCCAAATCACGGGCGACCTCCGGGCCGACCTCGGGAATCCCGAGCGCCGAGAGGAACGACGGGAGTTCCGGGCGTTTGCTCGCCTCTAGCTCGTCGAGGAGGTTCTCGGCGCTGATTTCGCCCCATCCCTCTAACTCCACGAGTTCGCCTTTCTCCAGCTCGTAGAGGTCCGCCACGCCGCCGACGAGCCCCTCCTCGACCAGCTGGTCGGCGGCCTCCTCTCCCAACCCTTCGATGTCGAGGCCGTCGTCGCCCGCGAAATGCTCGACAGCACGCTTGAGCTGGGCCGGACAGGAGAGCCCGCCGGTGCAGAAATCGAGCGGGCCGTCGCGCTCGACGTCGCTCCCGCAGACCGGACATTCGGTCGGCATCTCGAAATGGCCGTCAGATTCCTGCTCGACGACGGCCTCGACGTAGGGTATCACGTCGCCGGCGCGTTGCACCCGCACGGCGTCGCCGACGCCGACGCCGAGGTCGGCTATCTCCTCGCGGTTGTGCAGGCTCGCGCGCGAGACGGTCACGCCGCCCACGTCGACCGGGTCGAGCAGGGCCACCGGCGTCAGCCGGCCGGTCCGGCCGACCTGAACGACGATTCCCCGGACGGTCGTCGTGTCCGCGCGTGGCGGGAACTTGTACGCGTACGCCCACCGCGGGAAGCGCGCCGTCGAGCCAATCGCCTCCCGTTTGGCGAAGGCATCGACTTTGGCGACGACGCCGTCGATTTCGTAGGCGAGGTCCGCCCGTCGCGCCAGGAGCTCCTCGCGGTAGTCGATGAACGCCGCCACGTCCTCGCCGAAGCGGTTCTCGTCGCTGACCGGGAACCCCGATTCTTCGAGGAGCTCCCAGACCTCGTGTTGACTCGACAGGTCGGCGCTCGTCGCCAGCACGTCGTAGACGAACGCGTCGAGGGGTCGCTCGGCGACGGTCGAGGAGTCGAGGAGCCTGACCGTGCCCGCCGCCGCGTTGCGCGGGTTCGCGAAGGGCTCCTTTCCCGCCTGCACGCGCTCCTCGTTCAGCGCGGTGAAGCCGTCGCGGGGCATGTACACCTCGCCGCGGACGGCCAGCAGTTCGGGCGCGTCCTCGATTTTGAGGGGAATCGAGCGTACGGTCCGGACGTTCTCGGTCACGTCGTCCCCTTCCTCGCCGTCGCCTCTGGTGACGGCACGGTCGAGTTCGCCGTCCTCGTAGACGAGTTCGATGGAGAACCCGTCGAACTTCGGCTCTAGACTGTAGGTCACGTCGCCGACGGCCTCCCGGACCCGCTCGTCGAACGCCCGGACGTCCGCCTCCTCCTCCGAGGAGTCCAGCGAGCGCATCGGCGCGACGTGCGCTACGGTGGGGAGTTCGTCGACTGGCTCCCCGCCGACGCGCTGGGTCGGGGAAGTCTCCGTTTCGAGGTCGAAGGCCCCCTCCAGCGTTTCGAGGCGGGAGAAGAGGGTGTCGTAGGCCGAATCCGAGACGACCGGGGCGTTCTCGCCGTAGTAGCGGGAGTCGTGGTAGCGCACGGCCTCGCGGAGCAGTTCCGCCTGCTCCCGGGCGCGCTCGGGGTCGAGTTCCGTGGCCGGCTCGAAGTCGAGGTCCGGGTCGCTCACGTATGGGTTCTCCGCGGGCCGGTCCATACCCCGAGGGGTGAGCGCCCGAAGGAAAAAGACAGGGGGCTCCCCCTCGGGAGTCGGAGTATGGGTTACGACGCCCTCCGGGAGCAACTCGCCGACGGCCCGGACGCGACGCTCGCCGCGTTCCCCGACGGCAGTGTGGACACCCGCTATACCGTGCGCCACGGCGACGAGCGAATCGCACACAGGTCCCGTCTGGGCGAGGCCATCGCGGCGGGCGAGTTCGACTCCTTCCGGCTGGAGGGCAAGGAGATGAGTCCCGGCGGACAGGCGCCCAACGCCGCTGTGCAGGCCCACGCCCTCGGCGCTGACGTCCGCCTCGCCGGCCACCTCGACGCGGCGCCGCTCTCCCGCTTTCCGTTCCCGACGTACTCGATGGGCGCGCCCGCAACGGTCACGGTCTTCGAACTGAACGGCGGCGACGTGATGTTCGCGGAGGAGTCCCACCACATCGCCGAGTGGACGCTCGACGACCTCCTGGCGGCGGTTCCCCCGTCCTTTTTCGACGCCGACGCGGTCTTCGGCGCGAACTGGGTGTCGTTCCCTGGGATGACCGACGCACTCGAAGCCCTCCCCGGGCACCTGCGCGCGGACACGCTCTGTTTCGACCCCGGCAACTGCACGGGCTACGACCGCCGGGAACTGCGGGCCTTACTCGACGCGCTCGCGGGCTTCGAGACGGAGACCGTCCTCAGCGCGAACCGCGCCGAAATCCGGGCGCTCGCGGACGCCGTCGGCGCCAAGGGGGGCGACGACGCCGGCCGGGTGCGTGCGCTCCGCCGCGAGACTGGCTGTGCGGTCGTCCTCCACGCGGAAACCGAGGCCCTGGCCGCAACCCCCGAGGGCCCGATACGGGTCCCGAACCTCGGCGTCGGGACGCCGGTCCGCCAGTCGGGCGCGGGGGACCGCTTCGGCGCGGGCCTCGCCGTCGCGCGGGGTGCCGGCTGGGACTGGGAGACGGCGATTGCCTGCGGGAACGCCTGCGCCTCCCGCTACGTCGCGACCGGCGAGACGGGCGACGCGGCGGCGCTGCGGACGTTCCTCGCTGGCGCGTCGCCGGCCTGAGACTTATCCGTCCAGGTGCTGAGGGGTTCGTATGGCCGAACAAGCGAAGTTCGAGCTGTACCGCGACAAGGAGGGCAAGTGGCGCTGGCGCTTCGTCCACCGCAACGGGAACATTCTCGCCGACAGCGGGGAGGGATACTCCCGGAAGACCGACGCCCGCGCCGGCATCGAGAGCCTCCAGAACCACGCCGCCGACGCACCGGTCGTCGAGGAGTAGTCGGTGCCGGCGGATTTATAGCCCGAGCGTCCGGGGAGCGCGTATGGCACGCGTACAGCTCCGCCCGGACGCGGGCGTCGACTCCGAGACGCTCGACGAACCGGTGCTCGTCGACGGCCTCCCGGGGGTCGGACTCGTCGGGAAGCTCGCCGCCGACCACCTCGCCGAACAGTTCGGGACGGAGCCGCTCGCGGACGTTCGTTGCCCGGCGCTCCCGGGGGCGGCCGTCTACGGTCCCGAGTCTTCGACCGTCCGGACGCCCGTTCGTATCGAGGCCGCGCCCGACGCGGACCTGCTCGTTTTGCGAAGCGACCTTCCGGTCCCGGCCGACGCGAACGGCTTCGCCGAGGCGCTCGTGGCGTGGGCCGAGGACTACGGGGCGACGCCGGTCTGTGTGGGCGGGCTGCCCCACGAGCGCGACGACGACGACGAACGGCCCCCGGAAGTGTGGGGCGTCGCGACCCCGGGCGGGGAGACCCACCTCGACCGCGCGGGCATCGTTCCGCCCGCGATGCCCGGGGTACTGGCGGGGCCGGCCGGCGCCCTACTTGACGCCGCCGCCGCGGCCGAAGTCGACGCCGTGGGCCTCGTCGTCGAGGCCGACGCCAACGAGCCGGACCTCGCGGCGGCCCGCGCGGTGCTCGAACGCGGCCTCGGCCCCCTCGCGGACGTGGACGCCGACGGCGGGGGGCTGGGAGAGGGCCTCGAAGCGGTTTTCGACGCCGGCGAGGAGCTCGCCTCCCGAATGAGCGAGGGCGGGGAGGACTCCTCGCGGGCCCAGCCCCTCTCGATGTTCCAGTAGTCGACCCCCACGGTTATTGTCCGTGAGGTTTTCATTATCAGACGATGACAGGTCTCCGAACCCTCGCCGCCGCCCTCCTCTCGGTGCTCGCCCTCGGTGCGGCGGGCGCCTCTCTCGGCGGCGACACGGCACCGAGCGGCGAGGAGCCACAGTTGGCCGTCGGGACGCCACCGCCGGTCCCCGTCCCCAGTGGCGGCGGCGGTGGAACCCCTCTCGACGACCCCTTCCTCCCGATAGCGGTCGTCGTCGCCGGCGTCTGCCTCATCGGGGTCGCCTACGCCTTCCGCGGGGTCTTCGACCGCGGCGGGCCCGATGCCGTCGAGGAAGGAGCGGCGGACCCCGGCGTGGCCGCGCTCGGCTCCATCGCGGGCGCCGCCGCCGACCGCATCGAGAACAGCTCCGAGGCCGAAAACGAGGTGTACCGGGCGTGGGCGGCGATGGTGGACCATCTGGCCGTGGACCGGCCCGAGGCGACGACGCCCGGGGAGTTCGCCGATGCCGCGGTCGACGCGGGGATGGCCCGCGAGGACGTGACCGCGCTCACGGAGCTCTTCGAGGAGGTCCGCTACGGCGAACGCGACCCCGGGGCCCGCGCCGAGCTCGCCGTCGACACGCTCAGACGCATCGAGGAGCGCTACGCGGGTGAGTCGTGATGCGTACCCTCCGTGCGCTCGGGGTCCTCGTCCTCCTCGGTACCGGAGCCGTCTTCCTCGCCGACGCCGCACCCTTCGGGGACAGCCGGGTTCCGCTCGCCGCCACGGCGTTCGTCCTCGCGGCGGCGGCCGTCTTCCGCGCGACTGACGTGCGCTTCGTGACGCCCGAGCGTCCCTCCCCCGCCGACGTGGAACGGGGCTATCGCGTCCCCACACCCGGGGACACCTTCGCGGACGCCGACGAGAGCGTCTTCCGCGAGCGGATTCGGGCGGCGGCCGTCGAGGCGGTCGCGGACACCGCCGGCTGTTCGCGCGAGGTAGCTGCCGAACAGGTCGAAGCAGGCGTCTGGACGGACGACGACCTCGCGGCGGCCTACGTGGCCGGCGAGGAAGAGCTCCCCCTGGGCAAGCGCCTGCGACTCCGGGCCCGCGGGGAGGGGCCACGAACACACGTCAGAACCCGGGCGCTGGACGCGGTCGAGCGCTGTCGCGAGCGGGGCGTCCGCCGGACGAACGCGGGGGGCGACGGATGAAGACCCACGAGACGCACCACTGGACCGGGGCCGGGGGCGTCGGGCTCTTCGGCGCCGCGGTCGGCGCGCTGTTGGGGAACCCGGCGCTCCTGTTGGCGGGCGCCGTGGGCGTCGCCTACGCCGGCGCGGCCATCGCGGGCGGGCCGCCGCTCGGCGAGCACGCCGCTATTGTGGTCTCCCGAACGGTGAGCGACACCGACCCGGAGCCCGGGGAGGACATCCGCGTGACCGTCACCGTCGAGAACGAGGGGGATGCGCGCTACCCGGACCTGCGCGTCGTGGACGGCGTGCCGGAGGCACTCACGGTCGTCGAAGGCTCGCCGCGCTTCGCGACGGCCCTCCCCCCGGGCGGAACACGGCGGTTCACCTACGCCGTCCGGGCGCGCCGCGGGCACCACGAGTGGGACGGCACCGAACTCGTCGCGGCCGACCCGACGGACAGCGTCGAGGTCGCGGCCCGCACTGATACGACCGATACGCTGACGGCGGTCCCGACGTTCGCGGGCGGCGACGACCTCGCGCTCGACCCGAGCGCGGCGCTCCCGGGCGGCCGCCTCGACACCGACCGGGGCGGCGCCGGCGTCGAGTTCCACAGCGTTCGCGAGTACCGCCGGGGCGACCCGCTCGCGCGCATCGATTGGCGACGCCTCGCACGAACCCGTGAGATGGCGACCGTGGAGTTCCGCGAACAGCGCTCCGTCGATGTCGTCCTCGTCGTGGACGCCCGGAGACAGGCCCACCGAGTCCCCGAGCCCGGCGCGGCGGACGCCGTCGACCGCGCGGTCGAGGCGGTCGGTCGCCTCTTCGACCCCCTCCTCGCCGACGGGAACCGCGTCGGCATCGCCGCGGTCGGGCGCCACGACTGCTGGCTCCCGCCGGGGAGCGGCCAGCGACACCGGAAGCGGGCGCGGGACCTGTTGGCGAACGACCCGGCGTTCACCCCCGAGCCGCCCGAGACGAACCGCTTCGGGCGCTTCGGCCCCGAGCGCCGCCGCGAACTCCGCGAAGCCGAAATCGAACGCCTCCACGAGCGCTTCCCCACGACGGCCCGCGTCGTGTTGTGCGGGCCCTGCTGTGACGATTATCTCCCGCTGGCCGCGCGGCGCTTCGACGCCCTCGGGCGGAGCGTGACGGTGCTCTCGCCGGACCCGACTACCGACACGTCGCCGGCGGAGCGCCTCGCCGGCGTCGAGCGGGACGCCCGGCTGCGCGACCTCCGGGAGCGCGTCCGGACTCTCGACTGGGGCCCCGAGGAACCGCTGGCGCTGGCCCTCTCGCGGGCGACGGCCCGCCGGGGTGAGCGATGACCGAGCCCACCCGGGCGAGCTACGCCGTCGCCGTCGGCGCGGCGCTCGGCGCGGCGCTGGCGCTCTCGAACGTCGTTTTCGCCGCCCTCCCCGCCGCCGTCG
>JBEQBK010000106.1:0-8900 GCA_041639855.1 Halobacteriaceae archaeon | reverse complement strand
GCCTGATTTCGGGCTTGAGAACGGCCGTGCGGTTTTTGGAGTCTGCCCTCCTCTATCCTCCCATATGTCCCGTCGCAACAACCCCTTCGACGACATCGAGCGGATGTTCGAGCGGATGCAAGAGCAGTTGGAAGGCGAGTTCGAGGGCGCGGAGCTCACCGGATCCGTCGCCGTCGACGTGGCGGAGCGCGAGGACGAGTACGTCGTCACCGCCGACCTGCCGGGCTTCGAGCGCGAGGACGTGAACGTCGAACTCCAGGAGGAGGCCCTCCGCATCGAGGCCGAACACAGCGAACAGGAGGAAGAGTCGGAGGAGGGCCGCTACGTCCGCCGCGAGCGAACCACACAGTCCCTCTCCCGAACGGTGCCGCTCCCTGGTCGCGCGGAGGCCGACGGTGCCGAGGCGACCTTCTCGAACGGTGTGCTCACCGTGACGCTGCCGAAGGCGAGCGACGAGGACTCACACCACATCGACATCGAATAAGTGTGAGTGGGCGGTGCTACTGTGAGCGGGCGGACGCCCGCGAACTATCACCCGCGTCCCTTCGATACTGACGCCCGCGAACTACGCGATTTCGTCGGCGAGCGCCGCTATCGCTTTCTCCCAGTCCTCGGGCGGCTCGTCCCCGCGCTTGGGTGGCGTGAAGCCCATGTCGAGTGCCCGATAGGAGAACCCTTCGAGCGAGTCGCTCGCCAGTTCCCCGACGAACGCGGCGTTCTCGCGCTTGCTGGAAACCCCTGTGCTCGTGTCGTAGTACCCCGAGAAGACCTGTATCAGCGTACACTCGCCGAGGGTTCCGTCCGCGGCGTGGCGCGCCAGTTTCACCGTGTTGTTCGCCGGGTCCGCGCGGCGGAACTCCAGTTCGACGAGCAGCGCCGGCTCGCCGGGGGACGCCACGTCCACGGGCGTCCGATTCACGTAGTGCTCCGTGACCCACTCGCGGCCCGTGTGCGCGTCGAGTTCCGCGCGGAGGTGTTTCGCTACTCGGTCCGCGAACGCGCCCATGAGCTGGCGCGGGGCGCCGGGGACTTGGGCGTTCGCCTCTGATGGGTGTCCTTTTTAGCCCTCCCGCGGGAGAAAACGCGTATGGACTACCGGCCCCGAGAACTCGAACCGAAGTGGCAGGGCCGTTGGGAGGGCGGTCAGTACCACTCCGACCCGGACCCCGAGGAGGAATCGACCTTCGTCACGGTCCCCTACCCCTATCCCAGCGGCGGGATGCACGTCGGCCACGTCCGCACCTACACCGTGCCGGACGTGTATGCGAGGTACCGACGGTTGCAGGGCGACAACGTGCTCTTCCCCCTCGGCTGGCACGTCACGGGTACGCCCATCGTCGGCGCCGTCAACAGGCTCAAAGAGGGCGAGGAAGAACAGCTCTCGGTCCTGCGGGACACGTACAACGTCCCGGAGGAAGATTTGGAGAGCCTGGAGACGCCGATGGGCTTTGCGAACTACTTCATCGAGAACTACTACAAGCCCAACATGAAGTCTCTCGGCCTCAGCATCGACTGGCGCCGGGAGTTCACCACGAACGACGAGCGCTACTCGAAGTTCATCACCTGGCAGTACGAGCGCCTCAACGACGCGGGCAGACTGGAGAAGGGTCTCCACCCCGTCAACTACTGTACGAACGAGGAACAGCCGGTCACGGCCCACGACCTGCTTGAAGGCGAGGACGCCGAGTACCAGGAGTTCACGCTCGTCAAGTTCGGCTGGGAGCGCGATGGTGAGGAAATCACGCTGCCGATGGCCACCCTGCGCCCCGAGACCGTCCGGGGCGTGACGAACGCCTTCGTCAACCCCGAAGCGACGTACGTCGTCGCGGACGTCGACGGCGATCGCTGGCTCGTCTCGAAGGCCGGCGCGCGGAAACTCCAACTCCAAGCGAGAGAAGTCGAGATACTCGAGGAGATTCCAGGCAAAGAAATCGTCGGCGCGCACGTCTCGAACCCGATTACGGGCGACTCGGTTCCGGTGCTCCCGGCGGACTTCGTGGACCCCGAGAACGCGACGGGAGTCGTCATGTCCGTCCCGGCCCACTCGCCGGACGACTACGTCGCCCTGCAGGAAGTGCAGGCGCGCGCGGACGAGTTGGCGCAGTACGGGTTGAACCCCGACGAGGTTCGGGCCATCGAACCCGTACCCATCCTCTCAATCGAGGACTACGGCGAGATACCCGCCCGGGACGTCGTCGAGGAGTTCGGCATCGAATCCAGCGACGACCCCGCCCTCGAAGACGCGACACAAGAGCTGTACGCCGCGGAGTTCCGTGCGGGCGAACTCCTCGACGCCTACGGCGAGTTCGCGGGCGAGACGGTCGACGAGGTTCGCGAGCGTTTCCGCGAGCACTACAGCGACTCGGGCGAGTTCGACACGCTCTACGAGTTCACCGAGGAGGTGGTCTGTCGCTGTGGCGGCGACGTGGAGGTCGCCGAGCAGGACACCTGGTTCCTCACGTACAACGACGAAGACTGGAAGGAACTCGCCCACGAGGCCCTCGATGACTTGACGACGGTCCCCGAGAACACCCGCGACCAGTACGACCACACCATCGACTGGCTGGAGGAGTGGCCCTGCATCCGGAACTTCGGGCTCGGGACGAAGCTCCCCTTCGACGACGACTTCGTCATCGAACCGCTCTCGGACTCCACCCTCTACATGGCGTTCTACACCGTCGCCCACCGGCTCCAGGACGTGCCGGTCGACGAGCTCACGCCCGCGTTCTTCGACGCGCTCTTCTACGGCGAGGAAGCTATCGAAGCGGACGCCGAGGGTGCCATCGACACCGCCCTCGACCTCCGCGAGGAGTTCGACTACTGGTACCCGATGGACTACCGCTGTTCGGGCAACGACCTCATCAACAACCACCTGACGTTCAGCCTCTTCCACCACGCCGAACTGTTCGACGAGGCGAACTGGCCCGAGGGGTACACCGTGATGGGGATGGGCCTGCTGGAGGGCAAGAAGATGTCCTCCTCGAAGGGCCACGTCGTCCTGCCCACCAACGCCATCGAGGAGTACGGCGCCGACACGGTCCGCTTCTTCATGCTGAACTCCGCGGAGCCGTGGCAGGACTTCGACTGGCGCGAGGAGGAAGTCCAGTCCGCGAGAAACCAACTGGACCGCTTCTGGAACGAGTCACAGGACCTGCTGGGCGAGGAGAACGCCCCGCTCACGCGAGCGAACGTCGACCTCGAACGCCCGGACCGCTGGCTGCTCTCGCGCCTGCAGGACACGGTCGCGGAGGCAACCGAAGCGCTCGACAACTTCCAGACCCGCCGCGCGAGCCAGGCCGCCTTCTACCGCTTCGCGGAGGACTTACGCTGGTATCGCCGCCGGACGGACACGGACAGGGACGCCGCGCGCTGGACGATGCGGGAGGTTCTCAGGACGCGGCTGCGCCTGCTTGCGCCCTTCGTGCCGTTTCTGGCGAACGACCTCCACGAGAGCCTCGTCGGCGAGCCTGTCGAGGACGCCGACTGGCCCGAGGTCGATGCCGAGTTCCACGACCCACAGGTCGAAATCGAGGAGGAACTCGTCGAGTCGCTCGCGGACGACGTCCGCGAGGTCGTCGACGTCACAGGAACGGACCCCGAGACCGTCACGGTGTACACGGCCGCCGACTGGAAGGACGAGGTCTTCGAGGCCGTCCGCGAGGCCGGTCCCGACATCGGCGCCGTGATGAGCGAGGCGATGTCGAACCCCGACCTGCGAGAAAAAGGCGACGCGGTCAACGACCTCGCCGGGGACCTCGTCCCCACCGTCCGGGAGCGCAACGACGAGGAACTCGACGCGCTGGCCGATGTCGACGAGACAGCCATCTACCGCGAGGCGGCCGCCTTCCTCGCGGCGGAGTTCGATGCCGAAGTCGTCGTCACCCCCGAGACGGAGGCCGACCGGGAGAAGGCGTCCCAGGCGGTTCCGTTCCGCCCGGCGATTCACCTGGAGTAGCTACACCCCGAGCAGGTCGAACCCTTTCCCGTCGCCCGCCCTGCTCGCGTTCTCGTAGGCGACGTGTGCGCCGGCCACGTCCTGAATCGCGAGGCCGGTCGAGTCGAAGACCGTGACGCCCTCCCGGTTCGCGGGCTTCTCGCCGACCACGACCTCGCCCAGCGTCGCGTGGATGTCAGCCTCAGTGAGAACGCCCGCGGCCCAAGGGACGTTCACCTCGCCGGAGTGGGTCGCCTGTTCGTAGTTGTCCACGACGAGCGTCGCGCTCTTCAGGAGGGCGTCCGCGAGCTCGTGTTTTCCGGGCGCGTCGGCGCCGATAGCGTTGATGTGGGTGTGCTCGCCCACGTCCTCCGGCGAGACGATGGGGCTCTCGACCGGCGTCACCGTCGAGAGCACGTCGCAGTGTCCCGCCTCGGAGACGGACCCGGTTCGGACGTCGAACTCCCCGGCGAAGGTGTCGACGAACGCGTCGGCGCGGACGGTGCTGGTGTCGTGGACCACCACCTCTTCGATGTCCCGGACCGTGGCGATGGCGTCCAGTTGCGTGTAGGATTGCGCGCCCGCCCCCACCAGCCCCAGCGAGTCGGCGTCCTCGATTGCGAGGTGGTCCGTCGCGACGGCCGCCGCGGCGCCCGTGCGCCGCCCCGTGAGTTCGGTGCCGTCCATAATCGCGAGGGGGTAGGCGTTGCGCGGGTCGGAGTAAATCATCGTCCCCAGAACTGTGGGCAACTCGTACGTTTCGGGGTTGGAGGGGTGGACGTTCACCCACTTCACGCCCGCGGCGTCCCACTCCTCGGTTCGGAGATAGGCGGGCATCGAGCGGAAGTCACCGTCGTAGTCGGGCAAGTCGATGTACGTTTTCGCCGGCATCACCGTGTTCCCGCGGGCATCGGCCGCGAAGGCCTCCTCGACGGCGGGCACGAGGTCCGCCATCGCCGTGTGCTCGCGGACGAGGTCGTGGTCCAAAAGCAGGGTTTCCATATCCGGGTTTGGACCGATGCCGGGAAGTAAACTGTGGGCGTCGCTGTCCGGTCGGAGAGCGAAGGAACGACAGCAACCAAGCGGAGCGCTCGGAAAGCGGTGCAGCGGGCCGGCAGGGATCAGACCGGAACCGTCAGAGCGCCGCTCTGACGACCGGTGCGAAAGGAGACGTTGCCTCCTTTCACATCGCGCCGCCCATGCCACCCATACCGCCCATGCCGCCCATGCCGCCACCCATACCGCCGGGCGCGCCGCCGGGGCCGCCGGGACCGCCGTCGCCGCCGTCGTCGCCGTCGATCTGGCCGCCCTTCAGGTCGCCTGCGGCGATGACGTCGTCGATGCGGAGGATCATTACGGCGGCCTCCGTCGCGCTCTCGATGGCCTGGGTCTTCACGCGGAGGGGCTCGACAACGCCGCCCTCCTCCATGTTCACGATGTCGCCGGTGTAGGCGTCGAGGCCGGCACCGGTGTCACCGCCGTCGTGGGTCGCGCGCAGGTCCACCAGCGAGTCGATGGGGTCGTGACCCGCGTTCTCGGCGAGCGTGCGGGGAACGACTTCCAGGGTGTCCGCGAAGGCTTCCACAGCCAGTTGTTCGCGGCCGCCGACGGAGTCGGCGTAATCGCGGAGCTGCAGGGCGATTTCCGTCTCAGGGGCGCCGCCGCCGGGCAGGACTTTGCCGTCCTCCAGGGTGACGCGCAGCACGCCGAGCGCGTCGTCGATGGCGCGCTCGACCTCGTCCACGACGTGTTCCGTGCCGCCGCGGAGGATGAGCGTGACCGCGCGGGCGTCCTCGACGTCCTCGACGAAGATGCGCTCGTCGCCGCCGACGTCCTTCTGGGCGACGGAGCCCGCGAAGCCGAGGTCGTCCTCGGTGAGCTCGCTCACGTCCGAAACCGCGGTCGCGCCCGTCGCGCGGGCGAGCGCCGCGAGGTCGGAGTCCTTCGTGCGCCGCACGGCGAGGATGCCGTGCTGCGCGAGGAAGTGCTGAGCCATGTCGTCGATGCCGCCGTCAGCGAAGACGGCGTTCGCGCCGACGTCATGGAGGTGCTCGACCATCTCTTCGAGTTGGGCCTCCTCCTTGGCGAGGAACTCGTCGAGCTGGTCGGGGTCGGTGACGTTGACCTCGGCGTCGATTTCGGTCTCCTTGACCTCGATGCCCGTATCGAGGAGCGCGACGTTGGCGTCCTCGACGCCGTAGGGCATGTTGTCGTTGACGCGCTCCTTGTCGAGGATGACGCCCTCGACGAGTTCGGAGTTGTCGATGGAGCCGCCCGTAACCTTCTCGACTTTGATGTTGTCCGTGTCGATGCTGTCCTCGTCGGCGACGGCGCGGATGGCGTCGACGACGAGCGTCGAGAGGAGGTCCTTCGCCTGCTCGGCGCCCTTGCCGGTCATCGCCGTGGCGGCGATGCGTTCGAGGTACTCCTGGTCGTCGGCGTCGATCTCGATAGACATCTCCTCGGCGAACTCCTTGGCCTTCTCGGCGGCCTGCCGATAGCCCTGCGCGAGCGTCGTCGCGTGGATGTCCTGGTCGAGGAGGTCCTCGGCCTCGGCGAGCAGTTCGCCGGAGACGATAACGGCAGAAGTCGTGCCGTCGCCCACTTCGTTCTCCTGGGTCTGGGCGACCTCGACCACCATGTTCGCGGCGGGGTGCTCGATGTCCATCTCCTTGAGGATGGTCACGCCGTCGTTCGTGACGACGACCTCGCCGGAGGAGTCGACGAGCATCTTGTCCATCCCCTTCGGGCCGAGCGTCGTGCGGACGGACTCCGCAACGGCCTTGCCTGCGGTGATGTTCATCGACTGCGCGTCTTCACCGGAGGTTCGTTGGGAATCCTCCGAAAGTACGATGAGGGGCTGACCGCCCATCTGCTGCTGTGCCATAGTCGTTGGTTTGATTGATTGTGCTTCTATAAAAGGGTTTCGACACTCCGGGAATCCGGCGCTCCCAGCGCCCAACGAGGCTTGTGAAACGTTACCAATAACGGGTTTATATGCTACGACTGCCCGCCGGGGAACTCGTGGTACTCCATGCCCCGTCCTTTGAGTTCCTCGGCACGCTTTCGTTCGAGGAAGGAGTAGACGGTGCCGTGGGGTGCGCCGTCCAGCAGCATCTCGGCTGCCGAGCGCACGATGTCGACCTCGACGGGGTCGCCGATGATGCCGAACGTCGAGCCGTAGATGACCACGTCGGCGCCGGTGAGTTCTTCCATCAGTTGGCGGGTCTTGCCGTTCTCCCCTATCAAACGGCCCTTCTTGCGTTCGAGGTCCTTGTCGTTGCGTGCCGCCCGGTCGATGTCGATGCTCTCGTACATCCGCATCTCGCCGTCCAACAGGCTGAGCGCGACGTCGGGGGAGAAACCGCGGCCGATGGCGCGGACGATGTCGGGCGCCTGCATCCCGGCGACGGGGTCGCCGACGGAGTCGACGGCGACCGCGCCGTTCTCGGAGTCCACGTCCAGACGGACTTCCGCGGCGCTCTCGATGCGACGCAGGGTTTCGCCCCCGTCGCCGATGAGCACGCCGATGCGGTCGTCCGGTATCTTCACGTGTTGCATACGTTCGCTACTCGCTCCGGGCAATTAAGGGTTCTCCGCGAGGACTGCGCTCAAAGGGCCGCTGTGGGACTATTTGTCGGGGTCCGCCTCGGCTTGGACGTAGTCGTAGAGCTCCTCCCCCCCGGTTTCGACGCCCTGCCGGGCGAAGAAGTTCGCCACGTTCTCGCAGTCACGCTGGAGGAAATCGTCGGAGTTGGGGTGATGAATCGTCACCGCCTGCCCCACGTCGATAACTACCAACTCCCCGTCGTGGATGACGACGTTGTACTCCGAGAGGTCCCCGTGCACCAACCCGGCGTCGTAGAGCCGTCGCATGTACTCCCGCACGACCTCGAAGGCCGTCTCGGGGTTCTCGATGTGGACGTCATGAAGGGTGGGCGCGACGTCCCCGCTCTCGCCGATGAGCTCCATCACGAGGACGTTTCGCTGGACGGCGATGGGTTCCGGCACGCGGACGCCCGCCTCCTTCGCCCGGCCCAAATTCGAGAACTCCTTTTGGGTCCACGCGATGACCACGTCGGTTTTCTGCCCGCCCAACCCTTCGAAGCGGGGGTCGCCCTCCAAGTAATCGCGCATCTGGCTGAAGTTCGACGCGGTCGTCCGGTACACCTTCACGGCCACGTCGGCGTCGGGCGCGCGTGCCTCGAAGACGTGGGCCTCCTTCCCCGTGGAGATGGGGCCCCCGAACGCGGACAGGTGGCCGTCCTGGACGAGCTTGTAGATGGCCGCGTAGGTGGCGTCGTCGAACACCGACCCCTCGACTTTGAACTGTTCGGTGTTCTTCAGGCGCTTGCGGAACTCGTCGAACTCCCGGTCCTGGCGGCGGGCGATACGGTCGGCTTCGTCGTCGCCCACGTCCAGGTTCTCCCACTCGTCGCCGGGGGCCCCTTCCGTTTCCTCGACGAGGCCAAACTCGCCGGGGTCGGTCATCGCGCGGCGCTCACTGGATGTGGCCCTCCTCGCGTAGTTGGTCCGCGTCGCTCTTGTCGTAGCGATACTCCACGTCGCCCTTCTCGTCTTGCCAGTCCCACGGACTGACGAGCACCACGTCGTCCTCGCGTATCCACTCGCGCTTTTGCATCCGCCCCGGAATCCGGGCCGTCCGTTCGACGCCGTCGGCACAGCGGACCCTGATGCGGTTCGCGCCCAGCATCTCCGTCACGACGGCGAACACCTCGTCGTCGTCGGGCATCCGGAGGTCCTTCCGGTTGCCCTCTCCTTCGCTCATACACGGCCTTTGTCCGCCGAGGTTTTTAAACCCTCCCGCAACGCGCCCGCTGGTTGAAATACGGGGCCGAACCACTCGGGTTCGTGACCTGAGAAACCACCGCCGGCGGTCGAGGCGGGTGTGCGACGCCCCGCCGGCGAACAGTATTCCCGTCGTGGCTCGCGCGGACGCGCGAGC
>JBEQBK010000105.1:0-8937 GCA_041639855.1 Halobacteriaceae archaeon | reverse complement strand
CGGGGACGCTCACCGGCTTCCCGTCGGCGGTCATGTCGGGCCACCGCGGGCGAACGTGGATGTGGCCGCCCCGAATCCGCTGACTGCTGTCCGCGCGCTTTCCATCGTAGAGTTCGTCTTTGGCGACGAAGTAGAATCGGAATTCGCGGACGTTTTCGAGCTCGAAGTCCGGATTTGAGTCCCACGGGTCGAGGGGGTTCTCATCGTCAAAGTCCATGCAGACGGCCCATTCCTCGCCGTCAAACGTGGTGGTCGCAGTGAGCTTCCCTTTGTTGCGCCAATCGTGGCGTTTGTAGATGGCGTCCAGCGCGTAGTAGGGACCCAGGCCGTCCTCATCACGCCGACCGGGGACGGTGTGGAAGTGAACGTCGAACTCGTGGGGTGCGACCGCCTTCCACGTATCGAGGCTCACTCCCACCACCTCCGCTCGGGCTTAGCAGGTGGCGACCTCCCAAATCTGAATTTATCAGACCAGAATGAGGAGAGATCATCAATTTGGGTAAGCGCTTCACCGCCGCATCTATCTCGATACCGAAGGGGGGATTTCCTTCTGAAAATCGACGTAGGGCGGCCCCCCGGAAGAAGAACCTTCGTGAACTCACTCCTGAGCGCGGTTTCTTTCGTATATTCTCCATTCGTATATTGGCTACGCAGACCCAGGGACGGATCTATTCGGCCGAACTCTACATGAAGAAGAAATGATATGGACTCGCTGGGATTTGAACCCAGGGCCTCTTCCTTGCGAAGGAAGCGATCTACCTCTGATCTACGAGCCCGCGGCGCGCCCGGTCGTAACCGGGCAGCGTATTTGGGGCTTTCGTTGTGCCCGCGGTCAGTCTCGAAACTCAGTTCCGAAAGACGTTCGCCGTCTTTCGACCTCCACGGGATTCCTCAGTCTTCGAGAACGATCTCGATACTGACGTCGTTGGGCACCTGAATGCGCATCAACTGGCGCAGCGCGCGCTCGTCCGCGTCGATATCGATGAGACGCTTGTGGACGCGCATGTCCCAGTGTTCCCAGGTCGCTGTCCCCTCGCCGTCAGGCGACTTGCGTGCCGGGACCTGCAGCTCCTTCGTCGGGAGCGGGACGGGACCGCTCAGGCTGACGCCGGTCTTGTCCGCGATGTCCCGCACGTCGTCGCAGATGTCGTCCAAGTCGTCCGGACTCGTGCCGGCGAGACGGACGCGGGCCTGTTGACCGGGCATCTATCGTTCTTCGACCGAGAGAACCTTCCCCGCCGCGATGGTCTGACCCATGTCACGGACAGCGAAGGAACCGAGCTCCGGAATCTCGGAGGACGGCTCGATGCTGAGCGGCTTTTGAGGCCGGATCGTCACGACGGCCGCGTCGCCGTTCTGGATGAAGTCGGGGTTCTCCTCCGCGACCTCGCCCGTGGACGAGTCGATCTTCTGGTCGATAGACTCGAAGGTACACGCGACCTGTGCCGTGTGAGCGTGGAAGACCGGCGTGTAGCCGGCCGTGATGACGCTCGGGTGCTGCATGACGACGACCTGCGCCTGGAACGTCTCGGCGACCGTGGGCGGGTCGTCGGCGGGGCCACAGACGTCGCCGCGGCGGATGTCGTCCTGACCGACGCCGCGGACGTTGAACCCGACGTTGTCACCGGGGCCTGCCTCGGGCACCTCTTCGTGGTGCATCTCGACGGTTTTCACTTCGCCGCCCACGTCGCTGGGCTGGAAGGAAACCATGTCACCGGGGTGCATCGTACCGGTCTCGATACGTCCGACGGGGACAGTACCGATGCCGGAGATGGTGTAGACGTCCTGAATCGGGAGGCGGAGGGGAGCGTCCGTGGGGGGCTCCGGCTCCGGCAGCTCGTTCAGGGCTTCGAGGAGGGTTTCGCCGTCGTACCACGGCGTGTTCTCGCTGGCCTCCGCGATGTTGTCGCCCTCGAACGCGGAGAGGGGGATGTACTTCGCGTTGTCCGTGTTGAACTGGACCTGGTTGAGCAGGCCCTGAACCTCCTCGACGACCTCGTGGTAGCGGCCCTCGTCGTAGTCGACGACGTCCATCTTGTTGACGCCGACGATGAGTTCGCCGATACCGAGGGTGCGGGCGAGGAAAACGTGCTCCTGCGTCTGCGGCTGGACACCGTCGTCGGCGGCGACGACGAGAACGGCGTTGTCAGCCTGGGACGCGCCCGTGATCATGTTCTTCACGAAGTCGCGGTGACCAGGACAGTCGACGATGGTGAACTCGTATTCGTCGGTGGAGAACTCCTGGTGGGCGATGTCGATGGTGACACCGCGCTCGCGCTCCTCGGCCAGGTTGTCCATGACGTAGGCGAACTCGAATCCGCCCTTGCCCTTGGACTCGGCCTCTTCTTTGTGCTGCTCGATGACGTGCTCGGGGACGGACCCTGTCTCGTACAGGAGTCGCCCGACCAGCGTGCTCTTCCCGTGGTCGACGTGGCCGATGATGGCCAGGTTCTGGTGCGGTGTGTCAGCCATGATGGTTCACGCGCGGATGCGCTCTGCTTGAAGGATTCGGTAGTTCCGTGTAAAACGGTTTCGGTACGTTTCCGGGATAGCGGCGCTGCGTCCGGCGATTTGTGGAGTGTTCGCACACCCCCTTGGCAGGACCGGCCCAAGAGCGACGCCCTACTCCAGCCGGGCCACGTCCGCCAACACCGCGCTCGCCGTCTCCGGACCGCCCGCACCCCGGCCGCTGAGGTTCAGCCGGCCGGCGTGCTCCGTTTCCAACTGGACGATG
Source organism: Halobacteriaceae archaeon (assembly GCA_041639855.1). Lineage (GTDB taxonomy): Archaea > Halobacteriota > Halobacteria > Halobacteriales > Halobacteriaceae > JBEQBK01. Next base: position 6,203 of record JBEQBK010000105.1, on the reverse strand, counting down.
TTCTGGGTGCCCGTCACCGCGAGCGTCCCGTTCTCCGGCACGAGGCGGGGACCCACCCTCACTTGCCCCTCGTTCACCTCGCCGATGAGTCGTATCGTCCGGCCGTCCTCGGCCGCGAGGTCGAGCGCGCTCCCGGGGATGTCCGCGATGCCCTCAACCTCGGCGTCCGAGAGGGAGTAACCGCCGCCGTAAAGCACGTTCGCTAGAATGACGCACTTCAGCGCCTGGTCGGTCCCCTCAACGTCGAAGGTCGGGTCCGTCTCGGCGACGCCCAAGTCTTGGGCCTCCGCGAGGACGTGTTCGTAGCCCAGCCCCTCGGCCGCCATCCGGGTGAGGATGAAGTTCGCCGTGCCGTTGAGCACGCCGCGTGCGGCCGTGACGTTGCCCTCGCCCTGCCCCGAAATCGTGGAGAGGATCGGGATGGCGCCGCCGACGGCGGCCTCGAAGTACACCTCGCCCTCGCTGGCGGCTTCCAGTTCACGCACGTCGTCGTAGCGCTCCGCGACAGGGCCCTTGTTCGCGAGCACGACATGGCGGTCGGCTTCGAGGGCCCGTTTGACGTGCGAGAAGCCCGGCTCCGCGTCGCCCAGCGTCGTGGGCGTCGCTTCCACGAGCACCTCGTAATCGGCGTCGAAGAGCGCCTCGGGGTCCGCGGGGCCGAGTGGGTCACCCGACTCCTTGGCCGCGAGAGCCCCTTCCACGTCGATGCCGCCGGAGTCCACGACCGCCGAGGTGGAGTCCGCAAGCGCGACGACGGTGTGGCCGGCCCCGCCCGCGAGGCGCGCGACGCTGGCGCCGACCGCGCCCGCACCCACAACGCCGAGTTTCATTGGCCCACCACCAGCGGTTCGATAACGTCAAGGTGCTTCTGTTCGGCGACGCTCCGCACCGCGCCGAGCGCGTCGTCGGCGTGGCCCTCGGTGGCGGCGAGCCGGACCCGCGCGCTCGCGGTCTCGTTCGGGCCCTCCGGCGCGGAGAGCGAGACGTCGACGACCGACGCGCTCGCGTGCTCCTCGATGGAGGAGATGGTGTCGGAGAGGTCCGTGCCGATGAGGTCCCCGACGAGCACGACCACGAACGCCTCGGTGTAGCGCTCGGTGTCGGCCTCGATGACGTTCACGCCCGCCTCCCTGAGCGCGTCGACGATGGCTTCGAAGCGGTCGGGAGGACACTCCAGGTCCACGGCGACGGGAATGTGTCCCCGCGGGGTCATCGACCCGCGCTCGTGGAAAATCGAGAGGAGGTTCCCGCCGTTCTCCGCGATGGGCTGGAGGGCGTTGAGGAGTTCGCCCGGCTCGTCGACGAGTTCCAACCGGACCGTGTGCGTGTGGACGCCGCCGTCGGTTTCGGCCTCCTCCTCGGTCTCCTCGGTGGCGTCGCTCACAGCGACCCCCCCGTTTTCGAGCGAGAACGGCGGGAGGCGAGCGAGCGGGCCGCGCGTCCGCGCGCGCCGGTTGTCGTGGCCGACGCGGAACTGTTCGTTTCCGTGCCGACGCACCGACTCGCGCTTCCCGTACTACGCATAGCTATCCGAAACTTGCTCACGCCCGATATAAGGGAGCGTCGGTTGTCGCGTGACCTGCGTGGACGAAGGCGCGGGCACACGACGCGACATGGTGTGACTGGCCGATGCGCTCGTCCCCGCACTACACCAAGCTAGTCGTCGCTCGGCGCCTCGGCGTCCTCGGCATCGATTTCAGCGGTCCGGCCGCGGGCGCGCTCGACGAACTCCTCGGGAAGCTCGTCGATTTCGCCCGCCTGCACGCCCCAGAGATGGGCGTAGAGACCGTCCTCGGAGATGAGTTCGTCGTGGCTGCCGCGCTCGACGATTCGCCCGCCTTCGAGGACGACGATTTTCTCGGCGTCCTTGATGGTCGAGAGCCGGTGGGCGATGGAGAAGGTTGTGCGGTCCTCGGTAAGCTCGTCGATGGAGCGCTGGATGAGCATCTCCGTCTCCGTGTCCACGTCGGAGGTCGCCTCGTCCAGAATCAGGATTTCGGGGTCCTTCAGCATGGCCCGGGCGATACTGATGCGCTGGCGCTGTCCCCCCGAGAGCTTCACGCCGCGCTCGCCGACTTCCGTGTCGTATCCGTCGGGGAGATTCCCGATGAACTCGTGGGCCTCGGCCGCCTTGGCGGCCTCGATGACGTCCTCGCGGTCGGCGTCGAAGGTGCCGTAGGCGATGTTCTCCTCGACCGTCCCGTAGAAGAGGAAGGTGTCCTGGGAGACGTACCCGATGGCCGCGCGCAGCGAGGGAATGGTCACGTTCCGGAGGTCCTGCCCGTCGATGGTGATGCTCCCCTCGTCGACATCGTACATACGGAGCAGAAGCTTGAGCACCGTCGATTTTCCCGCTCCGGTCGGACCGACCAGCGCGAGGGTGTCGCCCCCCTCGACCTCGAAGGAGATGTCCTCGACGATGGTTTCGTCCTCGTCGTAGCCGAAGGTCACGTCGTCGTAGACGACGTTCCCCTCGTCGACGGTGAGTTCCTGTGCCGCGGGGTCCTCCTCGATACGCGAGGGCTCGTCCATCAGCCCGAAAATCCGGGAAGAGGACGCTCGCGCGCGCTGGTACATGTTGATGATGCCCCCGAACTGGGCCATCGGCCAGATGAAGCGCTGGGTGTAGAGGATGAAGGAGACGAACACGCCGGCGGAGACGACGTTCTCGACGCCGAGCACGGGCACGCCGACGGCCCAGAGGCCGCCGACGACGAACGTGACGACGAAGCCGATGCCCGCGACGATGCGCAGCGCCGGGAAGAACTTGATGCGGGTTCGGATGGCGTCCCAGTTCGCGTCGAAGTAGTTCTGCGAGACGTCGTCGACGCGCTCGGACTCGAACCCCTCAGTGTTGGAGGTCTTGATGACCTGCACACCGCCCAAGTTGTTCTCCAGCCGGGAGTTCAGGTCCCCGACTGAGGAGCGGACGTCCTGGTATTTGGGCTGAATCGTCTCGATGAACTTGTAGGTGAACGCGGCGATAATCGGAATCGGGAGGAGCGCCACGAGCGCCAGCCGCCAGTTCAGATAGAGGAGGATGCCCGCGATGCCCAGCGTCATCATCGAGAGGCGGAAGACGGAGTTGAGCCCCTCGTTGAGGAAGCGTTCGAGCCGGTTCACGTCGTTGCTGAGCACGGACATCATCTCCCCGGTCTGCTTGGTGGCGAAGAAGTCCATGTTCAGCCGCTGCATCTTGTCGTAGGTGTCGGTGCGGACGTCGTGTTGGATGTTCTGTGCGAAGCTGTTCCACCCCCAGTTGCGCGTCCAGTGAATCGCCGCGCCGCCCAGGAAGGCCGCGGCGATGATGCCCGCGAGGAAGAGCACCTGCTCGCTCTGTGTGGTCGGAATCCACGAGGGAGGAATCAGCGCCAGCGTCAGTTCTTTCGACTCGGCGTTCTGCCCGACGACGCTGTCGACCGCGATACCCAACAGGAGCGGCGGTAACAGGTCCAGCCCGCGGGCGAACATGCTGGAGACCACCCCCACGACGAACTGAAGTTTGTACTTCGACCCGTACTCGAGAAACAGGCGGACCATCGCGTTATCGGTCCGCTCCCGTTGTTCCTCGAACGGGTCGTCGTCCTCTTCAAAAGCCATTATCCATTACAGAACGGATGAAACTAAAAGGGTTTTTCAAACGGAACCCGTCTTCCGGAGAATTCGGGGGCTACGCGCCCCGTTGGATATCAATTCGGTCGCCGACCGTCACGTCGTAGCGCTCGGCCCACCCGGCGGGCACCTCCAGCACCCACTTCGCGCGGCCGGGGTAGCGTTCGAGGTCGGACTCGCTGGTTCCTTCCGGGGGAACCGACGCGGTGTGTATCGTCGTGATGCGCCCATCGGCACCGATGTAGACGATGTCGAGAGGGTACGTCATCCCCCGCATCACGAAGGAAACGTTGGACTCGTCGGGGAAGACGAACAACATTCCCGTGCCGTTTTCGAGCGGGTCGGTCCCGCTCAGTCCGTCGTAGCGCTCCTGTGGGCTGTCCGCGACCCGCGCGTCCACGGTGGCGAGGGCCCCCGACTCGTTCGAAACGGTGACGGTCGCGTTGCCGTAGGAGTCGAGCCCAACCAGCCCCGGGAGGTAGGGCCCCGCGACGACGGCGACGCCGAAGAGGATGAGAACCGACACGAGGAAGAGGGGAACGCGCTCGTCCATTCGTTCGTAGTGGGGTGTGCGCGCCCCTAACGGTTGCGGGGGAACGCAAGGGTTATTCCGCACGGAGCGGGAGGGATTGGTACGGGTCTGTGGTCTAGTCGGTTATGACGCTTCCCTTACAAGGAAGAGGCCGGCGGTTCGAATCCGCCCGGACCCATCCTGCGAGGAGTGTACACGACGAGCGGATGGGCCAGCGGGTTCGAAGCAGGGAGCGGAGCGTCGCGGAACGACCGAGGTTCGAATCCGCCCGGACCCACTAATTCTGCCGAGCGGTACAACACTGACTCGGAACCACTTCACCCGCTCAGTGCGCTCCCGGCGAGCACCACCACGCCGGCCTTCACGCCCGTCATAACCGAGGTCGAGACCATCAGCGCCGCGTCGAACACGAGCTGGGACGACCCGATGAAAGCCAACAGCGCGACGCCGGCGACGAGGGCACCGAGGACGCCCGCCGCGCCGGAAACGCCGGCGAGGAAGGTGTCGACCCCCTCGGCCAGCGCGGCGGCGAGCGCGAACAACAGGACGAAGAGGAACAGAAAGGAGAGCACCTGTCCGGTGAGCGATGCGAGCGAGAGCGTCCCCGGGGTCGGAACCCCGGACGTGAGCGTTATCGCGAGCGCCGACGCTCGTTCCGCGACGACCGCGAGCGCCGCGAGCACGGCCGCGATTGGAGGGAGGGTACTGCGGGGTGTCACACGACCCGCTTGGACCGACCGGCCCCTGAAAGTACTGGTGGGACCGCGGGGGCCGAGCTACTGGTACTGCTCGCAGACCATCCCGACGCCCTCCTCGAAGGAAATCTCGGGCTCCCAGCCCGCGTCCTCCTTGGCCTTCGAGATGTCCGCACAGGTGTCGTGAACGTAGTTCTCCAGCGGAATCGGCTCGTACTCCGGCTCAACGTCCGTGCCCAGTTCGTCGTTTATCATCTCGACCATCTCGTTGAAGGAGTAGGGGTCGCCCGTGCCGAGGTTGTAGACGCCGTCGAGTTCGTGGTCCGCGACGGCCTCCAAGCCGCGGACGATGTCCGAGACGTGCGTGAAGTCCCGCGTCTGTGAGCCGTCACCCCAGAGCACCGGGGCCTCCCCGTTGGCTATCTTGTCCGCGAACTGCGAAACCGTGTTCGCGTATTCGCCTTTGTGCTCCTCGTTGCCGCCGTAGCCCTGGTACACCGAGAAGAAGCGGGTGCCCGCAAGGGTGAGGTCGTCGTAGAAGGCGTTGTAGTACTCCGCGTAGCGCTCGCGGCCGAGCATCGACGCGTCGTAGCCCGTCGCGGCTTCGAGGTCCATGTCCTCGGGGCTCGGCTCGGTGCGGCTCCCGTACGCGGAGGAGGTCGAGGCGTAGACGAACGTCTCACAGCCGTCGTCGTGGGCCTGCTCGACCACGTTGACGAAGCCCTCGATGTTGACGCGGGCGCCCTCGCGGGGGTTCTCCTCCAACATCTGCCGGGAGGAGAGCGCCGCGAGGTGGAACACGGCGTCCACGTCGGTCGGGAGGTCCCCGTCGAGCACGTCGGCCTCGACGTACTCCACGCCCTCATCCAGGTTTTCGGGCGTCCCGAGATAGCCGTTGTCGAGCGCGATAACCTCGTTCGATTCGGCCAGATAGTTCGAGAGGTTCGATCCGATGAATCCCGCCCCGCCGGTGACGAGGACGCGGTTGCCGTCCATACCACTGCGTTGTCACGACCCCTAAAAACCGTTCCGTCCGGTCGTAGCCCCCCGCGAATCACCGGGGTGGGTGCTCTTCAAGCGCGTCTTCGACCGCCCGGAGCTCCTCGCGGGCGGCTTCGAGCTCCGTCTCGACTTCGCCCGCGGCCAGCGCGTCGCGTTCCTCGGCGGTGAGCTCCGTGCGGGCGGCGGCGGCGCGACGGAGCCGAGCGTAGTCGTCGCGTTCGGAGAGCTCGCGCAGCTCGCGGGCCGCCGCGGCCGCGTCCTCGGGCGCGAACGAGGAGAGCACCGTGACCAACTCGGACGTCCGCCAGTGCAGGACGGCAGCTTCGGGCGGCGGGAACGCGACCGTGAGCGGCTCCGCGGAG
>JBEQBK010000104.1:0-9005 GCA_041639855.1 Halobacteriaceae archaeon | reverse complement strand
GCCACGCGACGCAGAGGCCCAGCGAGGCGCACACGGCCCCCGCCTTCGGGAGCCCGACCGCCTCGTAGTAGCCGAACGGCAGGAGCCCGACGACGGCGACGCCGGCGCTCGCGGCGGCGACGCGCCGGACCGTCGCCCGGCGCGCGAGGGCGAGCGCGACCAGCGTCGTGCCGACGAGCCCCGCGAACAGCGCGCTCAGGTTGTGCGCGAACGGCATCGCGGCCGCGAGCGCGACCGACAGCCCGAGCCACACGCGGGCGCCCGTCCGGAACGCCCGGTCGAGCGCGAGCAGGAGGGAGAACAGCAGCGCGATGCCGTACACCTCCGCGTTGACCGACATCGTGCGGAACAGATACGGCCCCACCAGCGAGAGCCCGAGACCGGCGAACGCGGCCGCGCCGCGGCGGGAGGCGCCGGACAGGCCGGCCGCGAGCGAGCTGGCGTACGCTGCGGCGACGAGCGGCACCACCACGCTGAGACACGCGACGACCGCTTGGAGGAGAAACAGCGGCGCGACGCCGGTGACCTCACTCGCCGCCGCGCTCAGCGCCACGAAGAGCGACGAGTCGGGCGCCGCCACGCCCAAGAGAGCGCCGTCCGCGGCGAGGACCCGCTCGGCACTACGGGCGAAGACGAACCCGTCGGTGTTGTACGGAAGCGGCGAGCGGGACAGCGGCGTCAGGCGCGCGGCGATGCCGACGGACACAATCGCTGCGACCAGCGGGAGGTCGACGCGCCGGCTCATCGTTCACCCCGGAGCAGCGCCGACGGGTCAACCACACAGTAGCGCCACACCACGACCCCCGCACTCGCCAGCGAGAGGCCGAACGTTCCGGCCGCGAGGGCCGGAGCGAGACCGACCGGCACGCTCGGCCCCAACCGGACGCCGAAGACCGTCAGCGTGCCCGCCCACGAGAGCGCCGCGAGCGCGACCCCCGCGAGCGCCACGCTCCCGACTGCGGCGGGGAGGGCGATTCGTGCCGCGTCGCCGAGGACGAGACGCGCGATTCCGCGGGGGGAAGCGCCGACGGCCCGGTGGACGCCGACGTCCCGGCGGCGGGCCGAGACGGCGTCGGCGAAGACCGCGACGGTGCTCCCCACTGTCATCAGGACGCCGAGTCCGACCAGCGTGGCCAACACCAGCGCGACGTTGCCGAAGGCGCGCCCGACCAGCCCGCCGCCGACCCCTCCGGTCCGGCCGCTGGACGCGACCGCGCTGGCCAGGCGCTCGTCGCCGGTCACGCGGTAGTCGGCGGTCGCGACGGCCGACCCGGCGCTCGCCCGAACGGTGTACTCGCCGGGCGGGCGGCGTTCGAGGGACGCTTCGAGGTTCGTGTTCTCCCCCGGCGCGAGCCGGACGGTGCGGGTCGTGTTCACGCCCGGCCCCGAGAGTTCGACCGTCCGTTCCACGGAGTCCGTCCAGGGGTTCCGGACGCGGACGCGAGCGTTCGGGGCAGTGAACACCCCGGTCTCCTCGGGGACGACGGCTCTGAGCGCCGGGTCACGGGGGGCCCCCTCGGCCGTCCGGATTCGATGGGTCGCGCTCCGCTCGCCCGCCGCGATGCGGAGGCGGTACTCCCCGGCCGCCGCCGGCAAGCGGACGCGCGCGGAGCCGTCGGTGTCGGTGCGACCCGTTCGGTCCCCGACCGCGACGGTTGCGTTCGCGACCCGTCCGCCCGCGACCGTGCCGACGCCAACCCGGAGCGTCGCGTTCGGGGGCGCCCGCTCGGGGAGCGGCGCGAGAACGAGGGTCTCCGGCGCGAGCACCCGGACCGACCAGGTCCTGTCGCCGACAGCGACCGTCCGCTCGCCCGTGCCGGTGGCCTCGAAGGAGAGTTCGACCGTGCGGCGCTCACCCCCGTCAAGCGTGACCCGTTTCGTCCGCTCCCGGTCGCCGAACGTCGCTTCGACCGTTCGCGCCGCCGGCACCGTACCGACGTTCCGAAGCCGGACGGAGACGGGGACGGCGTCGCCCGCGGCCGCTTGGCGCGGCGCGCTCAGCCCCAGGGTGACGACACTCTCGTTTTCGGGGACCGGAACACCCTCCCGGTAGCGAACCACGTTCACCGCGCCCTCGGGGACGGCTTCGAGGTGGCGAGCGAGCGGCAGGCTCACGAGCAGGTGGTCGTCGGCCGCGCCCGCGGCGGCGTACGTGCCGACGATTTCGACCGCCCCCACCGCCGTCGTCGTGCTCCCGCCGAGCGCGAGTTCGTCTCCCGGCCCGACGCCGAGCGTGCGGGCGAGACCGGTCCCCACGACCGCCTCGTCGCGTTCCTCGGGTGGCTCGCCGGCGACGAGGGATGCCCCAGTGACGGCGCTGTACGCCTCGAAATCCGCTCCGCGGGCGGGGAATGCCCGCCCGTCGTGGGCGAGGAACAGCAGTATCTCCGGGCTCGCGGCGACGCCGCGCTCGCGGAAGGTCTCCGCGTACGCCGCCGGGACGTGGCTGTCGACGGGGTGGACGGCCCCGGGTTCGACGACCATCCCCCCGGCGCCCCCGCCGGCGCCCATGCTCCCCAACACCCCCCCGAGCGCGGCGACGACGAGCACGAACGCGACGAACACCGAGAGGGTCGAGAGCGTCGGCACGAGTGCGGAGGCCGAGAGAAAGGAAGGACCGCCGCGAAAGCGCCGTCCGCTCCCGTTCCCCGCATCGAACGGTGCGCCCCGGACGACCGGGCGCGCCGCGACCCAGCCGGCTACCGTGCCGACACCCACGAGACAGAGGAGGACGGCCCCGACGAGCGTTGCCGCGCGGCCGGTCAGTCCCATGGGCAGTCCGACCGGGAACCCGAGCGTCACAGCGGCGGTCGCGGCGGCGTTCGGAACAATAACCCCGAGCGCGTAGCCGACGGCGGCCCCACAGAAGGTGAGCAGTCCGGCCCGGGCGGCGACGAGGAGGCCGACTCGCCGCGCCGACGCCCCGGTCGCGCGGAGGGTCGTCAGCGTCGCGCGGCGCTCACGGACCGTCATCCGGGTGACGCTGAAGACGACGACGCCGACCAGTACGGCGACGCCGACACAGACGGCGCCCAGCAGGGCAAGCATCCCCCGCGTCCCGACGAGGAAGAAGGCGAGCGCGCCGGCGAGCGGCGCACCGCGGTCCGGGACCGCCCCACTCGTCGCCCGGAAGGCGAGCCCGCGCTCGGCGCCCAGCGCCTCGACGGTCGCCGCGTCGGTGACCAGCCAGCCGTCGGGGAACGGCGTCTCCCCGCTCCGGGCGACCGACGGTCGTTCGACGCTGTCCGCCTCGCCGGCGAGGGTGACCCGCTCGCCCGGGAGCGGACCCGCGACGCCGTCCGGAACGCCGATGTCGACCCCGTTTTCGGGGGGGACGCCGACGACGGTGTGGGACTCGCCGCCGGCCGTCACCGTCGCGAGCGGGAACGTACCCTCAGACGGGCCGACCAGACTGACCGCGGCGTCGGCGCCGTGCTCGCCGGCCATCTCGGTCGTCGCGCCCGAAACCGCTAGCAGGACGACGACGGCGCCGACGAGGAACGCGGCGGTCACGGCGACCACGAGGAGCGCGAGCCGGTCCCGCGTCGACCAGCGCGAGAGCAGTGCCCACGCGTAGCTCATCGCGTACCGCCCCGAACGGCACCGGTTTCGACGGTCGGCACGGCCGAGTTTTTGGGTGGCCTAAAGTTAAAGCAGTCGGGTTCGATACGGACACCATGACCGAGTTTCGAACCGCCCGCCGCCCCGCTCGACCGTGAGCCGCCCGCCCCGCGTTCTCCACGTCTGCAAGCATTACCATCCGGTGACGGGCGGCATCGAGAACGTCGTCGAACAGCTCGTCACCGGCGTCGAAGGGGTCGACTCCCGCGTGCTGACGACCGTGCGGCGCGGCCGCGGGAGCGTCGACGAGGTCGACGGCGTGCGCGTCGTCCGCGCCGCCACCGTCGGGAGTGTCAAGTCGACGCCGCTGTCGCCCTCGTTTCCCCTCCTGCTCCGCCGGGAGCGCCGGTGGGCGGACCTCGTCCACTACCACCTCCCGTTCCCGGTCGGGCCGGCGAGCCACCTGCTCGCGGGAGACACCCCGTACGTCGTGACCTTCCACGACGACATCATCGGAAAGGGGCCGGTCGTCTACCCCTACGAGCCGGTCCTGCGGCGGTTCCTCGACGGAGCCCGGCGCATCATCGTCACGTCCCCGAACATGCGCGACGAGTGTGCCCGTATCGCCCCCTACGCCGGGAAGACAACGGTGATTCCGCTCGGCATCGAACCCGCTTCGGGACCGGTCTCGCCGCGCCGACCCGACGGTCGGAAGGTGTTGTTCGTCGGCCGCCTCGTCCCGTTCAAGGGCGTCGACACGCTCGTTTCGGCGATGCAATCGGTGACGGGGACGCTCTCGGTCGTCGGGGAGGGACCCGAGCGCGAGCCCCTCGAACGGCGCGCGTCGGAGGTGGGCGTCGCCGACCGCGTCTCCTTCGAAGGGTACGTCTCGGAGAACCGCCTCGACCGGTTGTACCGGGAGGCCGACGTGTTCGTTCTCCCGTCCGTCGGCGCCAACGAGTCCTTCGGCATCGTGCAACTGGAGGCGATGAACCACGGCCTGCCGGTGGTGAACACGGCGCTCCCGACCGGCGTCCCCTACGTCAGCGTCGACGGCGAAACCGGGCGCACCGTCGAGCCCGGCGACCCCGACGCGCTCGCCGACGCCGTCGGGGCACTCCTCGACGACCCGGCGCGCTACGAGACGTACTCGGGGAACGCACAGCGGCGCGTCGCGGAGCGCTTCACCCGCGAGCGGATGCTCAGGGAGACGGCGGCGCTCTACCGGGACGCCCTCGACGGGTCGTGAGGGCGTGCGCTCGCTTCGGTACCGCTACAACCCGGGAGTATATTTTCGGCGGGTGACAACGGCGGGTGAGAAATGCTCCTCGCGGCGGCCGCCGTCGTGCTGGTCTTCGCGCTCGTCAGCCGGCCGTACCCGAGGTCCTACCGGCGCGCCGGCGCCGTCGCGCTGGCGGGCCACCTCCTCTTCGCGGTCGTCGTGCTCCCGGCCCTCCCCTACGGGTGGGACATCGGGCTGTTCCACGAGTACGCCCTCCGCGTACTCGGGGGCGGGGCGACGAGCCCGTTCTCCGCGGTCGACGCCTTCGCGACGTTTCAGGCGCTCGTGTACGCCGTCTTCGGGGCCGACACGACGAACCTCGCAATCGTCAACGGCCTCCTCGCAGTTTTGACGCCGCTCCCGGCGGCGACGCTCGCCCGGCGGCTCTACCCCGAGCGGGAGTCGACCGACGGGCTCGTCGTCGTTCTGTTGTTCCTGCCGTTGCCCTTCCTCTTCTCCTCGCTGCCGATGCGCGACGCGCTCGCGACGCTGCTGGCGGTGTGGCTGCTCGCGCTCGTCGTCCGCGCGCTCGACGACCGGGACCCCCGGTCGGGCCTCGCGGCCGTGCCGCTGTGGGGCGCGACCTTCCTGCTCCGGGAGGAACTAGCGCTCGTCGCGTTGCTCGCGGCGCTCGCCGGCGCCACCGTGCTCGCCGTCGAGGGCGCCACCGGCCGCGACGCGACGCTCCGCTCGCTGCTTCCGGCGGCGGTGCCAACCGCGCTCGCGGGCGTGGTCCTGTTCGCGGCCGTCTTCCCCGTCGACGCCCTCAATCGCCGCCTCCAGTACCGCGCCGCGGGCGGCGCCGCCTATCTCGAAGGCGCGAGCTACGGCTCGTGGGTCGACGTGTTGCTCGCGGCGCCGATCCGGGCGGTCTACTTCCAGTACGCGCCGTTCCCGCTGCACGTCAGCTCCGCGTTCGACGCCGTGACCGCCCTCTTCTTGCCCGCCCTGGTCGTTCTAACCGTCGCGGCGTGGTACTCGCTGCGCCGCGTCACTACGACGAGGCCGGTGGCGGCGGCGCTCGGGACGTTCTACCTCGCCGGGGTCGTCGGCTACGGCCTCGTCGACGCGAACTTCGGTACGACGGTCCGTCACCGGGGCGTCTTCGTCTTCCTGCTCTGTGTGTTCGCGTCGCCCGTGCTGGAACGCCGGTATCGCTCACTCCGGCGGCGGGCCGAGACGGCGCTGCGTGGCCGTACCCACGACGGCGAACAACAGGAGGAAGCTGAGGAGTTTGACGCCCGCGCCGAGGCCTGAGGCGAGCACCGACGCGGCGCTGGCGAGCACGAACACTCCGAGCAACACCAGGAGAACGCGGTCGTCGGCCAGGTAGCCGTAGACGCGGCTGTGCTCGGTCCAGCGGGCGAGCGCTCGCAGGGCGGCGTACGTCCACGACTCCCGGGCGGCCGTGAGGAGGCGCACACCCCGAGTAGGGCGTCGCTCGGCATAACGTTTCATCGTCTCACCCGGTGGAACAGCGCCTCGACGCGGTCCGTGACGGCCGCCCATGTGTAGCCCGCGTCCTCGACGTACGCGCGACACGCCTCGCCCGCCGCCGCCCGCTCCGCGTCCGACAGCCGGGTCCACGCGGACAGGCGCGCGGCGAGCGCCTCGGGGTCGCCGGGCGGCGCGAGCAGGGGCTCGGTCACGCGGGCTTCGAGGCCGCCCAGGATTTCGGGCGTCGCGCCCGCCGTCGTGCCGACGACCGGCGTGCCGGCCGCCAGCGCCTCCACCGTGACGAGCCCGAACCCCTCCAGTTCCAGGGTCGGGACGGCGACGACATCCGCGGCGGCGTACGCGGCCGGGAGGTCGCTCTCCGGGACGTAGCCCAGAAACGTCACGTCGTCCCCGACGCCGCGGCGCTCGGCGCGCGCCGCCAGCGACTCGCGTTCGGGCCCGGTGCCGCCGACGTAGAGGTGCGCGTCCGTCGCGTCGGCGACCGAGGCGAAGGCGTCGACGAGTGTCCCCACGCCCATCCGCGGCGTCAGCCGCCGGACAGTGAGGACGTTCGGGCCCGGCGTGGGAAAGACGTCGTCCGCGGCCGCCTCCGGCGCGAAGCGCTCGGCGTCGGCACCGCCGGGAATGACCCGCGACGGTGGGGCCCCCGGGTGGAAGCGTTCGAGCCGCTCGCGCATGTACTCGCTGAGCACGACGACCCGGTCGCTGTGCGCGACGGTTCGCCCCTCGATTCGGTGACGCGCCCGCCGGTTGCACCAGCGCCACGGGGCCGAGAGGAGCCCCTCGGGGGCGCGCAGGCTGTACTCGGTCGCCCACAGGCCGTGAAGGGTGTACGTTCTGGGCGTCGCGGCCGGGACGGCGCGGTCGACGACGAAGGAACTTAGCGCGCCGTGGCAACTCACGAGGTCGACCGGTCGGATGTCCTCGACGCGGCGCCGGACGGCCCGGAGCGTCGCGGGGAGCCGGGGGATAGACGCTCGGTAGCGGTGGACGTCCATTCCGGCAACCGTCTCCCGCGCCGGCGTCTCCCCGCGCCGGCGCGTGACGACGGAGACGCGGTGGCCGCGCTCGGCGAGCCGGCGCCCGACCTCGTAGTTGTACCGCCCCGAGCCGGTCGCCTCGGGGTCGGGAAAGAGGTTGTTCGCGGCCACCAGCACATGCATACGCTCCCGGATTGCGTGTTCGGCTTTGTACCTTGCCCTTCAACGAAAGCCTCAATCCCCTCCCCGGTCGACGCTCCCCCCATGGAGACGCGCTCGCGACTGGCCCGCGCGCTGCGACACCCGGTGTTGTTCCTGCGCGGCGCCAATCGCCTCTTTCACCGCCGCTTCGGGCGACGGGCGCACAACACGGCGGGCGTTGACGTCTTCGGCGCGGACTGGGACAACCTCCTCCTGTTGGACGCCTGTCGCTACGATACCTTCGAGCGACGGGCGGAGCTGCCCGGCGAGCTCGAACGCCGGCGCTCGCGTGGGTCGACGACGGTCGAGTTCCTGCGCGCGAACGTCGCCGGCCGGGACCTCTCGGACACGGTGTACGTGACGGCGAATCCCCAGCTCCACCAGCACCGGGCGTCCATCGACCCGGCGTTCCACGAGGTCGTCGACGTGTGGCGCGAGGACGGCTGGGACGAGGACCACGGGACGGTCCTCCCCGAGACCCTGACGGCGTACGCCCGCAAGGCGGCGCAGAAATACCCCGAGAAGCGCCTCGTCGCCCACTACATGCAGCCACACTACCCCTTCGTGGGCTCGGAGACGACCTTCGACGAGGGACACCTCGACGGCACGGGCGAGGAGGCCGAGAACGTCTGGAACCGGCTCCTGACCGGCTCGCTGGACGTACGCCCCGAGGAGATACGGCGGCTCTACGCCGAGAACCTCGACGTGGCGCTTCCCTACGTCGAATCGCTCCTCGAAGAACTCGACGGGAAGACGGTCGTGACGGCCGACCACGGCAACATGATCGGCGAGCGGGCCGCCCCGATTCCGTTCCGCGAGTGGGGCCACCCGCGCGGCGTCTACACCGACGAACTCGTCGACGTGCCGTGGCTCGTCCACGATACCGGGGAAAGACGGGAAACGACGCGGGGTGAGACGGCCGCGACGACCGAATCCGTCGAGGACGACGTCGTCGCTGAGCGCCTGCGGAACCTGGGGTACGCGGAGTGACGATGGACGAGCCGTTGGAAATCGCGTTCGTCCACCCGAGCTATCCGGGGAGCGAAGGGACCGGCGCGACCCACAGCGCCTCGCGCATCGTCGCGGAGCTGGACCGTCGGGGCCACGACGTGACGGTCTACTGTCGCGAGGAGCCCCTCGAGGACGCCGGCGCGGACGTCGCCCTTCGCTCGCTCGACCGGTCGGGGGCACCCTACCACACGGGCTTCCAGCTGAACGACGCGATACGCGAGCGGGCCGACGAGCTCGGCGGGTACGACGTGGTCCACAGCTACGTGATGAACGCCCTGCCCGCGCTCGGGGACGCCGTCGCCGACACCGGCGCGGCGACCGTCCTGACACTGAACGCCTACGGCGCGGTCTGCCCGAAGAACGACCTCCGGTACATGAACCGCGAGCCCTGCACGTCGAACGGGCTCGCGAAGTGTACGGCCTGTACGCTCGCGACGAGCGGCGGCCACGACGAGTACAGCGCGCCCTACCGCGCGGCGAGCCGGCTGGGCTATCTGGAGCTGGTCCGCCGC
>JBEQBK010000103.1:0-9052 GCA_041639855.1 Halobacteriaceae archaeon | reverse complement strand
GCGGTCTGGGTGAGCGTGTGGGCCATCCCGAGCGCGGTGCCGGCGTAGGAGTTGTACCGGTCGGCGAACTCCGACACGGAAAAGCGCTCCTCGACCTCGATGCGGTCCCGCACGTCCTCGCCGGTGTGTGCCGCGAGGTCGTCGAGCACCAGATCGCGATAGCGCTCGCGGGTCTCGGCGTCGTCGTCCAGCCCGGCGGCGATAGGGACGAGAACGAACAGGTTCGACTTGCCCTCGGGGGCCACCGAGTCGTCCGTCTCCGAGGCCGCACAGACGTAGTACGCGGGGTCGTCGGGCCACGCCGGGTCCTCGAAGATGTCGTCGAAGTGGGGGTCCCAGTCCTCGGGGAGGACGAGCGTGTGGTGCTCCAAGTTTTCGAGCTCGCCGTCGACGCCCAGATAGAGCAGGAAGGCCGAGGGTGCCCACGTTCTCGATTCCCAGTAGTCCGCGCCGTACTGGCGGTACTCAGGGGCCAGAAGCTCCTGTTCGGTGTGCGCGTAGTCGGCGTCGCTGACGACCGCGTCCGAGCGGTATGTTCCGTCCGGGGTGTGCGTGACGTACGCTCGGGCGTAGGGGTCGATGCGCTCGACCGGCTCGTTCAGGCGGAACTCGACGCCCAGCTCCGCCGCGAGGTCGCCGATGCGGTCCGCGACGGCACTCATCCCGCCCTCGGGGTACCACACTTTCAGGTTGAAATCGACGTGGCTCATCAGGTTATAGAGGGCGGGCGTGTTCGAGGGGGCGCCGCCGAGGAAGACCAAGGAGTACTGCATCACCTGCCGGAGCTTCGGGTGCTCGAAGTAGTCCGCGACGTGGTCCTCCATCGTCCCCAGCAGGGAGATGCCGTTCGCGGAGAGCGCGACCTCGGGGTCCACGAAATCGGCGAGCGTCGAGCGGTCCTGGTAGACGAAACGCTCCATGCCGACATCGTAGGTGTACTCGGCTTCCGCGAGGTAGTGTTCGAGCGCCTCCCCGGCACCGGCCTCGTAGGACTCGAAGGCTCGCTTCGTTTCCTCGATGTCCCCCGTCACGTCGAGCTCGTCGCCGTCCTTCCAGAAGATGCGGTAGTGTGGGTCCAGCTGTTCGAGCTCGTAGTAGTCCTCGGGCGTCCGGTCGAACGCGTCGAAGAAGCGCTCGAAGACATCGGGCATCAGATACCAGGAGGGACCCATGTCGAAGGTGTATCCCTCGCGTTCGAGCGTCGAGGCCCGGCCGCCGACTTGCTCGTTCCGTTCGAGAACCGTCACGTCGGCGCCCGCGTCGGCGAGATAGCAGGCTGTCGAGAGGCCGCCGAAGCCGGCTCCGATAACGGTGACCGAGACCCCGGAAAGGGACTGCATGCCCGACTTTTGGGGCGAAGGCAGTATAAAAGGAGGCGGTGCGCTATCGGGGCGTTCGTCCGCCCGCGGAGACCGTCGGGTTCGCACGGAGAGGCTTTCAGAACCGATGGAGCCACGACGCCTCCACATCTACACCGGGGCTGTAGAGTACGTGGGGGTCCGTGTCGGGCGCCGCGAAGCCGTTGGCCTCGAATATCTGATTGGCGCGCACGTCGAGCTCGGCGGGGGCGACGTCCCACGGCTCGTGGGCGATGTCGGCGTATCGAAGACTGTCGCCGCCGACGTAGAGGCGGTAGCGCTCGACGAGGAACTGTTCCAAGCTGTGCTTTTCGACGGGTTCCGGCTCGGCGCGGGGTTCGTACTCCGCCGCGAAGTAGAGCTCCTCCGCGCCGGGGTGGTGACGCTCGCTCTCGAAGGAGACACGGCCGTCCTCGCGGGTCAGCTCCATGCTCGCGTTGAAGTAGGGCAGGTGGTAGAACAGCCGCGCCAACCCGACGCCCAGCGGGTCCTCGGCGTCGAGGTTGAAGAAGTACACCCCGGGCTCGCCGTCGGCCGTGACGTACGTCCGGAGGTTCAACTCGGGAAAGCGCCGGCCCAGCGAGGCGGGGACGCCCGTCGGGCGCACCTCGTCCATCTCGAAGGGCACCACCGAGAGGTAGGCGTCGCCGTCGAAGGTGTCCACGCTCAGTTCCTCGGGAACCCGTTCGGCGACAATCCCCGGGTCGACGGCCCAGCTGGCGAACAGCGCGTCGCGCCAGCGCATCGAGATGCGCGAGTCCATACCGAGAGATAGGGCCGAATCCGCCTTCGTGGTTGTGGCCGGACCGACGGACTTATTAAAATAGTCCGTTTCGTTAATAGTAATGGAAGCAACGGAAACGCGGTCGCCCGTCGGCGCGCGTGGACTCGGCGCCGGCGCGACCCTCCTGCTCGTCGCCCTCTCCGCCTACGCCCTGACCGCCGGCGTCGCCTCGCAGTCGAAGCTCGTCGGCATCGGGTGGGCCGCCTTCGCCGCGATGGCCGGTATGGCCGTGCTGGGCCGATGGGCCGGCGGCGCGACGGCCTCCGGGCTGGTGTGGGGCTACGGGCTCGCCGCGGGCGCGATGGTCACCTCCTCGGCGGTGTTCTTGGTCCCGGACGCCATCAACCACGACGCGAAGATCGGCGGCTTCGGCATCGCGGCGGGCCTCCTCGTGGGGTTCGCCGCCCACACCATCGGCCACCGCCTCGCGCATCTGGACTTCCCCATCGACCGGACCGCCGCGGAGCTGACGGCCCACGCGCTCGCCGCGGGGAGCATCATCGGCATCGTCTACACCGCGATGCCCGAGTTGGGTCCCCTCCTCGGGTTGGCTATCGTCTCGCACAAGGGGCCGGCGGGCTACGCCGCGGCGAGCCGCCTCGTCCGGAACGACCGCCCGGTCGTCTCGATTCTGCTCCCCGCGAGCGGCGTGGGCATCGCCGCGCTGGCGGTGAGTTTCGTCGACCCGCCGACGAACCCTATCGTGCAGGCCGCCGTCTTCGGCTTCGCCGCCGGCGTCTTCCTCCACGTCGCGCTGGACTTTTTGCCCCGGTGTGAGACCGGCGGCGAGGTCCACGACGCCGTCACCGGCGAGTCGGAGGCGGACCACCACGCCCACGAGCGCCTGGACAGATTGCGCTTTCACGCCGTCGGGAGCACGATGCTGGGCGGAGTGGCCGTGCTCGTGGCGTGGTTACTCCTCGTCTAGCAAGCCCTCGGCGCGAGCGGTCTTGTGCCGCTCGCGTCTCGCCTTTCCAGCGCCCACCAGGGCCGCGCCTGTCGGCGCGGCCGTGGGTTGTGTCCGCGGCGCTGTTTCGGCGACCGCGCCACCGGTGGTTGACGGGGTTGTTACAGACACACCCCTCTTTCACGACCGTTTCAGGAATCCCGACGAGGAAAGGTACGCTTCTGCTTCCGAGAGCCACTGATTCTCGGGAGCGGTTCGTATCGAAGTAATCCACCCCCAGCCTTATCCATACGCCCCGTGAGGCATTTTAGGAGATAATGGGAATTCTTGATTCGTTCGGAGCGCTCGTCAGTAGTATCGTCGCGTCATTCGTACTGTTGATTTTCGCCATCCTGAGCTTCTTCGTCACGGTGTTCATCGTGAGTGCGGGGGCAGGTCTCGCGGGGTTCTCTCCGAGCGGTAACTTCGTTGTACTTTCCGCCGCCATTCTCGCCACCGGCGCCATCGTTGCGGGCGCGTCCCCGATGTCGGGACTGAGCCGAAGCGCTGACCAGTAACGACAAACACTGGTTTTTCGGCGGCCATTCGCACATATCCGGTAGTTCGTCACGTTGATACCCTCGGAGAGTCACCTATTCTCGGAAGCGGTACGGACAGGCGAGACTCTCATAGTTCACCACAAATCGAAGTGAAATCAGCCGTTGACGAAAGCAACACGCTGGTCAGTGATTACGACTCGCAGTGAGGACGGCAACCTGATTCCGCTGTTCCGGCGGGTCCAACAGTATCTCTGTCCCGGCATCGGTAATCCCGTCGTTCGTCCACGTTGCCGTCTCGGTGTCGAGATATCGAAGTCGGTACGACTCGTCTTCGAGACGGAGCGTGACATCGCCCCCCGTCGGGAAGTACACGATGTACGACTCACCCGGCGCAGCGGCGCAGTATGCTTCGTTGGCAGCAGCATCGACTAACAGGTCCTGTCGCGGTGTCAGACTGCACAGGTCGACCGTCTCCTCGATCATCCGAACTGATCGGACGTGTGTGAGCGCTCGCTCGCTCCCGCCGATTCCCCACCCCTCATCGTCCTCGGCGACCTGTCTATGAAACCGACACGCGGCACACCCGCCGAGCACGTTTCGCCAGAACCACTGGACCGCGTCCTCGGCGTCACCGGCGACGTCGTTGCCACCGTCGAAGCCGCCGTAGATTTTCACGTTGTTGAACGGACGCGGTCCGATAGCGTCCTGCACGTCCCCGCGCCAGGTCTGGAGGTCGTCCCAGTGGTCCTGACCGGTTGTTCCTCCGGCGAGCTGGTTGTGCTGGGATACTTCGACGTACGAGAACGTCTCCGGATGCTCGACGACCTTCCTGACGGAGTCCGTCGCCGACAGGTTCATGTTGGTGATTTCGACGTCCACACCACGGTCCTCGGCCCGGTCCAGTACGTGTTCGGCCCAGTACAGTTCCCACTCGATGCCGGCCCAGCCCTCGTTGGTAATGTTGTAGATGATGTTCCCGTAGTCGAGGGAGTGGCTGAGGACCTCGTCGACGAATCGCTCCTGGTGGGCGAGAACGGTGTCGTTGTCCTCCTCGACTGTGCGGAAGAAGGCGATCCGGTCCTGCCAGTGGTCACCGCCGGTCGCGGGAAGCGCGTCTTCGGGGAGCGTGTCGTTGTTGACCGGGTTCCAGGCGTGGTCGTCCCACTTGTCGCCGACGAAGTCGTGCTGGTCCCAGAGCGTCAACTCGACGACGATGTCACGCTCGGCTGCCGCGTCGAGAAACTCGGAGAGTCGGTCCCAGTACGCATCGTTCCACTTCTGGAGATCGTACGTTCCGCCGTCCCGTTCGAACGGCGAAACGTCCTTCTCCTTCCGGTCGGAGAGCGTGTTGCGAACGAAGTTGCCACCCGCTTCCACAAGCTGGTCGAGATGGTCGTGTAGTCGGTCGCCAGTCCACTGAAAGAGATTGTCCTTGTCTGTTCCTCCCAAGAGAAGGACCGATGTATCGCCGTACGACCAGTACCACGGATTCTCAGAACTCCGACGGAGCCGCTCAGCCATATCTCGCTGGTCCTGAGTAACGAGTATAAATTACACGGTAACCGACAACAGAAGGAGAATCTGAGAGTAATTTGGGGTTGGGAGACCGATACCAAACGAATTCAGGTTCGGGACGAAACGATAGATGAGCAACTCTGCGTATCCGCTGTTTTATCCATCACATCAGTGACCGAATGCCAGTCCAACAGCGATACAACCGCGGCGGTGCGGCCGCGGAAGAAGCGCCGCGGACACGAACCACGCCGATGCCGACAGGCGCCGGCCTGAAGGTCGACGGAAGGCCCTTTAGTCCTTCCAAGATGCCGCAGAACCGACGGTTCTGCGTAGCTCACAAATCGGAGATTTGCTCACCCCGGAGAGAGCGAATCTCTCCCTTATGGACATGAAAAGGGCGACGAGGCGCGGGTCTTGTGCCCGGACCGAGGAGGGCTTGCTTCAGTTGTATTCTCGCCACCGGTGCCCACACTCCGTACACTTGAAGAAGCGCGTGGGCGCCTCGTCGGCCGAGGCGGTCTGCTTGATGGTGTACCACGCCTCGCCGTTGCCGCAGTCGTCACAGCGCACGTCCGAGGCGATGGGCTTGCCCTCGAAGTTGGCGTCCTCGCTGGTCTCGATGACGTCGCTGTCGTCCTGGGACTCGGTGGTGACGAAATCGGAGGTGTCACCTTTGGGTTCGCTCGCGCCGCAGTCGGGACAGACCCACGCCCCGTCTTCGGTCTTCATCATCGACCCGCACTCATCGCAAAACTGCATCAGATGTCCTCCTCCCCCGCGACGACGGGACACTCGACGACGACGAAGTGCTGGCTGTCGGGCATCTCTCGGATGGTCGTCCCGTCGTGGGTGCAGTGGAGTTCGGGCGGGTCCCCGAAGTGGGGACAGCCGTGGCAGACCGAGCGCTCAATACGGCGCACATCCTCACCCTCCCCCAGCGTTTCGCCCTCCGGGCCGGGGCCCGATTCGAGTTGCTCCCAGACGTCTTCGACGTCAATCGCACCGGTGTCGACCTCCTCGAAGACGTCCTCGCCCGTTTCGAGGGCCTCTTGGTCCTCGCGGTTGAGCCGTTCGGCGAGGTCGCCGAGCGGTTCGGTCCCCCCGTCGCGGGGCTCCGCATCGGTGTCGACGTCCTCGGTCGTTTCCGCCCCGTCTTCCTCCTCCGGGTCCGCCGAGTCCTCGTCGTAGGAGCCGCCCAGCAAGTCGATAGCGTCGTCGTCGTCCTCACTCATCGCGCATATCCTCGATTCGGTGGTCGTTCAACTCCTCGTCCGGAACGGGCGCCAGCGCCGGGGGTTCGCCGACGACGAGCGTCGCCGAGCCGAACCAGCCGGAGGCGGGGCGCACGTCGCTGAAGGTCGCCCCGCAGTGGGGGCACTCCGGGCGGCGCAGCAGGGCGATGCCAACCTCGTTTTCGCACTCCTCGCAGTCGGCCGTCCGGATGCCGTGTTGGTTCGCCGCGCGGGCGATGGGTTCGACCGGGTCGCCCTGCCCGCCGGAGAGCGCCTCGGTGGCCCGGCGCAGGTCGAGTATCGCGCCGGCCAGCCGCTCCGTCCGGTCCGCGAGGCGGTCCGCGCGGTTCGTCAGGCTCTCCAGAATCGCCTCGAAGTTGTCGAAGCCCGTGTCGACGTCCTCGCGGACGGACTCGACATCCCCGCGGAGCGAGTCGAGCTCGGATTCGAGGTCCGCCAGCGACGCCTCGATGTCCTCGTGGTCGTGGTCGGCGGGGGCCTTCCCGTCCGCCTCGCGTTTGACCTGAATGACGCGCTCGCGGACGTCGTCGATTTTCTCCTGGAAGTCGGCCTCGACCGACGCCAGGTCCCGGTCCGTCGGCGCCGGCGGCCCCTCCTCGGACGTGTTTCCCGCCATCCCTGAGTTCCGTTGGGGTTCGCGACAAGTAAACGTTCCCGCCGCAGAGTCGACTACCGAATCTTGCGGACGTTCGCGATGTCGTAGCCCGCCTCGTGGATTTCCGTCTCGAAGCGGACGATTTCCTCGGCCTCGAGCTGGGAGAGCACGCCGCGGAACTCCCGGACGACCAGGGTTCTGGAGAGCTCGTTCCCGCCGGAGGCCCACTCGAAGGACATCGTGCCGTCGACGCTGCTCATCAGGTCGCCCATCCGCTGGTCGGTGAGGGCGTCCGAGCTCACGAGCAGGAGAATCGCACCGCGCCAGTCTCGCGCGGCCTTGCGTAGACCCTTCAGCAGGTAGACCACGTCGTCCCAGCTCACCCCGTCCTCGTTCCGGAGGCCGACCAGGTCCGTCAGCGAGTCAACGATGAGGAGGTTGTCCGCCGCGTGTTCCTCGACATACGTCGCCAGCGCCGCGACGGCGTCCTCGCGCTCGGTGTTCTGCCCCAGTTCGGCGAGCGTGGCGTGGGTGCCCGAGTACCACTCCTGGGGAACGGGGCTCATCTGGAAGTACTCCGGCGAGAGGTCCTTGAACGTCACCGCATCCAACCCGCCCGCGACGAGGTCCTCCTGGAGGGTGAACGCCATCTCCTCGGTGAGGTCCTCGCCGCTCGCGGTAAAAGAGAGGTAATGCACCGCCTCGGGGAACGCCGCCTGTCCGCGGAGGTCGCCGTACTGGAGCTCGAAGCTCTCCGGGTCCGAGATACCCAGCCCGTTCATCACCGCGCTCGTGTAGCAGAACTCCCGGGCCCCCGCCCCGGCCTCCCCCGCGAGGAGCACGACGCTCCCCGGCGGCATCCCGCCGTCCACGCGCTGGTCGAGCTGGGAGACGCCGAACGGAATCCGGTCCATACCCCACACTCCGGGGCGGGGCGCTAATGCGTTTCGGCGCTCGGCGCTGCGGAGCGTCGAGTCACGGCGACCGTGACCGGCGCGATGAACAGTGCTCCCGGATTCCCACCCCCGGAACTGTGTGCCGACAGAAGGTATTCAATCGGAACGTTCGACACGGGAACATGAACCGCCGAACGGTCCTCGGACTGTCGCTTGCCGCGCTCGCCGGCTGTTCGGCGCCGGGGGCGCCCTCAGCGGGAGAGGGACAGATTACGGAGCGGCAGTTCACGCTCCTCGACGAGACGCCAGGGGGAGTGGACGCCAGAACACGGGAGAACGGGGCGATGGAGCCCGCACACGACGCGGTGGTGCGGTTCAGGAGCGAGCAGCGTATCGTCGTGTGGGGCGCTCTGGACAGCGGCAGTCGCTCCTGTCGGGAGACGGACCTCGAAGCCGCGACGTACGACGCCCAGCGGGACGCGCTGACGGTGGTCGTCCGCGACGAGTTCGTCGAGGAGCGCCAGCCCTGCACGACGGAGTCCGTCGCCGTACCCTACCGGGCGACGGTGGGCTTCGCGGCTTCGCTCCCCGGCACCGTGGTCGTGAAACACCGGGCCGCGCCGGACGGCGGTATCACCTTCGAGGAGACGTTCCGATAGACTACGCCTCGATGCGCGCGCCGCGGTTTCGCCCCTCCGCGAGGAGGACCTCGCCTTCGACGCCCGCGGCGTCCAGCGCGTCGCGGGCGGCGCGGACGGCCTCGCCCGCGACGTCCTGGTGGGTGACGCCGTACACGGCGGGCCCCCAAGAGGACTGGCCGGCGCCCGACACCGCGGGACTGGCGTCGAGCTCCGCGACGACGTCGCCCACGGGCGGGCGGTAGACGCCGCCCTGCTGTTCGGCGTACCACGCGCCGTTCAGCCGGCCGATTTCGGCGAGGGCGCCGCCGAAAGTCTTCCAGTCGCCCGCCGCGACGGCGGGGAGTACCTCACGGACAACGAGCCCCGAGATGCGGTCGGCGGTGTCGGCGGCCGCGGACTCGACGGCCGCGCGCATACTGGCGTCCTCGGCGTCGTCGTCCTCGCCGGGCTCGGCGTCGGGGAGCACGACGACGAAGCGCCAGTCGTCGGGCACCGGGTGGCGGGCCGTCACCGGCGGGACCGCCCACCCGCCGGGCTCGGGGGCGGCCGTCGTGAACTTCTCCG
>JBEQBK010000102.1:0-9154 GCA_041639855.1 Halobacteriaceae archaeon | reverse complement strand
AGGTAGTTCTGCAGGTTCTCGTGGTCCGCGATTTCCTTTACGTTGCACTTGAAGTGGGTGTGGTACACCTCGTCGAAGCGGAACAGCGTGGTGTACATACAGACGTCCGCCAGCGTCAACTCCTCGCCGGCGAGGTAGCGCTGTTCGCCCAGGAGTTCGTCGTACTCTTCGAGCGCGCCGAACAGCTCGCTGACGGCCCGCTCGTAGGCTTCCTGCGAGTCCGCGAAGCCGGCCCGGTAGACGCCGTTGTTGATAGTGGGGTAGATGTCGTCGATGACCGCGTCGATTTCCTCCCGCTTCCCTTCGGGGTAGAGCGCCACGTCACGAGTGCCGAACTCGCCGAAGGCGTCGGCGAGCATCTTGATTATCTCCTCGGACTCGTTGTTCACGATGGTTTCCTCCTCGGTGTCCCAGAGCACGGGCACCGTCACACGGCCCGTGTACTCGGGGTCGGCTTCGGCGTACACGTCGCGGAGGTAGTCGTGGCCGAACAGCGAATCCGTGGTGCAGTTCTCCTTCTCGGGGGCGAACTCCCAGCCCTGGTCCTTTCGCACTGGGTCGACGACGTCCACGCTGATGACGTCCTCCAGACCCAGCAGGGCCCGCGTCGTGAGCGCGCGGTGGGCCCACGGGCAGGCGTAGGAGACGTAGAGGTGGTAGCGCCCGGCCTCCGGTTGGAAGCGCGCGTCGTCGTCGGTTTCTATCCAGTCGCGGAAACTGGTCTCCTCGCGCTCGAACTCCCCCTCCTCGCCGTGTTCTATCATCTCCTCTTCAGTCCGCCACTCACCGTCGACCATTCGTCCCATGGTGGGCCACAGGGGCGCCACCGGGGTAAAACGCGATGGCCCCGGCGACCCCCGCCGAGAGACGACGTTCGTGCAGGTTCGAGTCTTAGTTATTCCGATTGAGGGTAGTACAGAGACAAATACAACACGAATAGAAACCTATATCCGTGTAAGGGTTAGAACAAGGAAGTAGAGAGGGACACAATGTCCGAAACGTCATCCCGCTCCGTTCCCGAGGAACAGACCCCCGACACCGGCCTCGAACACGCCGTCGTCGAGAACGACGGCGACGCCGCGGAGTGTACGCTGTATCCGCGGGAGTGCGCGGACGAGGCGCTCGTCACGCGGTGGCTCACCGCGAAGGAGGGGTCCTACGTCTCGCTCGACGGGATGCGCTGACGAACGGTTTCGGTTCGATTCACTCGGTCCTGTTCGCCGTGGGCGACGCCGTGCGACGGCGTCGTCGTTTTTGCCGTTTCACAGCGCTTCGCCGCCGCTCGCGGACGAACGGTCGGTGCGCAAGGGTTTTACTCATGCCTCGGCCACTAAGCGAGTATGAGCGAGTTGGAGGAGGAGTACCGTCTCGACTACTTCGAGACGGAGGGGTTCCACCGCAAGGAGTGTCCGGACTGTGGCGCGCACTTCTGGACCCGCGACGCCGACCGCGTCACCTGTGGCGAACCACCCTGCGAGGACTACTCCTTCATCGACGACGCCGGCTTCGGGGAGGAGTTCGACCTGACGGGGATGCGAGAGACGTTCCTGTCCTTTTTCGAGCGCAACGGTCACGAGCGCATCGACCCCTACCCCGTGGCCGCGAATCGCTGGCGCGACGACGTTCTGCTGACTCAGGCGTCGATTTACGACTTCCAGCCCCTCGTCACCGGGGGCACGACGCCGCCGCCCGCCAATCCGCTGGTGGTGTCCCAGCCCTGTATCCGGATGAACGACATCGACAACGTCGGGAAAACTGGCAGGCATCTCATCGCCTTCGAGATGGGCGGCCACCACGCGTTCAACGCCGAGGAGGGCGCGGGCTACGCCTACGAGGGCGAGCAGTACTGGAAGGAAGAGACGGTCGAGTACTGCGACGAACTCCTCGCCGAGGTCGGCGCGAACCTGGAGGAGGTCACCTACATCGAGGACCCGTGGGTCGGCGGCGGCAACGCCGGCCCCGCCTTCGAAGTCATCTACAAGGGCCTGGAACTGGCCACGCTCGTCTTCATGTGCTTCGAGCAGGACCCCGAGGGCGACGTGGAGATGAAGGACGGGAATTCGTACTCGCGGATGGACCGCCGCATCATCGACACGGGGTACGGCATCGAGCGCTGGACGTGGATGAGCCAGGGCACACCCACCATCTACGAGGCCATCTACCCCGAGATGATTTCCTTCCTCCGCGAGAACGCCGGCATCGAGCACACCGACGAGGAGGAAGAGTTGCTCCACCGTGCCGAGAAGCTGGCGGGGCACATGGACATCGACGAGGCCGAGGACATGGCGACCGCGCGGGACAACATCGCGCGCCGCCTCGATGTACCGGTCTCCGAACTCCGGGAGGTGATGGAGCCGATGGAAGACGTGTACGCCATCGCGGACCACTGCCGTGCGCTCGCCTACATGTTCGGCGACGGCATCGTCCCCTCTAGTGTCGGGACCGGATACTTGGCGCGGATGGTCCTCCGGCGTGCCAAGCGGCTCTGTGACAACGTCGGGGTCGACGCCCCCCTCGACGAGCTCGTGGACATGCAGGCCGAGCGCCTCGACTACGAGAACCGCGACGGCATCCGCGACATCGTGCGGACGGAGGTTGAGAAGTACAGGGAGACCCTCGACCGGGGCGGCCGTCGTGTCCGCCAAATCGCGAGGGACCACGCCGAGCGCGGCGAGGCCATCCCTACTTCCACGCTCGTGGAGCTGTACGACTCCCACGGCCTGCAACCCGATATGGTCGAGGAGATCGCCGCCGAGGAGGGCGCGAGCGTCGACACGCCCGACGACTTCTACTCCCTCGTCGCCTCCCGGCACGACTCGGGCTCCGAGTTCGAGGCGGAGACCGACGAGGACGAACGGCTCTCCGATTTACCCGAGACGGAGCGGCTCTACTACGACGACCAGTACCGAACCGACTTCGAGGCCATCGTCCTCGACGTCTTCGAGCGCGAGGACGGCTACGACGTCGTGCTCGACCAGACGATGTTCTACCCCGAGGGCGGGGGCCAGCCCGGCGACCGCGGCTCGCTGTCGACGGACGAGCTCACCGTCCAAGTGGAGGACGTTCAGGTCCGGGAGGGCGTCGTCCTCCACCGGACCGATGAACACCCGGGCAAGGGCGAGTTCGTCCGCGGGCAGGTCGACGCCCGCCGACGCCAGCGGCTGATGCGCCACCACACGGCGACCCACGTCGTCGTCCACGCGGCCCGCGAGGTGCTGGGCGAGCACGTCCGACAGGCCGGCGCCCAGAAGGGCGTGGACTCCTCGCGCATCGACATCCGTCACTACGAGCGGCTGGACCGCGAGACAGTCAAGGAAATCGAGGCGACGGCCAACGAAATCGTCACCGACAACACGACGGTTCGCCAGGAGTGGCCCGACCGCCACGAGGCCGAGGAACAGTACGGCTTCGACCTCTACCAGGGCGGCGTGCCCTCGGGCACGGAAATCCGGCTCATTCACGTCGGCGACGACGTGCAGGCCTGCGCCGGCACGCACGTCAAACGCACCGGGGACATCGGTGCTATCAAGATTCTGAACACCGAGCGCGTGCAGGACGGCGTCGAGCGCATCCAGTTCGCAGCGGGCGACGCGGCAGTAGAACAGGTGCAGTCGATGGAGGACGACCTGCTCGCCGCGGCGGCGACGTTCGACGTCTCCACGCCCGAGGTGCCCGAGACGGCCGAGCGCTTCTTCACGGAGTGGAAGGAGCGGGGCAAGCGCATCGAGGAACTCAAAGAGGAACTCGCCGAGGCCCGCGCCTCCGCCGGTGGCGGCGCCGAGGAAATCGAAATCGACGATACCGTCGCCGTGGTCCAGCGCATCGACGGCGACATGGACGAGCTCCGGGCGACGGCGAACGCCCTCGTCGAGGAGGGGAAGGTCGCGGTCGTCGGCTCCGGCGCGGACGGCGCGCAGTTCGTCGTCGGCGTTCCCGACGGCGTCCCCGTCGACGCGGGGAGCGTCGTCGGCGAGCTCGCGGCGATGGTCGGCGGCGGGGGCGGCGGCCCGCCGGACTTCGCGCAGGGCGGCGGTCCCGATACGGAGGCGCTGGACGAGGCGCTCGAATCGGCGCCCGACGTGTTGCGGAAAGTCGCACAGGAGTCCTAGAGGCGCCCGGCGGCGAACGCTACCGGGTGTCCTCGAACAGAACCGCGCGGCGGTGTGCACCGCCGGGCGTGTTTCGTGGACCCGACCGCCGCTGTTCTGTTCTCGCTGACACGACGAAGCGGTTATCTGTCCGTGTGAACTGAAAGGTTCCATGACTGAGGGGCCGCGTGTGTTCTACGCCGGTGACGCCCGGGGCGCGGACGCGCTCTCGGACGCCGGCGACTTCCCGGTCGACGCCGGGCCGCCCGACGCGCTCGCCGACGGGAGGGTGAGCGCCGACCACGGCTGTGTGGTCCTGGGAGCCGACCTCGCGCCCGACGCGCTGTTGGACGCCGTCGAAACCGCCCGGGGACTCTGTGAGGACATGCCCGTGCTCGCCTTCTCGACCGAAACCGTCGCGGCGGACGCCATCGAGCGCAACGCGACCGGCTACGTCCGCGCCGACGGGCCGGAGCGCTGGACCGTCCTCGCGGCCCGGGTTCGCAACGCCCTCGACCGGCGCCGCGCGGAGCGCCGCGGGGAGGAGCGGGTCAGGCAGGTGTACGAGCGGACCACCGAATCGTTCGTCGCGCTGGACACCGACTGGCGGATCACCTACGCCAACGGGGCGGCGGCCGAGTTCTTCGAGCGCGACCCCGACGAACTCGCGGGCATGCATTTCTTCGACGACTTCCCCGACGAGCCGACCCAACCATTCGAGTCGGAGTACCGCACGGCGATGGAGACACAGGAGTCAACGACGTTCGTCGCCGAGTCGCATTTCGACCCCGGAACGTGGCTCGAAGTCCGGGCGTACCCCTCCGAGTCGGGGCTCTCGATTTACTTCCGGGACGTGAGCGAGCGCCGCCGCCGGGAGAAGGAACTCGAAACCTACGAGGCCATCGTCGACGCGGCGCCGGACGGCATCTACACGCTGGACCCCGAGCGGCGCTTCGATATCGTCAACCGTGCGACGGCGGAAGTTTCCGGGCTCTCCCGCGAGGAACTCATCGGCGAGCCGATTGAGGTCCTCGCCGAGACGGGGGTCGCCGACGAGGAGACCGTCGCCGCGGGCCACCGGCGCCTCGACTCGCTCGAACCCGGGGAGCGCGTCCGCTTCGAGGACACGGTCACTGGCCCGGACGGGGAGCGGACTCTGGAGAACAATATTGCGGCGCTCCCCGACGGGAGCGTCGTCAACGTCGTGCGGGACGTGACCGAGCGCCGGGAGAACCAGCGCGCGCTCGCGCGCCAGCGCGACGAGCTGAAGACGCTCAACCGCATCAACGGGCTCATCCGGACGGTCATCGACGGCCTGCTGGAGGAGACCAGCCGTGACGGCGTCGAGCGCGCGCTCTGCGAGGGGCTCGTCGAATCGGAGCTCTACCGCTCGGCGTGGGTCGGCGGGCGCGACGACGCCAACGGCGGGTTGAGCGTCCGAACCGCGATGGGCGAGTGGACGGTCCTCGACGGCCCCCCCGAGGGGCCAATCACGGAGGGACCGGCCGTCAGCACGCTGGAGGAGGGGACCGTCGAGGTGATTCCCGACTTCAGCGGGCTTCCCGGTATCGGCGGGGAGTCTACCCCCCCGGGCATCACGGTGCCGCTCTCCCGCGGCAGCACCGTCGACGGCGTCCTCGTGGTGTGCGCCAACCGGGACGACGCGTTCAGCGACCGGGAGCGCGAGGCGTTCGCCGTCCTCGGCGCGGTCGTCGGGTTCGCGCTCACCGCGGTCCGCCACCAGGAGCTCCTCTTCGCCGACGGCGTCACCGAACTGGCGTTCGACGCGCCCGACGACGGGTCGGCGTTCGTCCGTGCCTCCATCGAACACGACTGTCGCATCGAGCACCGAGGGCTCGTCCCGACGAGCGGCGGTGCGCTGACGTATGCCACGGTTTCGGGTACCGACCCGGAACCGGTCCTCGACACGCTGCGGGCAAGCGAGGGCTTCGAGGGCGGACGCGTCGTCTCCGCGGACCAGGGGCTACTGGAACTCCGCCACCACGGTGCGTCGATGATTCTTCTGCTCACCGAGCAGGGCGCCCGGGTCCGGGAGGCCGTCTCCGACGCCGGCGACACGAAAATCGTCGTGGACCTGCCTGCCGGTGCCGATGTCCGAGGGGTCGTCGACCGGGTACAGGCGGCGTTCCCGGGCGTCGAACCCGTCGGCAAACGCCGTCGGGCACGCTCGGCGGGGGCGAAAACCGAGAATCCGGAGACCGCAGTCGAGCGGCTCACCGACCGCCAGCGCTCGACGCTGCGGACCGCCTTCCTCGCGGGCTACTACGACTGGCCCCGCGAATCCACGGCCGAGGAAGTGGCCGATTCGGTGGGCATCTCCTCCGCGACGCTTCACCAACACCTCAGGGCGGCGGAGCGGAAACTCCTCTCGGGGCTGTTCGCGACGGACACCTAGAGGCGTAGGTATGCTTTTGAATACCGGGGGGACCCGGTGATACTACCGGGAGATGGACTGCAACGAACGGGGGCCGGTGGCATGAGCGGGACAGAACGGCGACCGGAGCTCTCCGAGCGCGGGCACGAGGGGCACACGGTCGACAAGGACACGGTTTTCGAAGCGCTCTCCGCCCAGCGGCGGCGCGCGCTCGTGCACTGTCTCGCGTCGCGCACGGGGGCCGCACCGGTCGACGCCCTCGCGGAGCGCATCGCGGCGTGGGAGCGGGACCTGCACGACACGGCACCACCGAACCACGACAAGCGGGTCGCCGCGTCGCTGCGCCACGCCCACCTGCCGAAGCTCGCTGCCCTCGGCGTCGTGGCCTACGACGAGCGAAGCGATACGGCGCGCTTCGACGGCCACGCGGCCGTCGAGGAGTGGCTCGACCACGCGGCGGCGCTCTCGGTCCCCGGCTCGCTCTAGGGCTCTATTCTGAGTGTCCCGTCGCTGTGGAGCGTGACGACCGCGTCCGATAAGGGAAACGTGAGGCGGCCGCCGGCGCGCCGGGTGCCGTCGGGGTGTGGCTCGAAGACCCGTTCGAAGGCGTCGGGGTCAACCCGCTCGTAGAGGTTCTCCAACTCGTCGGGTTCGGCATCCATGGCGGCCGCCACCGCGGTGACGACGGTCGTGTGCAACTCGCCGGGAACGTCGAAGGCGTCGGGGACCACGTACTCGCCGGATTCGGGGTCGTACTCCATGCTCTGTGGCGCCTCGACCATTAGACCCGAATTCGTCAACGAACCGTATAGTCGTTCCGACGGAGGGAAACCGCTCCCCCACACAGCGGGTGGTATGGAGACGACCCGCGACGGCACGGCGCTCTACTACGAAACCGAGGGCGAGGGCGAAACCGTCGCGTTCGTGGGCGAGGCGGGCTACGGCGCGTGGCAGTGGGGCTGGCAACACCGCGCGGTTTCGGGCCCCTACCGCTCGCTAGTGGCGGACCTCCGCGGGACGGGGCGCTCGGACGCTCCCGGCGGGCCGTACTCGGTTCCGACGCTCGCGGCCGACCTCGACGCGGTGCTCGCGGACGCGAACGCCGATTCGGCCCACCTCGTCGGCCTCGGGCTGGGCGGCGCCGTCGCCTTAGAGTACGCCTTTCGCTTCGGGCGGGCGCGCTCGCTGACGCTCGTCGGAACCGCGGCGTCGGGCGACCGGCTCGCCGAGGCGTACGACCGCCTCGGAACCGAGGGAATGGAGGCCGCGCTCTCGGCCGATTTCATGGCCGAACAGCCCGATGTAATCGAGGGTATCGCCGAGTGGCGAACCGGCGACGCCGATTCGGAGGGGTTCGCCGCCCAGCGCGGTGCCTTCGAGGGGTTCGACCGCTCCGGGGAGCTCTACGAGTGTGCGCTCCCGGCGCTCGTGCTCCACGGCGAGGCGGACCGAGCCGTCCCCGCGGACGCGGGCCGGGCGCTGGCCGAGGGGCTCCCTCGGGGCGAGTTCCACGGCTTCGAGGGCGCCGGCCACCTCGTCACGGTCGAGCGCTCGCGCCCGGTCAACGACGCGTTGCTGTCGTTTCTGGACGAGCACACGGCGTAGTGCGACGAACGGAGTAGCGACACGAGTTGGCGGGGCCGAAACCCATAGATGCCCGGAGCCGTTTCTCCCTGCCAGCGATGAACCGACCGCGACTCGCCTTCCTGGATGCCTCGCACGGGTCACCCCACGCCGCGCGCAACTTCCGGCGCGAACTCGACGCCGACCTCGCCGAGTTCGACGTGACCTGTCGTGAGGTGCCCGAGACCTTCGCCTACGACGGCTTCGTCGTCTCCGGGTCGCGCTCGTCGGTGTACGACCGCGAGGACTGGCAGGCGCCCCTTCGCGAGTGGGTCGACGGGGCACTCGACCGGGGGCTCCCCGCCTTGGGTGTCTGTTGGGGCCACCAGTTCCTCGCGGACGTGCTCGGGGGAACGGTCGAGGATATGGGCGAGTACGAAATCGGCTACCGGGAGGTCGAGCGGGTCGGCGACTCCGCCCTGCTGGAGGGCGTCGATTCGTCGTTCACGGTCTTCACGACCCACTCCGATACGGTGGCGGAACTCCCGCCCGGCGCCGAACTCCTGGCGGAGAACGACTACGGGATTCACGGCTTCCGGAAAGGGGGGGCCTTCGGCGTGCAGTTCCACCCCGAGTACGACCCCGAGACCGCGCGACACGTCACCGAGGGGAAGGACGACCAGCTGAGCGACGCGCGAATGGAGGCCGTTCTCGACGGCATCACCGACGAGAACTACGCCGCGGCCTTCGAGGCAAAACAGCTGTTCGCGAACTTCACCGCGTTCGTGCGGGAGACGCGGACCCCCGCGAGAGCCTGAACGCGGGCGCTCGGCCCGCCGTCGAGTGATGTGCCGCGTGTCACGTTCGTTCCCGCGACCGGACGCGTTCCCGCCGCGTGTCACGTTCGTTCCCGCGACCGGACGCGTTCCACTTTCACCCCGCCCACCGAGGGTTTAACCGCGAGGACGGCCAAAACAGGCTAAATGGCCGTCGAGAACGAGCGTCGCGTCGGGGTCGACCACCCGATGCTGGAGTCGGAGTTTCTGGAGGACCGCGAGTACCAACTCGAACTCGCGGAGCGCGCCCTCGACGGTCACACGCTGGTCTG
>JBEQBK010000101.1:0-9228 GCA_041639855.1 Halobacteriaceae archaeon | reverse complement strand
GCCTGCTTCGCGCCCGGCGTGACGATGACGTTCTCGGCGGCGTACTGGGTCAGTCCCTGCTCGCCGAGTTTGGCGGCGATGGCCTCGCGCAGCGGGGTGATGCCGTTCGAGGAGGCGTACCCCGTGTGGCCGGCGTCCAACGCGTCCTTCCCCGCCTCGACGATGTTCTCGGGCGTGGGGAAGTCCGGTTCGCCGACGGAGAGGTCGACCACGTCCTCGCCCTGTTCCTCTAACTCGGTCGCGAGGTTGCTGATGGCGAGCGTGGCGCTCGGTTCGACGCGCGTGAGTCGGTCCGCGAAATCCATGGTCATTGTTGTGGGGTCGGCAGTTCGGAAACGAGCGAGAGGGCGCTCTCGACGGCCTCCCCGCCCTTGTCGGTGCGTTCGCGCGCCTCGGCGCCGGACATCCCGGGCCCGGTGACGCCCAGCGTGACGGGCGTGTCCCGTTCGAGCGCCACCTCGGAGAGCTGCTCCGCGATAGCGTCGCCGATGACGCGGTCGTGTTCGGTGTCACCGGTGACGATGGCGCCGAGAACGGCCACGGCGTCGACCCCCTCGCGGCGGGCGAGCCGGTCCGCGGCCAGCGGGGCGTCGTAGGCCCCCGGTACGTGGACCGTGTCGACGAGGTCGGCGCCCGCTTTCGCGACGGTTTCGCGGGCGCGCTCCTCCATCGGTTCGGTGACCGAGCGGTTGAACTCGGCGACCACCAGTCCCAGTGCTACCATGGGCGGCGATTGTGGGAGGGTGATAAAATAGGTGCCGTTATACACAGGACGGCGTCCCGGACGAACCCGCCGGTCTGCAGCGCGACCCCGTGAACGAACACGACACGGGGGGCCGACGGCCGACGCCGGACCTCGTTCGGTCCGGCGGTATCGGACGGAAAAGCGTATGCCCCGTGCACCCAACGGGCCGATGATGAGCGGTGACATCCGGGGGCGACAGGTCGGCCGCGAAGCGCTCGCGGCGGTCGCGGTCGCCACCGTCCTCGCGCTGGTTGCCCGACTGTGGGCGCTGGGCTGGCGGATGGCCCACTGGGACGAGGGGCGCGTCGCCTTCCGGGTTCTCGAATACGTCCGCACCGGGGCCTACCAGTACGACTCCGTCGTTCACGGGCCGTTCCTCTTCCAGACCAACCGCCGCCTCTTCGAACTCTTCGGCCCGAGCGACTTCGTCATGCGCCTCCCCGTCGCGCTCGTCGGTGCCTTCCTGCCGCTGGCGGCGCTCCTCTTCCGGGAACGCCTGCGCGACGCCGAGGTGGGATGTTTGGCGTTCCTGCTCGCCGCGAACCCCGTCCTGCTCTACTACTCGCGGTTCATGCGCAGCGACGTGTTGGTCGCGGGGTTCGCCTTCGTCGCGGTCGGCTTCGCCGTGCGCGCGTTCGACACCGGCAAGGCCAGATACACCCTCGCCGCGGCGGTCTCGCTGGCGCTGGCGACGACGACCAAGGAGTTCATCGTCGTCGACCTGGTGGCGTGGGGCTGTGCCCTCGTTCTCCTCGCGGACCGGCGGTTTCTGCTCGCGCGGGCGGGCGAGGGCTTCGGCGACCGATTCTACGCCGTCCTCGACTGGCTCGTCCGCGGCGCGCGCCGCCAGGCGACGGCCGTCGCGGGGTCGCTCGCGGCCTTCTTGTTCGTCTTCGTTTTCTTCTACGCGCCGCGGCCCGACATCTGGAACGCGCTCGGGAGTCCAGCCGCGTGGCCGGGCGTGGTCGGCGCGGCGACGGTCGGCTCGTGGAACGAGTTCACGTCGATGTGGATCGCCGGCGGCCACCAGAGCCACCCCTACTTGCCCTACCTGCTGGACTACCTGAACGTGGTCGTCGCGGGGGCGCTCCCGCTGACGGCGTTCGCCCTGCTCGGCTTCCTCGTCGACCGGTACGGGGGGGAGCGAGACGCCGTCGCCTTCAGCTTCTACTGGGGCGCCCTCGCGGGGCTGGTCTACCCGCTCGCGTCGGATATCTCACCCGCGCCGTGGGGGGTCGTCCACATGGTCGTCCCGCTCGCCGTGCCTGCGGCCGTCGGCCTCGGCGTCGTCGTCCGACGGGGACGGGCGGCGCTCGCGGCGGACGACCGTCCCGGCGTCGCGCTCGCGGCGGTCGTACTCCTGCTCGTCGGTGGGCAGGTCGGCGCGGCGGCCGTCTCCACTTCGTTCACGCACGCGCAGGACGACACGCCGATGGTCCAGTTCGGCCAACCCGACGACAACATGAAACCGGCGTTCGCGGCGGCCGAAGCGGCCATCAACGCCGACGACCCGGACGTGGACGTGATGTTCTACGGCGAGCACTTCCGGGAGTGGACCAACCGGCTCCCGTTGCCGTGGTACTTCGCCGCGATGAACGCCACGACGGGTTACACCGCCGACTTGCCGGCGATGGTTGAGCTCGGGGACGGCCCGCCACCGGTCGTCCTCGCGCGCGAGCGCCACGCCGGGAACCTCTCGGCCGCGCTCGACGGCTACCGGATGCTGGGTCCATACGCCATCACAATCGACGTGCCGAACAGCGCCACCCGCGTCGTCGTGTTCGTCGAGGGAACCGACGGGAACGGCACATCGAATCGGGCCGGCCCGGCCGTCCCGAGTAGGGAAGCTTAAGCGGGCGCACCGACGCGCTTCTACCGTGACGGGGACGCTGCCGACTGACGGGTACACCCTCGGCGTCGTTGGCGGGGGCCAACTCGGCCGGATGATGGCCGAGGCGGCCGCACCGCTGGGCGTCGAACTCGTCGTTTTGGACCCGACGCCGGACTGCCCGGCTGCCGCGCTCGCCCGCGACCAAATCGTCGCGGGGTTCGATGATGCGGGCGCCGTCGCCGAACTGGCCGAGCGCGCCGACGCGCTCACCTTCGAAATCGAGCTCGCCGACCCCGACCTGATGGAGCGGGTCGGCGCCGACGCGGGGGTCCCGGTCCACCCATCGCCGGACACCCTGCGAACGATTCAAGACAAGCTCGTCCAGACCGAGGCGCTCGCCGACGCGGGCGTGCCGGTGCCCGAATTCCAGGGGGTTGACGGCCCCGACGAGTTGGAAGCAGCGCTCGACGAGCTCGGTCGCCCGGCGATGGCCAAAGCCCGTACCGGGGGGTACGACGGCCGCGGGAACGCACCCGTTTCGTCCGTTTCGGACGCGGAGGCGTTCTTCGGGGACTGTTCGGAGCTCATCGTCGAGCGCCTCGTGGACTTCGAGCGCGAACTCTCCGTCATCGGCGTGAAGGGCGAGGGCGAGCGCGACGCCTTCCCGCTCGGGGAGAACGTCCACGAGGAAGAGATTCTCCGGGAAAGCGTCGTCCCCGCGCGGACTGACGACGCGACGGCCGAGCGCGCCCGCGACGTGGCGCTGGACGTGCTGGACGCGATGGACGGCCGGGGCGTGTACGGAATCGAGCTATTCGAAAGACAACAGGAGGGCGAGGCAAACGAAATCCTCGTCAACGAAATCGCGCCCCGCCCGCACAACTCCGGGCATTACACCATCGAGGGCGCCGCGACCTCGCAGTTCGAACAGCACGTCCGCGCCGTGCTCGGGCTTCCGCTGGGTTCGACGGCGCTTCGGGACCCGACGGCGATGGCCAACATTCTGGGCGACGTGGCGGAGCCGGAGCCGGCCGAACTGGCCGGGTACGAGGACGCGCTCGCCCGCGAGGGGGTCTCCCTCCATTGGTACGGCAAGGAGGAGGTTCGCCCCCTACGAAAGATGGGCCACCTCACGGCGGTCCCGACTGAGGGCGAACCGGCCGCGGAACTGTTGGCACGCGTTCGCGACGCGCGCGACGGCTGTACGTTCAATAATGAGTGAACTGGACGACCTCATCGACGACCTACACGAGGAAGCACAGACCGACAGGGACCCCGAAGCCGTGCCGGAAATCGGCATCATCATGGGTTCTGACTCCGACCTGCCCACGATGGCGGCGGCCTCGGAGACCCTCGACGAACTGGACTTTGCGGAGGTTACGGACTACGACGACCCCCCCGAAGAGCGGTTCACCTACGAGTCCTACGTCGTCTCCGCGCATCGCACGCCCGAACTGATGTATGCCTACGCGGAGACGGCCCGCGAGCGCGGACTGGATGTAATCGTTGCGGGCGCGGGCGGCAAGTCCGCGGACCTGCCGAACATGACCGCGTCCATCGCCTACCCGGTGCCGGTCATCGGCGTGCCGGTTCAGGAGAAGTCCGTCGACTCGGTGTTGGGGATGCCCAGCGGCGCGCCCATCACCGCGGTGGACGCGGGCAAGTCCGGCAACGCCGCGCTCTCGGCGGTCCAGATTCTCGCTCGGGAGCACGACGAGCTCCGCGAGCGCCTCGTCGGCTTCCACGAGGGGCAGGGCGATGAAGTCGCTCGGGTGTCCAGAGAGCTCCACGAGCAGGGTACAGCGGCGTTCCGCGACGAGTAGGCCACACAGCGGGGTTTTCGGTGCACGGCGCAAGAATCAACGCTTATAGGGGTGGCTTCCCAATCGCGGTCTAGGAGCGTATCGAATCACATGAATCAGTGGATAGCAGTTGGCGCGCTCGGGCTCGTCGGTCTCCTCATCCCCGTCGGGATGATGACCGTCTCCTCGCTGTTGCGCCCCACCGTCCCCGAGCAGGGGAAGCGGGCCGTCTACGAGAGTGGCGAGGTCCCCACCGGGGGAGTTCGTCTCCGGTTCAACATCCAGTACTACATGGTCGCGTTGCTGTTCGTCGTCTTCGACATCGAGACCGTCCTCATCTTCCCGTGGACGGTCATCTACCGCTCGGCCGTGGAGTCGGCCGGTCCGGTCGCGGCCCTGGCTCCCATGCTGGTGTTCATCGGCATTCTCGTCGTCGGTCTCGCGTGGGCGTGGCGCAGCGGCGCGGTCGAATGGGTCCGCAGCACCGAGTACCGAGAGGGGAGGCAAGTTTAATAATGAGTGACAGTTCACGTTCGACGGCCGGCGACGACGTACTGACGAAGACCCGCGAGGCCCGCATGGGGCAGGGTCTCGACAACCGGTTCAACTCGAAGCTCCGGGAGGCCTTCGGCTCCTCGCCGTTCATCCTCACCAAGTTCGACAAGTTCATGAACTGGGTCCGGGGCTCCTCGATGTTCATGCTGCAGTTCGGCATCGCCTGCTGCAGCATCGAGATGATGCACACCTACGCGGTCAAACACGACCTCGACCGCTTCGGCTCCGGTGTGCCCCGCGCCTCGCCCCGGCAGGCCGACGTGATGATCGTCCCCGGGACCATCGTCTCGAAGTTCGCCCCGCGCATGAAGCGCGTCTACGACCAGATGCCCGAGCCCAAGTTCGTCGTGAACATGGGCAACTGTTCCGCTTCCGGGGGTCCGTTCCAGGAGGGGTACAACGTCATCAAGGGCGCCGAGGAGGTCATCCCCGTGGACATCCACGTTCCCGGATGTCCCCCTCGCCCCGAGGCGCTGGTCTACGGCGTCGTGAAACTCCAAGAGCGCATCGCGAACGGCGAGTCCTCGCCCGTCACGGTCAAGCCCTACGAGCTGGAGGAGTTCGGCGACCTCGAACGCGACGAGCTCGTCGAGAAACTCTCCCAGGAGATCGACGAGG
Organism: Halobacteriaceae archaeon; assembly: GCA_041639855.1. Lineage (GTDB taxonomy): Archaea > Halobacteriota > Halobacteria > Halobacteriales > Halobacteriaceae > JBEQBK01. Next base: position 3,677 of record JBEQBK010000101.1, on the reverse strand, counting down.
AGACGCTGGCGATGCGCTACAACTTCGGCGACTCCCCCTGATATGAGCACACAAAAGGAACCCGACGACGAGACAGAGACCGAGGTCGCCGTCCCCGAGAGCGGCGTCGACTACGACGCCATCGAGGAACTGCTCGGCGACAACGTCATCGACCGGGAGGAACACCTGAACGCGGAAGGGTTCGTCGTGCGCGCCGACGGCGTGCAGGACGTCCTCTCGACGCTCAGAGACGAGGCCGGCTTCGACCACCTCTCCTGTGTCTCCGCCGAGGAGTACGAGGACCGCTACGAGTCCATCTACCACCTCAAGCAGTACGACGACCCGACCAACGAGGTCAGCGTCGTCGTTCCCACCTCGCGGCGGAACCCGACCAGTCAGTCGGGCGCACCGGTGTTCAGCGCGGCCGACTGGCACGAGCGCGAGGCCTACGACCTCGTCGGCGTGAACTACGAGGAGCACCCCGACCTCCGGCGCATTCTCCTCCCCGAGACGTGGCAGGGCCACCCCCTCTCGAAGGACTACAACCAGACCAAGCCACAGGTCGTCTCCTTCTCGCAACACGAGAACCCGCTTGAGGACCACTCCAGCGGGGAGGACTCGGAGACGATGTTCCTCAACATCGGGCCCCACCACCCGGCTCCCCACGGTGTCCTCCACCTGGAGACGGTGCTGGACGGCGAACAGGTCGCCGACGTGGAGCCCGACATCGGCTATCTCCACCGCTGTGAGGAACAGATGGCCCAGAACGGGAATTATAGATACCAGATTATGCCGTACCCGGACCGCTGGGACTACGCCAGCGCCGGCCTGCTCAACGAGTGGGCCTACGCCCGGACGGCCGAGGACCTCGCGGACATCGAGGTGCCCGAGTACGCCCAAATCATCCGGACGATGGGCGCGGAGCTGTGTCGAATCGCCGCACACATGCTCGCGCTCGGAACGTTCTGCCTGGACATCTACGGCGACTTCACGGCCATCTTCATGTACGCGATGCGGGACCGCGAGACGGTCCAGAAGATTCTGGAGGACCTCACCGGCCAGCGGATGATGTTCAACTACTTCCGTCTCGGTGGTGTGGTCTGGGACCTCCCCGAACCCCGCGAGGAGTTCTTCGAGAACATCCGTGACTTCCTCGACGAGCTCCCCGAGCGCCTCGACGAGTACCACGACCTCATCACGTCGAACGAAATCTTCCAGATCCGGACCGTCGACACCGGCTACCTTGACCCCGAGGTCGCCAAGGACTACGGCGTCACCGGACCGGTCGCCCGCGCGTCCGGCATCGACTACGACCTGCGCCGCGACGACCCCTACGGCTACTACGACGAGCTCGACTGGGACGTCGTCACCGAGGACGGCGGCGACAACTACGCTCGCCTCCTCGTCCGCATGCGCGAGGTCGAACAGTCCGCGCGTATCATCGAACAGTGTGTGGACCTGCTGGAGGACTGGCCCGAGGACGAGCGCAACATCCAGTCCAACGTCCCCCGGACGCTGCGCCCGGACAACGACACCGAGACGTACCGGGCGGTCGAGGGCGCCAAGGGCGAACTCGGCATCTACATCCGCTCCGACGGAACCGAGCAGCCGGGTCGCTTCAAAATCCGTTCGCCGTGTTTCTGTAACCTGGCCCCCCTCGACGAGATGTCCGAGGGCGAACTCATCGCGGACCTCGTGGCGACGCTCGGTAGCCTCGACGTGATTCTCGGGGAGGTGGACCGGTAATGGCATCCGCTCCTCTCGTCGAGACGATTCGCTCGCTGCTGGGAATGGGCGACGGCCCGCTGATGACGGGTATCGCCGCGTTCCTCGGCGCGTTCCTCATCGGGAACGTGATGCTCGCGCAGGCCGGGGTCGCCGGCCCGTGGGCGAAGCGGAAGATAACCGCGGCGTTCACCGACCGCATCGCGGTTAACCGGCACGGCCCCTTCGGCCTACTCATCATCCCGGCCGCCGCGGTCCAGCTGATGTCGAAGGAGCTCATCATCCCGGAAGGCGTGGACCGGCCGGCCTACGACCTCGCGCCGATCGTCCTCGCGGGCTCCGCGCTGCTCGGCTTCGCGGTCATCCCGATGGGCTCGGGCATCCATCTCGCGGACCCCGAGACCGGTCTGGTGTACGTCTTCGCCGTCGCCTCGCTGGCCTCGATGGGCCTGCTGATGGGCGGCTACGCATCGAACAACAAGTACTCGTTCCTGGGCGGACTGCGCGCCGTCGCGCAGAACCTCGCCTACGAGATTCCGCTCGTCGTCACCGCGGCGTCGGTCGTGCTGTTCGCGGGCACGCTCCAGATGTCGGAAATCGTCGCCGCACAGCAGGAGACGCTGTTCACGGTCGCCGGGTTCGCCATCCCCTCGTGGTACGCCATCGTGAACCCCTTCGCGTTCGTGCTGTTCATGATCGCGAACCTCGCGGAGGTCGGCCGGAACCCCTTCGACACGCCCGAGGCCCCCACCGAGATTGTGGCTGGGTACATGACGGAGTACTCCAGTATTTACTTCGTCCTGTTCTACATGGGGGAGTTCATCCACATCTTCCTCGGCGCGGGCATCGTGACGACGCTGTTCCTCGGCGGCCCGGCCGGTCCGGGTCCCGCCGCGCTGGGAATCGTCTGGTTCCTCGCGAAGATTTGGGTCATCTTCCTCTTCACCCAGTGGTGTCGCTCGGCGCTGCCCAGAGTGCGTATCGACCAGCTCATCCAGATCGGTTGGAAGGGCATGCTGGTGCTCTCCTTTGCCAACCTGGTTCTCACGGCCGTAATCGTGGGTGTCATCGCATGATCGGACTGTTCAAATCCATGGCCACGACGATGAAACACGCCCTCGACGGCAACACGTTCACCGTCGAGTACCCCGACGAGGCGCCCGAAGTGTCGGCGCGCTTCCGGGGTGTGCACAAGTTCTCCCAGGAGCGTTGCATCTGGTGTCGCCAGTGCGAGAAGGTGTGTCCGAACGACACCATCCAGATCGTCACCGACGACATGCGCAACGGGGAGCAGTACAACCTCCACATCGGGCAGTGCATTTACTGCCGGCTCTGCGAGGAGGTCTGTCCCGTCGACGCGATTCTCCTGACGGAGAACTTCGAGTTCACGGGCGACACCAAACACGACTTGGTGTACAACAAAGAACAACTCAAGAACGTCCCCTGGTACAAGGACCTGGACCCGCTCAACGCCCGCGAACCCGACCGCGACGCCTGGGTCGGTGAGGGCGAGGGCGAAGTCGACTACCAGTAGGAAACCCCACTTTTTCCGTTGTGCGGGCGCCTTCGGCGCCCGTCAACGCAAAAACTTGGGGAAAAGCGCGGTCGCCTCTGGCGACCGCGTAGAGCGAGCGGTGTCAACCGCGAGCAACGGAACGCTCGCTACGCTCGCGTTCCGGATCATATTGGAACGGCTACCGCAGAGACTAAGACTTCTCTTCTAGCGCTCGCTCGCCAGCAACCCGTACAGCGTCATATCTCGGTGTTCGCCGTCCACGTAGCGGTGTTCCCGAAGGCGGCCTTCTTCCTCGAAGCCGACCTTTTCGAGGACTCGCTCTGAGGCCTCGTTGTCGCTGAACGCGCGGGCGACCACCTTGTGCAGCCCCCGGTCGTCGAAGGCGTGCCGAACGCAGAGTTCGGCGGCTTCCGTCGCGTACCCGTTCCCGCGCTCGTCGGGGACGGTCCAGTAGCCG